>JASLAP010000297.1 GCA_030147065.1 Pseudonocardia sp. | reverse complement strand
ACGGTGACCAGCGGCCGGATGCCCTGGCCGTGCAGCGCCAGGCGGAGGGTGAACAGCGCCGCGCCGCAGGAGATGCGCAGCTCGCGGTCGTCGGGGTCGACGACGTCGAGGCGGCGGCTGCGGTCGGCGACCAGCTCGATCCTGCGCGCGCCGAGCCGGAACCGCCACGGTTGGCTGTTGTGCAGCGACGGGGCCAGCGCCGTCGTGGCGAGCACGTCGTCGGTCTGCTGCCGGGTCATCCCCAGCACGCTCTGTGCCTCGTCCATCGCCCCGCCCGCCCTCGTCGTCCTGTCTCCGTCGAGGTTGCCCGAGCCGCCCGGGGCTCGCATACGGTCGAAAGACCCGGACCGGGCCGACGGAAGGTTGCCACCGACCGGGCCGCGTGCCACGTTTCGCGGGTCCGAGCAGGGTGACGGAGGGACGGTCGTGGCGACGCAGGAGACCGGCGGGCAGAACCGGGCGATGCCGGACGTGCTGTCCGGCATGCGGCTCGACGAGCTGCTGCGCGAGGTGCAGGAGCGGCTCACCGAGATCATGGCGACCCGCGACCGCATGCAGGGCCTGCTGGACGCGGTGCTGTCCATCGCCGAGGACCTCGACCTGGACACCACGCTGCGGCGCATCGTGCAGGCCGCGGTCGACCTGGTCGACGCCCGCTACGGCGCGCTCGGGGTGCTCGGCCCCGGGGGCGGGCTGTCCCGGTTCCTCCACGTCGGCATCGACGAGCAGACCCGCGCGGCCATGGGCCGGCTGCCCGAGGGCAAGGGACTGCTCGGCCAGCTGATCCTGGAGCCGCACCCGCTGCGGCTCGACGACCTGAGCGCGCACGAGGCGTCGGTCGGCTTCCCGCCGAACCACCCGCCGATGCGCAGCTTCCTCGGCGTGCCGGTGCGGGTCCGCGACGCGGTGTTCGGCAACCTGTACCTGACCGAGAAGGCCGGTGGGGGCGGGTTCACCGCCAGCGACGAGGTGGTGGTCGAGGCGCTCGCCGCGGCGGCCGGGGTGGCGGTGCAGAACGCCGACCTGTTCGAGCAGGCCCGCGGCCGGCAGCGGTGGCTGGCGGCCTCGGCCGAGATCCAGGGCGAGCTGCTGGCCGGGGCCAGCGACGACGACGCGCTCGCCCTCATCGCCCAGCGCACCCTGGAGCTGACCGCCGCCGACACCACCGCGATCCTGCTCGACCCGAGCGGCGACGGCGGCACGTTCCGGATCCGGGCGCTGGCCGGCCCGGACGACACCGGTGCGCTCGGCCGCGCGGTGGACTCCGCGGACTCGGTGCTGCGCGAGGTCGTGGACGGGCGTACCGCCGTGCTCGCCGGTCCGGAGGGCGACGTGCTCAGCAGTGTGGCCGGGCTGACCCCGCACGCGTCGGTGGTGGCGGTGCCGATGCGGGCCCAGGAGACGGTGACCGGCGTGCTGCTGGCCCTGCGCCACAACGGCGGCGCGGCCTTCCACCCGGGCGTCGTGCCGCTGCTGACCTCGTTCGCCGACCAGGCCACGCTGGCCCTGGCGCTCGGCGAGCGCAACCGCACCCAGCGCAAGCTCGACGTGTTCGCCGACCGCGACCGGATCGCCCGCGACCTGCACGACCACGTCATCCAGCGGCTGTTCGCGACCGGCCTGCAGCTGCAGAGCACGCTGCGCCGGATCGAGGACACGACGGTGCGCGAGCGGGTCGGCCAGGCCGTCGGGGAGCTGGACCGGACCGTCCGCGAGATCCGCACGGCGATCTTCGACCTGCACACCCTGGACGAGGGCACCGCGGGCGGGCTGCGCCGGCGGCTGCTGGACACCGCGGCCGAGGCCGCCGCCGGGTCCGGGCTGTCGCCCGCGGTGCGGATCTCCGGCCCGGTGGACGTGCTGGTCCCGCCCGAGGTGGGGGCGCACGCGGTGGCCGTGGTGCGGGAGGGGGTCAGCAACGCGGTGCGGCACGGGCACGCCACGGCGGTCACGCTCACCGTCGAGGCCGCCGACGGGCACCTGCTGATCGACGTCACCGACGACGGGATCGGCATCGACCCGACGGCAGCCCGCAGCGGCCTGCGCAACCTGGAGGAGCGCGCGCAGAAGTGCGGCGGCACCCTCGACGTCCACCCGGCCCGGCCGGGCACCCGGCTGACCTGGCGGGTGCCGCTGGACCCGGGCTGAGCCGGCCGTTCAGCGGTCCAGCGCGCGGGCGATCTCCCCCCACCGGCCCATCGCCCGCGGGTCCGCGGCCACCGACTCCTCGGCCAGGTAGGTCACCAGCCGCGCGGCGATGCCGTCGTAGCGGGAGCGCAGCAGGTCGGCGACCTCGTCCCAGCGCCCGACGACCGCGAAGTGCTCCAGCATCGGCTCGGTGATCGTGTCCCGCATGCCGGCGAGGTCGCCGGCCTTGAGCAGCTCGTTGAGCCGGGCCGAGGTCCCGGGGAAGCCCAGGTCGTCGAACTGGAAGGCGTAGTTGCGCGTGGAGCCGTAGAAGGCGATCTGCTCGCGGGCGCGGCGCAGCAGCGGGGCGCGCTCCTCGGGGGTGTCACCGGCGACCACGAACACCGGCACGATCAGGTCGACGTCGGAGACCTCGCGGCCGGCCCGCGCGGCCCCCTCGGCCACCTTCGGCAGCAGGCGTTCGCGCAGGTAGTGAACCGAGTGCAGGGGGTGGACGTGGACGCCGTCGGCGACCTCGCCGGCCATCGCGCACATCCACGGGCCGACCGCGGAGACGTCGATCGGGACGTCCGGGAAGTCGTGGCCCGGCGGCGTCCAGGCCGCGGGCAGCAGGGTGAGCCGGTGGAACTCGCCCTCGTAGTGCAGCGGCGCGCGGCCGGCGAAGGCGTCGAAGCAGGCCCGCACGGCGCGCACGTAGTCGCGCAGCCGCGGGCCGGGCCGGTCGAACTCGGCGCCGTAGCGGCGCTCCACGTGCGCCCGCACCTGGGTGCCCAGGCCGAGCCGGAACCGGCCGCGGGTGTTGCCGGCCAGCTCCCACGCCGCCGCCGCGGCGATCATCGGGCTGCGCGGGAACGCGACCGCGATCCCGGTGGACAGCTCCAGCTCCGGCGCGGCCGTCGCGGCGATGGCCAGCGACATCCACGGCGTCGTGCTGGTCTCGGTGAACAGCATCCCGGCCAGCCCGGCGTCGGCTGCCGCCCGGGCCAGCGCGGCGGTGGACGCCCAGTCGCCCGGGCCCTTCATCAGGTCCAGCTTCACGACGGCATCAGCGCTCCTCGTCCGCCCGCGCACCGGGCGCCCCGATCATCGCCTGCCGCGGCCCGGGCCGTCGGGCGGGAGCACGGCTGGCGGTTCGCCCGGGCGACCGTGGCGCTGCAATCGCTGCACCCGGTCGAGCCCGGGTGAGCCCGCCGGGCTGCAATAGCCTGCCCCGATGAGCCCGCACCCCGGCCGCGCCGCCCGCTCGTCCGGCGCCGACGAGCACGGGGCGGGCCTGGCCGCGAGCCCGTTCCGGGTCGACCGCGACCGGATCGCCGCCTCCCCGTTCTTCGCCCGCCTCGCCGGGGTCACCCAGGTGGTCAGCCCGAACGGCTCGGGCCTGCTGCTGCACAACCGGCTGACCCACTCGCTGCAGGTCGCGCAGGTGGCCCGGGCCATCGCCGAGCACCTGGGCGACGACCCGGCCACCGCCGCGCAGGTCGCGGCGCTGGGCGGGTGCGACCCGGACGTGGTCGAGGCGGCCGCGCTCGCCCACGACCTCGGGCACCCGCCGTTCGGGCACCTCGGCGAGCAGGTCCTCGACCGGCTGGCCCGCGAGCAGCTCGGGCTGGCCGACGGCTTCGAGGGCAACGCCCAGAGCTTCCGCATCGTCACCACGATCGACCTGCACGGGCCGGGGTCGGGCGGGCTGGGGCTGACCGCGGCGGTGCGCGCGGCGATCCTCAAGTACCCGTGGGCCCGGCGCGGGCACCCCGACCCGCACCCGTCGACCGCCGAGCTGCCGCCACGCGGCGGCGGCCCGCTGCCCGGCGCGCCGGACGCCGGGTCGGCCAAGTTCTCCGCCTACCGCACCGAGCTGGACGAGCTGCTCGACTGCCGCCGGCACTTCCCGGTCGGGGACTGGCAGCAGACCGTCGAGGCCGCGGTGATGGACACCGCCGACGACGTCGCCTACGCCATCCACGACATCGAGGACTTCCACCGGGTCGGGGTCCTCCAGCAGGCCGGGGTGGCCGCCGAGCTCCGCTGCTGGCAGGACGGCCGCCGCAGCGGCGGGCCGGGGCCGGCCGCCGGACCGGGCAGCTCCCTGGAGCGCCTCCGCCGCCGGATGGCCGAGCGCGACGTCTGGATCTTCGACGACGACGCGTTCGCCGCCGCGGTGGCCCGGGTGCGCGCCGAGCTGGCCGACGGCCTGCTGGTCGGCCCGTTCGACGGGTCGATGGCCGCCGAGCGGGCGGTCGCCGAGTTCTCCGCGCGCTGGACGTCGCGGCTGGTCGGCGGGGTGCGGGTGCTCGCCGACCCGCCGGTCCGCGCCGCGCACGTGGTGCTGGGGGTCGAGCAGTGGCACGAGGTGGCGGTGCTGAAGTTCGTCCACCAGCGGTTCGTGCTGCTGCGCGCCGACCTGGCCTCCCACCAGCGCGGGCAGGCCACCGTGGTGACCGCGCTGATCGGGGCCCTGCACGACTGGCTGGCCGACGGCCGCGCCGCCGACCCGCCGTCCCTCCCGCCCCGGCTGCACGACCTGGTCGAACTGGCCCGCGGCGAGTTCACCCGCCTCGCCGATGCCGGCGAGGTGCCCGCCTCGGAGGTCTCCCGCCTGGCCCGCGGCCGGGCGGTGGTCGACTACGTCGCCTCGCTCACCGACGCCCAAGCCGGCGCCCTGCTCGACGTCCTGACCGGCCGGTCCGCGAGGTTGTGGACCGACGCCATGGCGCTGTGAAGTCGGGGCGGAGGGCCGGCGCGGTTTGACGCGCCGAGAGTCACTCTCGCCCCACTCAGCGAGACGAAAGCGACTCTCGCCGCACTCAGCGAAACGAGAGTGACTCCCGCCCCACCCACCGAGACTCAAGCCGGCCATCGACGCGGTGGTCGCGGGGGTGTGGCCTGAGGTGGCCCGGGATGTGCCCTGTGCGGCGATCCGGTGCCCCCAGCCCGGCGTTGATTAGTGGCGGCCGTCAGGTGCTACTGCCGGCGGCGCGGTGCAGCGCGCGGGCGTGCTCGGCCAGGGCCCGCGCCCCGCACGGGAACACTTCGTAGTCCTGGCTGCCGTAGCCGGGCCGCCCGCAGCTCGGCGCCGAGCAGTGCCCGGACGGGGTGCGCCGGTGCTCCCGCAGGATCCGCTGATCCGCCGCCTCGCGGAGCGGCGCGCAGC
>JASLAP010000644.1 GCA_030147065.1 Pseudonocardia sp. | reverse complement strand
GGCGATCGGGGTCCGCAAGCCCGATCCGGAGGTCTACCGGCGGGTGGCGGTGATGCTGGGGCGGGCGCCGGCGGAGTGCGTCGTCGTCGACGACAGCCCGCGCAACGTGCGCGGTGCGCGGGCGGCCGGCGCGGTGGCCGTGCACCACGACCGCTACGCCACGACGACCGTCACCGACCTGGAGATCCTGCTGGACCTGCCGGCCGGGCGGGCCGGCGCGGGTGGAGGTGGAGCGCGGTGACGGACGACCGGGTCCTCGTCCGGCGGACCTACTCGGACATGGCCGAGCAGTACGCGGTGACCTTCGCCGACCCGTTCGGCGAGCTCGCGGTCGACCGGGAGATGGTGGGCGCGCTGGCGGCCGGGGCGGTTGGGTCCGTGGTCGACCTCGGGTGCGGTCCGGGACACGTCGCGGCGTACCTCGCGCGTCGCGGCCACCGGGTCGTCGGGGTGGAGCCGGCGGCCGGGATGCGCGCGGTCGCCCGCCGCCGCGAGCCCGACCTCCCGCTCGTCGGCGGCGACGGCGCCCACCTGCCGCTGCGCACCGGGACCTGCGGCGGGCTGATCGCGTTGTGGGTGCTGCACCACGTGCCCCGACCGGCGCTGCCGGCTTCCTCGCCGAACTGCGCCGGGTGCTGCGCCCCGGTGCGCCGCTGCTGGTCTCGGCGCACATCGGCACCGGGGCGTTCACCGCGCCGGGCGCCGCCGGGCTGCCGGTCACCTGCACCCTGCACACCGAGCTGGAACTGGTCGACGCCCTCGACGCGGCCGGGTTCACCGTGGACGAGATCCGCCGGCGCGACCCGCTGCCGACCGAGCGGCCGGGGGAGCGCAGCTACCTGGCCGCGACCGCCGCCGAGCGATTCGTACCTTGATTTCGAAACGTCGTTCCGATAGACCGGTGGGCATGGGTGATCGGGTGTCCTACCGGCTGGGTGACGACGGCGTGGCCACGGTGACGATGGACGACGGCAAGGTCAACGCGCTGTCCCGGGCGATGCTCGGCGACCTGCGCGCGGCGTTCGACCGGGCCGAGCAGGACCGGGCCGCGGTCCTGCTCACCGGGCGGGCGGGGGTGTTCTCCGGCGGGTTCGACCTGCGCACGCTGCGCGGCGGCGACGCGGTCGAGGCACTCGCCATGGTGCGCGAGGGCTTCGAGCTGGCCGAGCGGGTGCTGTCGTTCCCCCGCCCGGTGGTCGCCGCGGCGCCCGGCCACGCCATCGCGATGGGCACGTTCCTGCTGCTCTCGGCCGACCTGCGGATCGGGGCCCGGGGATCGGCCCGGTTCGCCGCCAACGAGGTGGCGATCGGGCTGAGCGTGCCGGCGCCGGCGCTGGCGATCCTGCGCTACCGGCTCACGCCCTCCGCGGCCGACCGCGCCGCGACCATGGCTGCGGTCTTCGGACCGGACGAGGCCGTGCAGGCCGGCTTCCTGCACGAGGCCGTCGAGCCGGACGCGCTGCTGGGCACCGCGCACGCCTGGGCGGCGGCCGCGGCGACCGGGCTGGACGCCGCCGCGCACGCCGACACCAAGCTGCGCGCCCGGGCCGACACCCTGGCCGCCCTCCGCTCGGGTCTCGCCGACCTCGTCGCCGCCCGCTCGGCCGCGCACACCTGACAGCCACCGCGCACACGCCCTGACGTGTGCGCCGCGACCGCGGGGTGTGCGCGGTGCGATGCCGGTCAGTCCTGGAGGTGACGTGCCCAGAGCCAAGCAGCGCACCCCGGAGCTGCGCGAGCGCCTGCTCCGGGTGGCCGTCGCGACGCTGGACGAGCGCGGCGTCGAGGGCTTCACCACCCGTGGCGTCGCCGCCGGGGCCGGGACCTCGGTGCCGGCGGTCTACGAGCTGTTCGGCGACAAGTCCGGGCTGGTCCGCGAGGTGTTCTACGAGGGGTTCCGCCGGCTGCGCGCCCGGTTCGCCGAGCTCCCGCCCACCGACGACCCGCGCGCCGACCTGGCTGCTGCGCTGCGGGCGTTCCGGGACTTCGCGCGGGACAGCCCGGCGCTGGCCGAGGTGATGTTCTCCCGGCCGTTCGCCGAGTTCGAGCCGGGCCCCGAGGAGCTCGCCGCGGGGGCGTCGACCCGGGCCCATCTGGTCGACGGCGTCCGCCGGGCGGTGCGGGCGGGGCTGCTCGACGGCGACCCGGTCGACCTGGCCCACGTGCTGCTCGCGCTGGCGCAGGGGCTGGCCGCGCAGGAGCGGGCCGGCTGGCTGGGCAGCACGCCGGAGTCCCGCGACCGCCGCTGGGACCTCGCCGTGGACGCCTTTCTCCGCCGCTTCTGAGCAAACGCCCGGATCAGCGCCTCAGTTCTCGCCCGGCCACCTCGGCGGCGGCCAGGGCACGCGGTCGGGCGAGAGAGGACCGGCAGGCCGACCGGTGGGACGAGAGTGTTGTTCGTTCGGTCGGGTGGAGCGAGTGTGTCGCTCGCTCAGGTCGGACGGGAACGCCGTCCGGCCGGCCGGTGGGGCGATAGGGTTGCTCGCCCCACCGGGCCGGGTGGTCCGAGTAGTGCCGGCGACAGGCGATCCGGGGATCGGCGGGTCAGGCGGGCGGCTGCTCCGCGGGCGGCTGCTCGTCGGCGCCCCGGGTGGTGTCGCCCTGGCCGGTCATCTCCTGCGCCTTGTCGACCCCGGTGTCGATGTGCTGCTCCTGGCCGGCGAACCGGCCCTTGGCCGCCTCACCGGCCTTGTCCAATCCCTGGTCGACCTGCTCGTCGTGCTGGTCGGCGAACTGCTTGGCCTGGTTGAAATCCACCATGGCGGTCAGCCTGGACCCGCGGCCGCTGCCCCGCCAGTCGGAGCGTCATCCGCTCGGCCGCAGACGGACGTGCGAAGGGCGCAGCTCGTCGACGCTGTCCACGCCGATCAGCTGCAGCGTCCGGACGACCTCCGCGGCCAGGATCGCCACCGCCTTCTCGACCCCGGCGCGGCCGCCGGCCATCAGCCCGTAGAGGTAGGCCCGCCCGACCAGGGCGGCCCGGGCGCCCAGCGCGACCGCGGCCACGATGTCCGCGCCGTGCGTGATGCCGGTGTCGACCAGCACCTCGGCCCGGTCGCCCACCGCGTCGACCGTCGGCTGGATCAGCTCCAGCGGCACCGGCGCGCGGTCGAGCTGGCGGCCCCCGTGGTTGGACAGCAGCACCGCGTCGGCGCCGGCGTCGACCACCCGGCGGGCGTCGGAGACGCTCTGGATGCCCTTGACCACGAGCTTGCCGTCCCAGCTCGCGCGCAGCCACTCGACGTCGGCCATGGTCAGCGCGGGGTCGAACACCCGGTTGATCAGTTCGGCCACGGTGCCGTCGGTGGACTGCAGGCTGGCGAAGGTCAGCGGTTCGGTGGTCAGCAGGTTGAACCACCAGTTGGGGTGCAGCGCCCCGTCGACGAACGTGCGCACCGACAGCGCCGGCGGGATGGACAGCCCGTTGTGGACGTCGCGCAGCCGGGCCCCGCCGACCGGGGTGTCCACGGTCAGCATGATCGTGTCGTAGCCGGCCGCGGCGGCCCGCTGCACCAGGTCCTTGCCCGGCGCGCGGTCGCGCCACAGGTAGAGCTGGAACCACCTGCGGGTGTCCGGGGCGGCGGCGGCGACGTCCTCGATCGTCGTCGTGCCCATCGTGGACAGCGTGAACGGGATGCCGGCCTGCCCGGCGACCGACGCCACCGCGCGCTCGCCCTCGTGGTGCATCATCCGGGTGAAACCGGTCGGGGCCAGCGCGAACGGCTGGGTGGAGCGCCGGCCGAGGATCTCCCGGGAGGTGTCCACCTCGGACACGTCCCGGAGCACGGACGGGATGAACTCCAGCCGGGCGAACGCGTCGCGGGCCCGGCGCAGCGACAGCTCGCCGTCCGCAGCGCCGTCGGTGTAGTCGAACACCGCCCGCGGCGTGCGGCGCCGGGCGATGGTGCGCAGGTCGGCGATGCTCGCCGCGCGCAGCAGCCGCCGCTGCGTGGCATCGCGGACGAACGGGGCCGGCCGCAGCAGCTCGGTCAGCTCGGACGGGCGGGGGATCCGGCGCTTCACCACGCGCACCACCGTAAGCGCTCGGCGCCGCCGCGGCCGTGCTCAGATCGCCGGCGAGCAGCGCACCGGCCCACCCGTCCGACCCGCTCGGGTCGAGTGGTGCCGCACCGGGTCTTCCGGCGGGTCAGGTCGAGCGGCGGCGGAGCTCGAACGCGGCGACCGCGGCCGCGCTGGCCACGTTGAGCGACTCCACGCCGCCGGCCATCGGGATGGCCAGGGTGCCGTCGCACCGCGCCCGCACCGCGTCGGACAGGCCGTCGGTCTCGTTGCCCAGCACCAGCGCCACCCGCGGGGGCAGGTCGGCGTCGAGCAGGGAGGGGCCGCCCGCGGCCAGGCCGTACACCCCGAACCCGGCGTCGCGCAGGGCCGCGCAGCCCTCCTCGGCGGTCGCCGCGCGCAGCACCGGGGCCCGGAACGCCACCCCCGCGGAGGCCTTGACCACCAGCGGGTCGATGGCCGGGACGCCGCGGCGGGGGAGCAGCACGCCGGCCAGCCCGGCGGCGGTGGCGGTGCGCAGGATCATGCCGACGTTGGCCGGGTTGGTCACCCGGTCCAGGACGAGCACCGCCGCCGGCCCGTCCAGCTCGTCGAGGAAGTCGTCCACCGGGGCCATCCGCGGCGCGACGACGTCGGCCAGCACGCCCTGGTCGTGGCGGCCGTTGCCGGCCAGCACCTTGACCCGGTGCGCGCTGGCCCGCTGCACCGGCACCCCGCGGTCGCGGGCGGCGCTGAGGATCGCCCGGACCGGTTCGCCGCGCAGCCCCTCGGCCAGGACGACCTTGTCGACCCGCAGCGCGCCGTCGTCCAGCGCCTCCAGCACCGGCTTGCGCCCGTAGACGGTGATGAAGGTGTCCTTCGGGGACCGCTCGCCGGGCATCGGGCCACTATATGGAGCGGTACCCGGGCCGGTCGGCGGCGGCGCGACGGGGCCAGGGGCTCCTAGGATCGGGTCATGCCACCCCGGCTCTCCGCCCTCGACGCCTCGTTCCTCTACCTCGAAGCACCGACCACCCCGATGCACGTGGGGGCGGTGTCGATCTTCCGGAGGCCGCGGGCCGGCTTCGACTACGACCGGCTGGTCGAGCTGATCGAGCAGCGCATCGCGCTGGTGCCGCGGTACCGGCAGAAGGTCCGGTACGTGCCGGGCAACCTGGCCCGTCCGGTGTGGATCGACGACCCGGACTTCGACGTCGCCTACCACGTCCGCCGCTCGGCGCTGCCCAAGCCGGGCTCGGACGCCCAGCTCACCGAGCTGGTCGCCCGGCTGATGTCGCGCCCGCTGGACCACACCCGCCCGCTGTGGGAGATGTACCTGGTCGAGGGGCTGGCGCGGGGGCGCACCGCGGTGCTGACCAAGACCCACCAGGCGATGGTCGACGGGATCAGCGCGATCGACATCGGCCAGGTGATCCTGGACGTCTCGGCCGAGCCGCGGGTGGTGGCCGAGGAGCTGTGGATGCCGCGGCCCGAGCCCAGCGCGGCGCAACTGGTGCTGGGCGCGGTCACCGAGGCGGTGGCCCGGCCCGGCGAGATCGTGGACAACGTGCGGGTGGCCGCCGGCGACGCGATGGCCACCGTCGGCAAGCTGGCCGGCGCCGCGACCGAGCTGTTCTCGATGGCCCGCACGGCCAGCCGGCCGGCCCCGGGCACCCCGCTCAACGTCGACATCTCCACCCAGCGCCGGTTCGCCATCGCCCGCACCGAGCTGGAGAGCTACCGCAAGATCCGGGCCGAGCACGGCTGCACCGTCAACGACGTGGTGCTGAGCGTGGTGTCCGGCGCGATGCGCAACTGGCTGCTGTCCCGCGGCGAGCCGGTGACCTCGTCGTCGCGGCTGCGGGCGATGGTGCCGCTGTCGGTCCGCGGGCAGGCCGACGTGCCCAGCTCGGCGAGCCCGGGCACGTCCGGCAACCGGGTCTCGTCGTTCATCGTGGACCTGCCGGTGGGCGAGCCCAGCCCGGTGGTGCGGCTGCACCAGGTCACCCACGCGATGCGCGCGCACACCGCGGGCGCGCAGACCGTCGGCGCGGACACCCTGGTCCGCATCGGCGGGTTCGCACCGCCTACCCTGCACGCACTGGGCGCCCGCGCCGCGAGCGGGATCTCGAAGCGGATCTTCAACTTGGTGGTGACGAACGTGCCGGGACCGCAGTTCCCGCTCTACGCCGCCGGCGCCCGGATGCTGGAGATGTTCCCGGTGGTGCCGCTGGCCAAGGGCCAGGCGCTGGCCATCGGGCTGACCTCCTACGACGGCGGCGTCTTCTACGGCTTCAACGGCGACCGGGACGCCATGTCCGATGTGGACGTGCTGGCCGGGATGGTCGACGAGGCCCTCGACGAGCTCCTCGCGACGGTGGGCTGATGGACGAGCTGGACGCCGAGCTGGGCAGCCCCGGGGCGATGCGGGTCTACGTCCCGGCCACCTGGCCGATGCTGCGCACGATGGTCAAGAACGGGGTGCTGGAGCCGATCGGCGGCACCGCGTTCGCCCTCACCCCGCGCCTGCGCGAGGCCTACACCAGCGGCGACGACGAGGAACTGGAGTACGTCGCGCTCAGCGAGGCGGCCAGGGCGTCGCTGCGGCTGCTGGCCGTGGAGTTCGGGCTCGGTGAGGACGCCACCCCGGCCCGCCGCGTGGTCGTGGTCGCCGACCTCGACGACGTCACCCTGCGCCCCGACCTCGACGACGGCGCGGTCCGGATCAGCGGCGGGGTGCCGATGGAGAAGATCGCCTCGGTGCACGTCGACACCGAGGAGGCCGCCTACGCGGTGCGGCAGGCCGCCGCCGCGGTGGACTCCGCGGACATGGGCGACCTGGACGCCGAGTTCCTGGTCGGCGAGGCCGAGGACCAGGACCTGGCCTGGTACGACCCGTCCGAAGTGGCCTTCCTCGTCGACCTGACCTGAGGCCTGGTCAGCGGCGGCGGCTCCACAGCAGCACCCCGGCCGCCGGCACCAGCAGGAAGACCACCGGGTTCCTGATGATCAGGAACAGCGCCACCGCGATCAGCGGCGCGAGCAGCACCAGCCGCGGGCCCCACTCCTCGAGGAACCCGCCCGAGCGCGGCGCGGGATCGGCGTCGCCGAGCACCACCGGCACGGGCGGGCCGGGCAGCGGGGGGTGCGGCTCGGGGAGGTCGGTGAACAGCGCGCGCAGTTCGTCGACCGTGGTGGCGTTGGCCGCGACGGCCGACCGCTCGCCGTACTCGTCGACGCCGAGCCGGCCCTCGGAGAGGTGCTCGTCGAGC
>JASLAP010000626.1 GCA_030147065.1 Pseudonocardia sp. | reverse complement strand
CTGGGCCGGCACGCTGATCGTGGTCAGCCACGACCGGTACCTGGTCGAACGGGCCTGCGACACCGTCGTCGCGCTGCTGGGCGACGGGCAGATCACCCACCTGCCCGGCGGCATCGAGGAGTACCTGCAGCGCCGTGGCGGAGCCTCGGCCCAGGTCAACGGCCTCACCGCGGCCCCGTCGGGCCCGACCCCGGCCAAGCCGGCGTCCAGCGCCGCCGAGCAGCGGGCCGCGCGCAAGGAGGCCTCCCGCCTGGAGCGCCGCATGCAGACCCTGACGCGCCGCGAGGCCGACCTGCACGCGAAGCTGGCCGCGGCGGCCACCGACCCCGACCGGCTCCTCGACCTCGACCGCGAGCTCAAAGCCGTCGTCGCCGAGCGGGAGACCGTCGAGCTGGAGTGGCTGGAGGCCGCCGAGCGCGCCGAGGCCTGACCGGGTCGTGCGCGGAAGGTCCCGCCCGGGCCCGGACCACCGCGCACCGGGGCTTCACCACGGGACGGGGCCGGTGTCGGCGACGTACGTGCCGGTGGGGCCGTCGTCATCCAGGATCGCCAGGTGGACGGCGATGGCGGCGCCGTCGGCGGCGGTGCGGGTCAGACCGGGGAACGCCACGCTGAAGCCGGTCGCGCACGGGCCCGGGTCGGCCGCGTTGACCAGGACGCCGTCGGCCCGCAGGGCCTTCGCGTACTGCACGGTCACCTGGTTCTGCGCGGTCTTCGACGGCGAGTAGGCCAGCGAGGCCGGCAGCGCGGCGAACCGGTCCCGCGGGTCCTGCATCCGGGTCAGCGACCCGATGCCCGAGGTCATGTTGACGATCCGGGGGTGCGCGGAGCGGCGCAGCAGCGGCAGCACCGCCTCGGTCACCGCGACCACCCCGAACACGTTGGTCTCGAACACCGCCCGCACCAGGTCGAGGTCGAGGGCGCCGGGGGACTGCCCGGTCAGCCCACCGGAGATGCCGGCGTTGTTGACCAGCACGTCCAGCCGGCCGTGGCGCTCGTCGATCCACGCCGCCGCAGCCGCGGCCGTGCCGGCGTCGGTGACGTCCAGGTGCACGCCGTGCGCGTCGGCCCCGCCGGCCCGCAGCTCGTCGGCCACCTCCGCCCCGCGCCGCGGGTCGCGCGCGCCGACCAGCACCGTCATCCCCAGCGCGCCGAGCTGCTCACCGATCGCCCGGCCGATCCCCCTGGTCGCGCCGGTGACCAGTGCGACCGTTCCGCTGTGTTCGCTCATGTGGCCAGCAGACCAGTGCTGACCTGCGGCGACCAGGTCCGATGCGGACCGCGGCGATATCCTGCCGGCATGGATGCGGCGGACCTGGTCGAGACCCGCGAGCTGAGCTACTTCGTCGCGGTCGCCGAGGAGCTGCACTTCGGCCGGGCCGCGGCCCGGCTGGGGATGACCCAGCCGCCGCTGTCGCGGGCGATCCGCCGGCTCGAGCGCCGGATCGGGGTCACCCTGCTGCTCCGCTCCAGCCGCCAGGTCGCGCTGACCGCCGCGGGCGAGGTGCTGCTGCGGGACGGCCGGCGGGCGCTGGCCGCGGTGGCCGGGGCGACCCGGCGGGCCCGGCGAACCGGCCGCCGCGATCCGCGGCTGATGCTGGCCTGCAAGGCCGGCTCGGACGCCGGGATGCTGGCGCAGATCCTCGCGGAGTACCGGGCCGAGGCCGGTGCCCTGCCGGTCGAGGTCGTGCGCAGCGCCTCCGAGCGGGTCGCCATGCTCCACGACGGTCGCGCGGATGCCGCCCTGCTGCACCGCCCGAGCAACGACCTCACCGGCCTGGACACCGAGGACCTGCGCACCGAGCCACAGGTCGTCGTGCTGGGTCCGGGCCACCCGCTGGCCGGTCGGGACGCCGTCGAGCTGGCCGACCTGCGCGCGGAGCACCTCCCGCGCTGGCCGGAGTCCGCTCCCGATCCGGCGTCCGCGGACCGGCCGCTGATCGGCGACCACGCCGAGCTGATCGAACTCGTGAGCTCCGGGCGCGGCGTCGTCGTCGTGCCGGCGTCCGCGGTCGGGGTCGTGCCCAGGGCGCTGGCCTGCGTCCCGATCCGCGATGCGGCGCCCACGACGCTGGTGCTGGCCTGGCCGCAGGACAGCAGATCGCCCGCGGTGGCCGCGCTGGCCCGGGCGGCGGCCCGGGTGGCCCGGCGCGGGGTGGAGGACGGGGTCAACCGATCAGTGGACCGCGGGCTCGCTGGTCGACCGAATCGGCGGGTGCCGGCCCGGCCCTAGCGTCGGGCGCATGACGACGGGGGACCCGACCACCACCTCACCCGACCGACCGCCGACGACCGACGCCGTGCCGGCGTTCGCCCGCGGGCCGGTGCTCGGCCTGGCCGCGGCCGTGGCCGTGCTGCTCACCGCGGTGAGCGGGCGCTACGGCTACTTCGGCGACGAGCTGTACTTCGTCGCCGCCGGCCACCACCTGGACTGGGGCTACGCCGACCAGCCGCCGCTGATCCCGCTGATCGCGCTGCTGATGGACACCATCGCGCCGGGGTCGGTGGCCGTGCTGCGGATCCCGGCCACGCTGATCGCGGTGGTCGGGGTCGTGCTGGCCGCGCTGCTGGCCCGCGAGCTCGGCGGGGGCCGGCGGGCGCAGCTGCTCACCGCGGGAGCGCTCGCCGTCGCGCCGCTCTACCTGGCCGGCGGGCACCTGCTGGCCACCTCGACGTTCGACCCGGTGCTGTGGACGGCGGTCACCCTGCTGCTGGTGCGCTGGCTGCGCACCCGCGCCGACCGGCTGCTGTTCGCCGCCGGGCTGGTCACCGCGGTGGCGCTGCAGGTCAAGTTCCTGATCGTGGCGTTCTGGCTGGTCGCGATCGTGGCCGTGCTGGTCGTCGGGCCGCGGGAGATGCTGCGCCGTCCGGCGCTGTGGGCCGGCGGTGCGGTGGCGGTGCTGGCGAGCGTGCCCACGCTGATCTGGCAGGCGAACAACGGGTGGCCGCAGCTGGAGATGGGCCGGGTCGTCGCGGCGGAGAGCGTCTACGCCGGGGGCGCGCTCGGGTTCCTGCCGCTGGCCCTGCTGGGCGGGCTGCTGATCGGCACGGTGCTGGCCGTGCACGGCACGATCAGGCTGCTGCGCGACCCGCAGCTGCGCTTCCTCGGGATCACCGTCCTCGGCGTGACCGCGGTCTTCATGGCCACCGGCGGCCGCCCCTACTACGTCCTCGGCATGTTCCCGCTGATCTGGGCGGCGTCCGCGGTCGGGATCGAGCGCGACCGGCCGGCGATCTGGTGGCGGTGGGTACCGACCTGGCCGGTCTACCTGCTCAGCGCGGTGCTCGTGATCGGGATCGGGGTGCTGCCGGTCTATCCGGCGTCCACGCACGCCGACCAGCCGCTGCAGATCGGCAACTTCCAGCGCGACGAGATCGGCTGGCCGGAGATGGTCGCCGACGTGGTCGCCGTGCACGACGCCCTGCCGCCGGACACCGCCCGCGACGCGATCGTCGTGACCGGGGACTACTGGACGGTCTCGGCGATCCAGCAGTACGCGCCGCAGCTGCGCTCCTACAGCGCGCACCGCGGGGCGGCCTGGTTCGGGACGCCGCTGGAGGACTCCGGCGCGGTCCTGTACGTCGGTGACCCGACCGCACTGGCGCCGGCCTTCACCACCGTCACCCGGGTCGGCGCCCTGGACAACGACCAGCGGGTCGCGAACCTCGCCCAGGGCGCCCCGATCTTCCTGCTGGAGGGCCGCACCGCCGCCTGGTCCGACCTCTGGCCCACCATCCGCCACATGTAGCGCGCGCCCGCACCCCGGATGGCAGGAAAGCCACTTTCAGGACGGATCCGGTCCTGAAAGTGGCTTTCCTGACGTCAGGGGGTGGGTGGTCGTCAGGGGGTCGCGGTGAGGGCGGAGATCAGGTCGGGGGTGCGGCCGAGGATCGTGGCCATGGCGATCGGGTCCAGGTAGTCGTCGTAGGAGACGATCTCGCCGTCGCGGACCCGGACGACGCCGAGGGCGCGGAACCGGTAGGGGCCGCCGGTGGCGTGCGAGTGGCCGTGGTGCTCGATCTCGGTCACCACCACCTCCGGGTCGTCGGTCTCCCGGATGACGGTGTCCACCCCCTCGATCTCCAGCAGTCGACCGTGCTCGGCGGCGCGCCGGTAGTGCGCCCGCACCGCCTCCCGCCCGGCCAGCTCGCCGGGAAGGCCGGGCGGGGCGAAGGGGTAGCGCAGCACGCCGTCGGCGGCGAACAGGTCGGCGAACACGACGTCCTCGCCGGCGACCATCCGGGCGACCTGCTCGGCGACCTCGCGCGGGGTACGGCTCATGGGTGCGACCTCCTAGAATCGGAACGATGACCCCGCTTCGACGATACGGAACGCGCGCCCCGATTAGCAAGGTCGATGGCTGACCGGCCGTTGCGCGCCGACGCCCGGCGCAACCGGGACCGGGTGCTGGCGGCGGCCCGCGAGCTGTTCGCCGAGTCCGGCATCGCCGTCCCGCTCGACGAGATCGCCGCCCGGGCCGGCGTCGGCCCGGGCACCGTCTACCGGCACTTCCCGACCAAGGAGGCGCTGTTCGAGGCGGTCACCGCGGCCAGGGTGCGCGAGCTGGTCGAGGCCGCCGAGGCGCTGGCCGACGCGGCCGACGCCGGCGCCGCGTTCGACGGCTTCCTGGCCCGGTTGAGCGACGGGGCCGTCACCAAGCGCGACCTCCCCGACGCCTTCGCGGGGATCGGTGCCGCCGGTGTCGCGGCCGCGGTCGCCGACCTGCACCGGGCGCTCGACGTGCTGCTGCGGCGTGCCCAGCAGGCCGGTGCGGTCCGCGGCGGCATCCGGGTGGAGGACCTGATCGTGCTGCTCAAGGCGCTGTTGCAGGCCGCGCGGGAGGCCCCCGACCCGGCCGCGCTGGACCGGATCGCCGCGGTGGTCCGGGACGGCCTGCGACCTCCGGTGGAGGCCGATGTCAACCTTTCGACCGATACCCCCGGCGATCGCAGCGCGTAACGTGAGCGCCGTGCGGGTGGGGTCGGGGGACCCCGCGGGGAGTCCGCACACGACGCTCGGCCGGCTCGCGAACGACCTCCACGGGCACCGCGGGCCGGCCGGCGTCAGCCGCTACTGAGAACCGGCGGCGTCAGCGCGGTCAGCGGTGGCGTCAGGGTGGTGTCAGGGCCGGATCAGCGGGCCGGTGCAGCCTCGTCGGCATGAACACCGTCATCGACGTCTCCGGGCTGGGCAAGACCTTCGGGTCGACCACCGCCCTGGCCGGCATCGACCTCGTCGCCCGCCGCGGATCCGTGCTCGGCCTGCTCGGGCCCAACGGCTCGGGCAAGACCACCACCGTCCGCGTCCTCGCCACCCTGCTGCGCCCCGACACCGGGCGGGCGACCGTGCTCGGCCACGACGTGGTCGCCGACCCCGCCGCCGTCCGCCGCCGGATCGGGCTCACCGGCCAGTACGCCGCGGTCGACGAGGCCCTGACCGGCACCGACAACCTGGTGCTGGTCGCCAGGCTGCTGGACCTGCCGCGGGCCGCGGCCCGCCGCCGGGCCGCCGAACTGCTCGACCGGTTCGAGCTGACCGACGCCGCCGGACGCCGGGTGCGCACCTACTCGGGCGGCATGCGCCGGCGCCTCGACCTGGCCGCCAGCCTGGTCGGCCGCCCCGACGTGCTGTTCCTCGACGAGCCGACCACCGGGCTGGACCCGCGGCACCGCAACGAGGTCTGGGACAGCGTGCGCGCGCTCGCCGCCGACGGCGTCACCGTGCTGCTGACCACCCAGTACCTGGAGGAGGCCGACCAGCTGGCCGACGACCTGGTGGTGCTCGACCGCGGCCGGGTGATCGCCGCGGGCACCCCCGCCTCGCTCAAGGCCGAGGTCGGCGGCACCCGGCTGCACGTGCGCCCGCTCGACCGGACGGACCTCCCGCGGGTGGCGGCGCTGGTCGGCGAGCTGGTCCCCGGCGCGGAACCGGTCGTCGGGTCCGGCGGCGAGGTCGTCGTACCGGCCACCGGCACCGCCCTGCTGCACCTGGCCGGGGCCCGGCTCGACGCGGCCGGCGTCGCCGTCGCCGAGCTGGGGCTGCGCCTGCCCAGCCTCGACGACGTGTTCCTCACCCTCACCGGCCACCGCACCGAGGTCCCCGAGCAGCCCGAGGAGGCCGCAGCATGAGCACCACCACGACCCTCACGACCGGCGGTGCGACCCCCGGGACGGAGCACCCCGGTGCGCCGCCGGGCCCGGTCCTGCCGGCGACCCTGCGCCACGGCGCCACGCTGGCCTGGCGCGGGCTGGTCAAGACCATCGGCTCGCCCGAGGCGCTGCTCGACGTCACCCTGCAGCCGATCGTGTTCCTGATGCTGTTCGTCTACGTCTTCGGCGGCGCCATCGCCGGCGACAGCAGCACCTACCTGCAGTTCGCGCTGCCCGGGGTGCTGGTGCAGACCATCGTGTTCGCCTCCGCCGGCACCGGCACCGCGCTGGCCGACGACCTCAAGACCGGGATCTTCGACCGGTTCCGCAGCCTGCCGATCCCGCGGTCGGCCCCGCTGCTCGGGGCCATCGGCGCCGACCTGGTCCGCTACCTGGTCTCCGGGCTGATCATGGTGGTGCTCGGGACGGTGCTGGGCTTCCGGTTCGGCACCGACCCGCTGTCGGTGGTGGCCGGGTTCGCGCTGGTCATGGTGTTCGCCTTCGCGCTGTGCTGGGTGTTCACCGCGCTGGCCATGGTGGTCCGCGAACCGCGTTCGGTGCAGGGCATCGGCGCGCTGATCATGCTGCCGCTCACCTTCGGCAGCAACGTGTTCGTGCCGGCCGAGACCATGCCGTCCTGGCTGCGGGCGTTCGTCGAGATCAACCCGGTGTCGAAGGTCGCCGACGCGGTGCGCGGGCTGTTCACCGGCGGGCCGGTGGCCGGCCCGGCCACCGCCGCCCTGATCTCCAGCGCGGTCCTCATGGCGGTGTTCGCGCCGCTGGCGGTGGCGCTCTACCAGCGCCGCACCTGAGGGTCGGGAACGGTGGGGTCAGTGTCCGGCGGCAGGGGTGGCCGGCACCACCGCTGCCCCGACCGCCCGCCGCAGGTGCGCCAGGCCGTCGGGCCGGGGCAGCTCGCGGCGGGCGGTCGGGGCAGCGGTGGTGCCGGCCACCCCTGCCGCCGGACACTGACCCCACCGTTCCCGACCCTCAGGTGCGGCGCTGGTAGAGCGCCACCGCCAGCGGCGCGAACACCGCCATGAGGACC
>JASLAP010000516.1 GCA_030147065.1 Pseudonocardia sp. | reverse complement strand
GCGGCGTGCACGACCCCGGTGAGCGGGTGCGCGTCCGGGATCCGGTCGAGCAGCGCGGCCACCGCCGAGCGGTCGGTGGTGTCGCAGGCGACCAGGTCCACCGCCGCGCCGGCCGCGGTCAGCTCGGCGGCCAGCTCGGTGACGCCGGGGGCGTCCGGACCGCGCCGCCCGGCGAGCACCAGGTGGCGCACCCCGCGGGCGGTGACCAGGTGCCGGGCCAGCAGGGCGCCCAGGCCACCGGCGCCGCCGGTGATCAGCACCGTGCCGTCCGGGTCGAGCGGGTACGGGCCGGCGGCAGTGTCGCGGACAGCGCTGGGGGCCGTGTCGGGGGCCGTGTCGAGCATGTCGGGGTCCGCGGCGAGGTCCGCAGCGGGGGCCGCGGCGGGCACCGGGGCCAGCGCGGGCAGCAGGTACGCGCCGTCGCGGAGCACGGCCTGCGGCTCGGCGCGGGTCAGCGCAGCCGCCAGGGCACCGGCCGAGGCCGCCGTGGCGTCCACGTCGAGCAGCCGGATGCGCCCGGGCACCTCGGCCTGCGCCGAGCGCACGAGTCCCCACACCGCCCCGGCGATGAGGTCGGCCGGTCCGCTGCCGGCGCCGCCGCGGGTGAGCACCACCAGCTCCGCCCCGTCCAGCCGGGGCGTCGCCAGCCAGCGCTGGACCAGCAGCAACGTCGTCAGCGCCACCGCGCGGACCGACTCCGCGCGGAACCCGTCGGGCGGGCAGGGCGGGCACTGGGTGACCACGACGGCGGGCGCCGGCGCACCGGCGTCCAGCGCGGCGTCCAGCGCGTCGAGGTCGGCCGGGCCGTCGGCGCCGGGCGGGCGCAGGCCGAGCCGGTCCGGGCCGAGCCAGGCGACCGGCACCTCCCGGGCGGCAGCCTCCGGAGCGGGCCGCCACCGCACGGTGAACAGGTCCTCCTCGGCGGTCGCCCCGACCGCGGCCGGACCGAACCGGACCGCGTCCACCGACACCACCGGCCGCCCGGCCGGGTCCACGCCGAGCAGCCCGACGGTGTCCGGGCCGAGCGCGGTGAGTCGCACGGTCATCGCCCGGGCGCCGGTGGCGTGGACCGCGACGCCCCGCCACTCGACGGGCACCACCTCGGCATCGGCCGTGAGCAGGCCGGCCCCGGCCGCGGCCGCGGACAGCAGCGCCGGGTGCAGGACCAGCCCGTCCGGCTCGGCGTCGGCGGGCAGGTCCAGCTCCAGCACCGCCGCCCCGTCCGCCAGCCGGGCCGAGACCAGGGCCGGCTCGTCGATCTCCACGACGGACGGCAGCGCACCGGTGACGTCCTCGGCGTCGGCCGGCAGCTCGACGACGGCGTCGCCCCCATCCGCGGCGTCGGCATCTGCGGCGGCATCGGCGGCGAGCACCGCGGTGGCCACCTCGGTCCACGGGGAGTCGCCGTCCGGGCGGGCGTGCAGCCGGGCCGGGCGCCGGCCGCCGCTGTCCGCCTCCACCACGACCTGCACCTGCAGGGCGCCGGAGCCGGGCAGCGCGACCGCGGGGCCGGGCCGCAGCTCGACGACCGCGCCGCAGCCGGCCCGGTCCGCCGCCGCCACCGCCAGCTCCACGACCAGCCCCGGGGACAGCACCTCGGTGCCGCGCACCCGGTACCCGCCGAGCCCGGCCCGGGCGTCGAGCCGGCCGTCGAGCACCAGGGTCCCGGTGCCGGCGGGCTCGGTGACCGCGGTCAGCAGCCGGTGCCCCGGCTCGTCCCGGCCCGCCGGCCGGGGGCCGGGCCGCAGCCAGTGGGTGCTCCGCTGGAAGGGGTAGGTGGGCAGGTCGACCGGGCGGCGGCGGGCGCCGTGCAGGCGCTCCCGGTCGACCGGCACGCCGGCCGCCAGCACCGTCGCCAGCGCGTCCCGGAAGGTCTCCGGCCCGCCCTGCTCGCGGCGCAGCGTCCCGGCCACCACGGCGTCCGCACCGACCTGCTCGGCCGTCCCGGCCATCGCCGCGGCCAGCACCGGGTGCGAGCTCACCTCGACGAACGCCGCGTGGCCGGCCTCGAGCAGGCTGCGGAAGGCGGCCTCGAAGCGGACCGTGGAGCGGATGTTGGCGAACCAGTAGTCGCTGTCCAGCTCCACGGTGTCCAGCGGGCCGCCGGTCACCGTGGAGAAGAACGGGATGTCCCCGGTGCGCGGGCGGACCGTGCCCAGTCCCGCGAGCACCTGCTCGCGCAGGGCGTCGACCTGCGGGGAGTGCCCGGCGGTGTCCACCCCCGGGATCAGCTTGTGCTGCACGTCGCGGGCGGTCAGCTCGGCATCGACGGCGGCCAGCGCGGCCGGGTCGCCGGACAGGGTGACCGCGGTGGGCCCGTTGACCGCGGCCACCGACAGCACGTCGGCCCGCCCGTCCAGCAGCGGCAGCACCTGCTCGTGCGGCAGCGACACCGCCATCATCGCGCCCCGCCCCGACAGCGTCGCCCACGCCCGGCTGCGCACCGCGACGATCCGGGCCGCGTCGGCCAGGTCGATCCCGCCGGCCACGTGGGCGGCGGTGATCTCGCCCTGGGAGTGCCCGACGGTGGCCGCCGGCTCGATGCCGTGCGCCTGCCACAGCCGGGTCAGCGACACCATCACCGCGAACAGCGCGGGCTGCACGACGTCGATCCGGTCCAGCGAGGCCGCGCCGGGCTCGGCGCGCAGCACCGCGGGCAGCGACCAGTCCAGGTGCGGCGCCAGGGCTGCGCAGCACTCGTCGAGCCCCCGGTCGAAGGCCGGGTGGGTACCGGTGAGGCCGGCGGCCATCCGCACCCACTGCGCCCCCTGCCCGGGGTAGACGAACACCGCCCGGCGCCCGGCCGGGCCGCGCCCGCGGACCACCCCGGCCGCCGCCTCGCCGGCGGCCAGCGCGGCCAGCCCGGAGCGCAGCTCGTCGGCGTCGTGGGCGAGGACCACCGCGCGCTCCTCGAACGAGGTGCGGGTGCCCAGCAGGGCACTGGCCAGGTCGTGCAGGTCGATCGGGTCGGGGGTGTCGTGCAGGCGGGCGGCCAGCGCGCGCAGCGCCGGCTCGGTGCGCGCCGAGAGCACCACCGGCACCGCGCCCGCCGGGCCCGGCTCCGGCTCGACGGCCGGGGCGGCCGGCGCCTGCTCGATGATGGCGTGCGCGTTCGTGCCGCTGATCCCGAACGAGGAGACCGCGGCCCGGCGCGGCCCGGCCGGGGCCGGCCACGGTTCGGCCCCGGTCAGCAGCCGCACCGACCCCGCGGACCAGTCGACCTCCGGGGTCGGCTCGGTGACGTGCAGGGTGGCCGGCAGCGTCGCGTGCCGCATGGCCAGCACCATCTTGATCACCCCGGCGACGCCGGCGGCGGCCTGGGTGTGCCCGATGTTGGACTTCAGCGAGCCCAGCCGCAGCGGCGCGCCGTCCGGGCGCCGGGCGCCGTAGGTGGCGATCAACGCGCCGGCCTCCACCGGGTCGCCGAGCCGGGTGCCGGTGCCGTGCGCCTCGACGGCGTCGACGTCCGCGCCGGACAGCCCGGCGTCGGCCAGCGCGGCCCGGATCACCTGCTGCTGCGCGCCTCCGTTCGGCGCGGTGAGCCCGTTGGACGCGCCGTCGGAGTTGACCGCGGTGCCGCGGATCACCGCGTGCACCGGGTGCCCGTGGGCGCGGGCGTCGGACAGCCGCTCCAGCAGCAGCAGGCCGGCGCCCTCGGCCCAGCCGGTGCCGTCGGCGTCCGCGGAGAACGCCCGGCAGCGGCCGGTGGGCGAGAGCGCCCGCTGCTGGGTGAGCTCGACGAAGATCCCGGGGTCGGACATCACGGTGACCCCGCCGGCCAGCGCCAGCCCGCAGTCCCCGGCGCGCAGCGCGCGCACGGCCTGGTGGATGGCGACCAGCGACGACGAGCAGGCGGTGTCCACCGTGACCGCCGGGCCGTGCCAGCCCAGGGTGTAGGCGATCCGCCCGGACAGCACGCTGGTGGTCGTCCCGGT
>JASLAP010000495.1 GCA_030147065.1 Pseudonocardia sp. | reverse complement strand
GGGGGTGGATGCGGGCTACCGGCCGGCGGTCGCCCCGGCCGTGTCGAGCGGGTGCGCGAGCTCGTCCCGGGGCAGCCGCCAGGCCAGCAGCGCGGCCAGCGCGAGGAACACCGGGATCGTCGCGACCAGCACGAACGTGAGCGGGATGCCGATCGCCTCGCCGACCGGTCCGGCCACGGCCATGGACACCGGCATGAACGCCAGCGAGACGAAGAAGTCCAGGCTGGAGACCCGGCCCAGCAGCCGGGCCGGCACCCGGCGCTGCAGCAGCGTCCCCCAGATGACCGTCGCCGCGGCGTCGGTGACGCCGACCACGAAGCTCGCCGCGGCCATCAGCCACACCCGGTCGGTCAGCCCGATCACCGCCAGCGGCAGCACGCCCGCGCCCCAGCACATCAGCATCACCGTCAGGTAGCGCCGGGGCAGCCGCATGCTGGCCACCGCGATCGAGCCGACCGCGCCGCCGACCCCGTAGCCGGCGATCACGGTGGCGAACTCGGTCGGCCCGCCGCCGGCCTGGTCGCGCACCGCGAACGGCAGCAGCACCTCGATCGGGCCGATGATCAGCAGCACGTAGACCGTGGCGAACGCGAGCGTGGCGAACAGCCACCCGGTGCGCAGCAGGTAGCCGAAGCCCTCGCGGAGGTCGCGCAGCGGTGAGTTGCCGTCCGCGGGCGGCACCGCGACCGGCCGCATGCCGAGCAGCGCGACCAGTGCGAGCAGGTAGGCGCCCGCGGCCACCAGCACCGCGACGCCCGGGGCGGCCGCCCCGACCAGCAGCCCGGCCAGGGCGGGGCCCAGCGCGCGCTGGGCGATCGGCCGCAGCGCTCCCTCGACGCCGTTGGCCGCCAGCAGCTCGTCGGCCGGCAGGAGGGTCGGCAGCAGGGCCGAGTAGGCCGGGAAGAAGAACGCCTCGGCCGCCCCGAGCACCAGCGAGATCGCCGCGAGCTGCCACAGCTGCAGGGTGCCGGTGACGGCGAGCAGCGCGACCGCGCCGGCGCCGACCGTCTTGACCGACTCGACGCCGATCATCAGGCCGCGCTTGGGCAGCCGGTCGGCCGCCACCCCGCCGAGCAGCACGCTGGCGAGCAGGCCGACGCTGAACGCGGTGGCCACCACCGACAGCTCGCTCGGCCCCCCGCCCAGCGCGATCACCTGGTAGACCACCGCCACCAGCCAGACCCCGCTGCCCAGCAGCGAGGCGGCCATCGACGCGGCGAGCAGCCGGTACTGCCGGTGCCGGAAGGGCCGGAGCGGACGGGGCAGGGTGCGCGGCTGCGCGGGATCGTGGTCCATCACGGTTCCGGGGTCGACTGCGGGCGTCGCGACGGTAACCGGCGCGGGGGTGCGGACGCGCCCGGTTTGACCGCCGGTGCCCGCCGCGCCGGCCGCGGGTGATCACGTCGGCGACAGGGCGGTCCGGCCGGCGTCGGTGGTCGACGGCCCTGCCCCCGGGCGCCCGGCCGCGGTGATGCGAGGAAGCCGCGCCGCAACCGGTGCGCTCCGGCCCGTCGTGGCGCATCATGGGGCAGGTGGACGGCGCATCCGGCGGACCCGAGCGCCCGTCGGTGCGCCCGGAGGACCTGCGGGCCGGGCACGCCGACCGGGAGCGGGTGCTCGACCGGCTGCGCCGGGCGCACGTCGAGGGCCGCATCGACGTCGAGGAGTTCGACGAGCGGATCGCCGCCACGCTGGCCGCGCGCACCTACGGCGAACTGGCCGAGGTGACCGTCGACCTGCCGGCCGACCCCGGCCCGGGCGCGGGCGTCGAGCCCGTCCGGCCGGCGTCGTCCTACGTCCACGACCCGGCCGCCGACCTGCGCTCCGGGGCGTCGGCGTGGGCCGCGGCCAGCGCCACCACGATGGCGATCTGGGTGGTCGGCTGCATCGCCTCGGGCGGGCTGATGTACCCGTGGTTCCTGTGGGTCGCCGGGCCGTGGGGCGTGGTGCTGCTGGCCACCTGGCTGGGGATGCGCCTGCACGGCCGGTGACACCCCGCCCGCGCTGACCTGCGCGGGGTACCCGGCGGCGGCAACGCGGGCCACCAACGTACACTGGTGCTTCGGCGCGCCCAAGGCGCCGGTTCCGTCGTGTCTCCCGCAGCTCACGGTCCCGGGGCAGCGGTGTGCCCGCGCACGGAACCGAGAGTACGCACACCTGTCACGGAACGCGGAGGACATGGCCAAGAAGGACGGGGCGATCGAGGTCGAGGGCCGAGTCGTGGAACCCTTGCCGAACGCGATGTTCCGCGTGGAGCTGGAGAACGGACACCGGGTCCTCGCACACATCAGCGGCAAGATGCGTCAGCACTACATCCGGATCCTCCCCGAGGACCGGGTCGTGGTGGAGCTGTCGCCGTACGACCTGACCCGCGGCCGCATCGTCTACCGCTACAAGTGACGAACCACGAGCGAAGAGAGCGACGGACGTGAAGGTCCAACCGAGCGTCAAGAAGATCTGCGACAAGTGCCGGGTCATCCGCCGGCACGGCCGCGTCATGGTGATCTGCGAGAACCTGCGCCACAAGCAGCGCCAGGGCTGATCGCCCGCTGACGCGGCGTCGCGACTCGACGCAGCAGCTACACAGAGGAACCCCACGAACCTGCCGGGCCACACGGGCCCGGTCCACCCCCGGAACCAGGCCGGGGCCCGGAGCAGCGGACCGGGACGGTCGTCGGGGCAGACCTGGCACAACGGAAACAAGGAGAACACCTACCGCATGGCACGCCTTGCCGGCGTCGACCTCCCCCGCGACAAGCGGATGGAGATCGCGCTCACCTACATCTTCGGGATCGGACGCACCCGGTCCAAGGAGATCCTCGAGGCCACCGGGATCGACCGCGACCTGCGGTCGAAGGACCTGACCGACGAGGACCTCGCCCAGCTCCGCGAGTACATCGAGTCCAACCTGCGGGTCGAGGGCGACCTGCGCCGCGAGGTGCAGGCCGACATCCGCCGCAAGATCGAGATCGGCTGCTACCAGGGCATCCGGCACCGCCGCGGGCTCCCGGTGCGCGGTCAGCGCACCAAGACCAACGCCCGTGGCCGGAAGGGTCCGAAGAAGACCGTCGCCGGCAAGAAGAAGGCAGGTAAGAAGTAATGCCGCCCCGCAGCCGTACGTCGTCGGGCCCCAAGAAGGTCCGGCGCAGCGAGAAGAAGAACATCGCGCACGGACACGCGCACATCAAGAGCACCTTCAACAACACCATCGTGTCGATCACCGACCCGAACGGTGCGGTGATCGCCTGGGCCTCCGCAGGCCACGTCGGTTTCAAGGGCTCGCGCAAGTCCACCCCGTTCGCCGCGCAGATGGCCGCCGAGAGCGCCGCCCGCAAGGCCGCCGAGCACGGCATGAAGAAGGTCGACGTGTTCGTCAAGGGCCCCGGCTCCGGCCGGGAGACCGCGATCCGCTCGCTGCAGGCCGCCGGCCTGGAGGTCGGCACCATCTCCGACGTCACCCCCCAGCCGCACAACGGCTGCCGGCCGCCCAAGCGGCGCCGGGTCTAGGGAAAGGGAGTAACCAGACATGGCTCGTTACACCGGACCCATGACCCGCAAGTCCCGCCGGCTGAAGGTCGACCTCGTCGGCGGCGACCAGGCGTTCGAGCGTCGTCCCTACCCGCCCGGCCAGCACGGCCGGATCCGGATCAAGGAGACCGAGTACCTGCTGCAGCTGCAGGAGAAGCAGAAGGCCCGCTTCGCCTACGGCGTGCTGGAGAAGCAGTTCCGCCGCTACTACGAAGAGGCGAACCGGCGCGGCGGCAAGACCGGCGACAACCTGCTGCAGATCCTGGAGACGCGGCTGGACAACGTCGTCTACCGGGCCGGGCTCGCCCGCACCCGGCGGATGGCCCGCCAGCTGGTCAACCACGGGCACTTCCTGGTCAACGGGAAGAAGGTGGACATCCCCAGCTACCGGGTCTCGCAGTACGACGTCATCGACGTCAAGCCCAAGTCGATGGCCACCGACCCGTTCGTGATCGCCAAGGAGCTCGTCGGCGACCGTCCGGTCCCGGCGTGGCTGCAGGTCGTCCCCTCGAACCTGCGCATCCTGGTCCACCAGCTGCCTGAGCGTGCGCAGATCGACACGCAGGTCACCGAGCAGCTGATCGTCGAGCTCTACTCCAAGTAGCGCTCCGGCACCCCCGCCGCCGCAGGGAGGCGGTGGGGGTCGGCCGGTCCGCGGGCACGCCCGCGACCGGCCAGCACCACCGCGGCATCAAATAGCGGTTGCCGCGGCGCCAGAAGGAGGCACCACACCCATGCTGATCTCTCAGCGCCCCACCCTGGCCGAGGAGTCGGTCGTCGACACCCGGTCCCGGTTCGTCATCGAGCCGCTGGAGCCGGGCTTCGGCTACACGCTGGGCAACTCGCTGCGCCGGACCCTGCTGTCCTCCATCCCGGGGGCGGCGGTGACCAGCATCCGGATCGACGGCGTGCTGCACGAGTTCACCACCGTGCCCGGCGTCAAGGAGGACGTCACCGACATCATCCTCAACCTCAAGGAGCTGGTCGTCAGCTCCGAGGAGGACGAGCCGGTGACCATGTACCTGCGCAAGCAGGGCCCCGGCCCGGTCACCGCGGGCGACATCGTGCCGCCCGCCGGGGTCACCGTGCACAACCCGGACCTGCACATCGCCACCCTCAACGACAAGGGCCGGCTCGAGGTCGAGCTGGTCGTCGAGCGGGGCCGCGGCTACGTGCCGGCCATGCAGAACAAGGCCACCGGCGCCGAGATCGGCCGCATCCCGGTCGACTCGATCTACTCCCCGGTGCTCAAGGTGACCTACAAGGTCGAGGCCACCCGCGTCGAGCAGCGCACCGACTTCGACAAGCTGGTGCTCGACGTCGAGACCAAGCCCTCGATCACCCCGCGGGACGCGCTGGCCTCGGCCGGCAAGACCCTCGTCGAGCTGTTCGGGCTGGCCCGCGAGCTCAACGTGGACGCGGAGGGCATCGAGATCGGCCCGTCGCCGCAGGAGGCCGACACCATCGCGGCCTTCGCGATGCCGATCGAGGAGCTGGACCTCACCGTCCGGTCCTACAACTGCCTCAAGCGCGAGGGCATCCACACCGTCGGCGAGCTGGTCGGGCGCAGCGAGGCCGACCTGCTCGACATCCGCAACTTCGGGGCGAAGTCGATCGACGAGGTCAAGATGAAGCTCGTCGGTCTGGGCCTCGCGCTCAAGGACAGCCCGCCCGGGTTCGACCCCTCGGCGGCCGCATCCGACTACGTCGCCGAGGGCACCGGCTTCGAGGCCGACCCGTTCACCGACGACGGCCAGGACTACGCAGAAACGGAGCAGTTGTAGCCATGCCTCAGCCCACCAAGGGTCCCCGCCTCGGCGGGTCACCCGCGCACCAGCGGCTGATCCTGGCCAACCTGGCCACGTCGCTGTTCGAGCACGGCAGGATCACCACCACCGAGGCCAAGGCCCGGCGGTTGCGGCCCTACGCCGAGCAGCTGATCACCAAGGCCAAGCGCGGCGACCTGCACAACATCCGGCTGATCGCCAAGGTGATCCGCAACAAGGACGTCGTGCACCGCCTGGTCACCGACATCGGCCCGTTCTTCGCCGACCGGCCCGGTGGCTACACCCGGATCACCAAGACGATGCCGCGCAAGGGCGACAACGCCCCGATGGCCGTGATCGAGCTGGTGCAGCAGAAGACCGTCACCGACGAGGCCGAGCGGGCCCGCCGGGTGTCGTCCTCGCAGCGCAGGGCGGCGTCGACCTCGGGGTCGACGGCGCAGGTCCCCGCCGGGCAGACCACGGCTGAGGACACCACGGCTGAGGACACCACGGCTGAGGACACCACGGCTGAGGACACCACCGCCGAGGACACCACGGCCACCGAGGTCGCGGAGGCCGAGGTCGAGGAGTCGGCGGCGACCGACGAGGCACCGTACGGCGAGGGCAGCCACGCCCCGCTGGACGACCCGCAGGAGGCCCCCGAGGGCTTCCCGATCAAGGGCAACGCCGCCTCGATGCTGTACCACGTGCCCGGCTCGTCGCATTACGGCCAGACCGTGGCCGAGGTGTGGTTTGCCTCCGAGGAGGCGGCCCGGGCCGCCGGCTTCGAGGCCCCGGCGTCGCAGCGCGCCGCCGAGGCCGAGGCCGCCGACGAGGGCCAGGAGCCCTGATCCGTCGCCTGCCCGAGCGCTACACCGAGCCCGCCGCCCTCCCGGGCGGCGGGCTCGGTGCCGTTTCCGATGCTGTTCCCGGCCTCGTTCCCGGGGCCGAGTCCCAGCCGCAGCCGCAGCCGCAGTTGCGCCGGTACCGGCTGGACATCGCCTACGACGGCACCGACTTCTCCGGCTGGGCGCCGCAGCCCGGCCGCCGGACGGTGTACGGGGAGCTGACCGGCGCGCTGACCGTGGTCCTGCGCGTGCCCTACGGGTTGACCGTGGCCGGCCGCACCGACGCCGGGGTGCACGCGACCGGCCAGGTCGCGCACGCCGACCTGCCCGCCGACCTGGACCCCGGGTGGCTGGTCCGCAGGCTGGCCCGGGTGCTGGCGCCGGACGTCCGGGTCCGCGCGATCACGCCCGTCCCGGACGCCTTCGACGCTCGGTTCTCCGCGCTGCGCCGCCACTACCGCTACCGGGTCGCCACCGCCGTGCACGGCGCCGAGCCGCTGCGCGCCCGGGACACCCTGGCCTGGCCGCACCCCATCGACCTGGACGCGGTGAACGCCGCCTCCGCCGGGCTGCTCGGCGAGCACGACTTCGCCGCGTTCTGCAAGCGCCGCGAGGGCGCCACCACCGTCCGGGCGCTGCAGCAGCTGTCCTGGACCGCCGACCCCGACGGGGTGGTGACCGCCGCGGTGTCCGCCGACGCGTTCTGCCACTCGATGGTGCGCAGCCTGGTCGGCGCGCTGCTGGACGTCGGCCGCGGCCGCCGCGACCCCGACTGGCCGGCCGCGCTGCTCACCCTCGGCGGCCGGGCCAACGAGGTCGCCGTCGCCCCCGCCCACGGCCTGATCCTGGTCGCCGTCGACTACCCCGACGACGCCGACCTCGCCGCCCGCGCCGCCACCACCCGCCGCCTCCGCACCCCCACCCCTTGAGTCCAGCCCCCCGGAGTTCAGGAAGGCCACCTTCCTGAACCCGGCGGGACTGGAAGGCCACCTTCCGGAACCCGCAGGGCTGGAAGGTGGCCTTCCTGAACCGCGACGGGACGGCGTGGCCTCCCAGGCGTTTCGGGGCGGGGGCGGCGCGTTGCGGGGGTGTTTCCGGTTGCCCTCGGCGATTGTGCGGACGCCGATCGGCACGCACAGTGAGGTCCATGACCGCTCCCGGCGCCCCGGACCGCGACTACGGCGGCAAGGTGGTCGCCGTCGAGCCCGGCGGCAACGAGCCCATCCCGGCGGCCGAGCGGCACGGCCGTCCCGGCCAGCTGTTCTGGACCTGGACCTCGCCCAACCTCGAGTTCGCGACGATCTTCGTCGGGGTGCTCGCGGTGGCCGCGTTCGGGCTGACGTTCTGGCAGGCCGTGGCCGCGATCGTGCTGGGCAACGGCCTGGCCGCGCTCGCCCACGGCGTCGTGTCCGCGCGGGGTCCGGTGGCCGGGGTACCGCAGATGGTGCTGGGCCGGCTGGCGTTCGGCTACCGCGGCAACGTGCTGCCCTCCGGGCTGATGACGATCACCTCCGGGTTCGGCTGGTTCGCGGTGAACAGCGTCAGCGCCGCCTTCGCGCTGAGCTCGCTGGCCGGCGGGCCGCCGCCGCTGTGGCTGGTGGTCGTGGTCGCGGTGCAGATCGGGGTGGCCTTCTTCGGGCACAACCTGGTGCAGGTGTTCGAGCGCTGGGCGTTCCCCGTGCTGGCCGTGGTGTTCGTGGTCGGGGCGTTCTTCGTGTTCGGCGCCGCCGACCCGGCCGCGGTGCCGGAGGGCGGCGGCACCGGTGGCGTGGGCGGGTTCCTGCTGATGCTGGGCGCGGTGTTCGGCTACACCGCGGGCTGGACGCCGTACGCCGCGGACTACACCCGTTACCTCCCCGCCGACGCCCCGCCGCGGACGGTCGGGCTGGCCGCCGGGGCCGGCCTGTTCAGCTCGACCACGCTGCTGATGACCGTCGGAGCGGCGTCGGTCAGCGCCGCGGCCGCGCTCGGCGTCGTCTCCGACAACCCGGCCACCGCGTTCGTCGGCGTGCTGCCCGGCTGGCTGGCCGGGGTGACCCTGCTGTGCATCGCGCTCGGCGCGGTCGCGGCCAACATCCTCAACGTCTACTCCGGCGCGATGGCCTTCCTCAGCATGGGCATCGACGTCCCGCTGCGCTGGGCCCGGGCGAGTGTCGCGCTGGCCTTCGGCGTCGTCGGGTTCGTGGTCGCGCTGCTCGCCCTGGCCGACGCCGCGGCCAGCTACGAGGCCTTCCTGCTGGTCATCGTGTACTGGGTGGGTCCGTGGCTGGGGATCGTGCTCACCGACCAGTACCTGCGCCGCGGCGCGGTGCCCGCCGACCTGCTCTACGACCGCGGCTACCGCAACCCGGCCGGGCTGATCGCGCTGGTCGTCGGGATCGTGGTGTCGGTGCCGCTGTTCTCCAACCAGGAGCTGCTCACCGGGTTGGTCCCGCGGGCGTTCCCCGGCATCGGCGACGTCACCTTCCTGGTCGGGTTCGCGCTGGCCGCCGGCCTGTACGCGGCCCTGTTCGGTCGGTTCGCCGGGGTGAGCGGGGTTGCGACCCCGGTGGCGCAGCGGGGAAGGTCGTGAGATGACCACGCCGGACCCGAAGGTGCTGCTGGACGTCGCCGTCGAGGAGGCCCGGGCCGGGCTCGCCGAGGGCGGCATCCCGATCGGCGCCGCGCTGTTCGCCGCCGACGGCACGCTGCTCGGCCGCGGTCACAACCGCCGCGTGCAGGACGACGACCCCTCCACGCACGCCGAGACCGCCGCCTTCCGCAACGCCGGCCGCCAGCGCGACTACCGGTCGACGATCATGGTCAGCACGCTCTCGCCGTGCTGGTACTGCTCCGGGCTGGTCCGCCAGTTCGGGATCGGCAGTCTGGTCGTCGGCGAGGCCACGACGTTCGTCGGCGGGCACGACTGGCTGGCCGAGCACGGCGTCGCCGTCACCGTGCTGGACGACCCGCGCTGCGTGGCGCTGATGAGGGACTTCATCGCGGCAGCATCGGTTGCGCTACGCCACCTCACGGACGTTGCCGCGGACGCGGTCGCAGCGGAGGACGGCCTGGAGGACGCCGAGCGCCGCCAATTGGCCGTGACCCACCGGCCCGGAGACATCGCGGCAC
>JASLAP010000438.1 GCA_030147065.1 Pseudonocardia sp. | reverse complement strand
CCCTGGTCCGCGCGGTGCACTACCCGCCGCGCGGCACCCGCGGCTTCGCCACCTACCCGCGCGCCGGGCGGTTCGGCACCGTGCCCGCCGCCGAACACCATGCGGCGGCCGCGGCGTCCACGCTGGTCATCGCCATGCTGGAGTCGCCGGCCGCGATCCGCGACGCGGCCTCGATCGCGGCCGTCGACGGCATCGACGGCTACCTGGTCGGCACCGCCGACCTGGGCGCGGCCCGCACCCCCGACGACCCCACCGTCGCCGAACTGCTGGCCGCGGTGCGCGCCGACCCGGGCACCGCCGGCGTCGTCCGGGCCGACCTGGCCACCGACGCGGCCGGCGCCGCGGCTTCCCTCGCCGACGGCGCCGCGATGATCGTGTACAACGTCACCCACGTCCTGATGACCGCCCTGCGCGCCCTCCCCTCACCCTGACGGAGGGGCGGCGCTGACCGGGCCGATCAGGCTGTCGACGAAACGGCCGATGGCGTCCAGCGCATCGGCGGCCTCGGGCAGGAACGACCAGTAGAGGTGGAACGCCGGCGCGGCCACCGGGTAGGTCTGCACCGTGACGGGCACGTCGTGCGCGCGGGCGCGGGCCGCCAGCCGCTCACCCTCGGCTGTGCGCACCTCGAGGCCTGCGACCTGCACGAGCAGCGGTGGGGTACCGGTCAGGTCGTCGTGGAACGGGTCGATGCGGGGATCGTCGACGGGCACGCCGTCGAGGTAGCGGGCCACGCCCAGCGCCACGCCCTCGGGGGTGCCGCTCGGGGCGGGTTCGGCGGGCAGGTGGGCGGCGGCGCTCGGGTCGATCCAGGGCGTGGCGAGTACGGCGCCGGCCGGCAGCCGCGCGCCGGCGGCGCGGAGGCGATGCAGCAGCGACAGCGCGAGCCCGGCTCCCGACGTCTCCCCGACCAGCACCACCGGGCCCTGCCCGGCGGCCCAGGTGTGCGCGGCCGTCGCGTCGTCGACGGCGGCGGGGAACGGGTGCTCGGGAGCGAGCCGGTAGTCGGGGGTGAGCACCGCCCGTCCGGTCGCGGTGGCCAGCGCGCCGGCGAGCGACCGGAACCCGTACGCCGAGCCGTTGACGTAGGCGCCGCCGTGCAGGAGCAGCAGCATGCCGTCCGCCGGTCGCTCCGGCTCGGCCACCAGGCCCGGGACCCCGTGTGCGACGACCGGGCGGAACCGGACCTCCGGCGGCACGGGCAGCAGCGCGTAGTGCTGCTCGGCGGCGATCCGCAGCGGCTCGACGTCGGCGTAGGTGAGCGCCGTGAACGGCTCGCCCAGCCGGGCGATCCGCGCCGCCAGCTCGCCGCCGACGGACCGGGTGGCCGCCACCGCGTCGTCGACGGCGGCGAGCACGGCCGGTGCCGTGGCGAACAACGTCTCGCCGGCCATCGTCAGCGTCACGCGCGGCGGGGTGCGGCGCAGCAGCACGCAGCCGAGCATCCGTTCCAGCGCGGAGACGGTGCGCGAGAGCGTCGACGCCGAGACGTGCAGCTGCTCGGCGGCCCGGCCGAAGTGCCGTTCGCGGGCGACGGCGACGAACGCGCGCAGGTGTGCGAGCTCCAGCCCGTCCGGTGTGCTCACCAGGCAGATCATGCCGTGTTGCCGGATCTGCACGAGCGCGTTGCGGAGGATGCGCTGGTCGCAGCGGCGTCGTCCGGCGAGGGTCGATCCCGTGACGACGCTCATCGCATTCATGGTCATCAGCGCCGACGGCTACCACACCGACGAGCAGCGCAGCGCCGACTGGCAGACGTTCGGGCAGGACTTCACCGACCTGTCGAACCACCAGCTCGACGAGGTCGGCACGATCGTCCTGGGCCGCACCACGTTCGGCGAGCTGGAGAGCTACTGGACCGGTCCGCACGGCACCGGGTTCGATCCCGGGATCGCATCGCGCATGAACGGGCTGGGCAAGATCGTGCTGTCCGGCTCCGGTGCCCCGGCCACGTGGGGCGGCGCGGCCGTGCCGGTCATGACCGTCGACGAGCTGGGCGCCTGGAAGCGCACCGCGAGCGGGTCCGCGATCGTGTTGGGCAGCTCGACCGCCACCGGGGCACTCCTGGCCGCAGGCCACGTCGACGAGCTCCGGCTGCTGATCAGCCCGACGATCCTCGGCGCCGGGCTGCGGGTGTTCCCCACGGCCGGCCGGGTGGAGATGCGGCTGGTGGCGGCCCGCCCGTTCGAGAGCGGCAACGTGCTGCTGACCTACCGGCCCCGTTCCTGAACCACCGACGCGGCCTCGCCGGGCCCCGGCTGGCCCGCCCGGCCGAGCCACGACCGGAGTGCGGCGGCCACCGCGGCCGGCGCCTCCAGCGGCGACAGGTGCCCCACCCCGTCCAGCACGTCCAGGCGGGCGCCGGGTATCCGGGCCGCGATCTCCTCGTGCCGGTCCACCGGGCACAGCCGGTCCTCCGCCGCGGCGAGGACCAGGGTCGGCACCCGCACCGCCGCCAGCGCCGGGCGCTCGTCGACGCGGGTGGCCTGGGCGGCGAGCTGGC
>JASLAP010000353.1 GCA_030147065.1 Pseudonocardia sp. | reverse complement strand
AACCACATGCGCGCCCACCGGATCACCGCCAACCTCCGGGTGGCCGACCTCGACGCGGCCAAGAGCTTCTACACCGACTACCTCGGGCTCGGCACCGAGGAGTTCAACCTGGGCTGGGTGGCCCGCTACACCTGTCCGGAGACCGGCGCACACCTGCAGCTCGTCACGCGCGACGCCGCCGCCGCCGAGGACCCGGCGGTCTCCGTGCACGCCGACGACGTCGACGCCGCCTATGCCGAGGCGCGGCAACGGGGCTTCGAGATCGTCCACCCGTTGACGACGGAGGCCTGGGGCGTGCGCCGGTTCCTCGTCCGGGCACCCGACGGCAACGTCGTCAACGTCGTGCAGCACCGGCGCTGAAGACCGGCCGGGCCGCGCCGAACGCCGGCGCCGGGGCGGGCCAGGTGAGCGGGACCCCGTCGACCGACCCGGGCGGCGCGGCCAGTGTCAGCCGGCCGTCGGGCGCGTCGAGCTCCACCAGGTGCGGGGCGGGGTCCACCTCGGCCACCTCGGTCCCGGCGGCCGGCGGGAGGTCCTGCAGCCAGCGGGCCGTGCCGGCCAGCGCGAACCGGACGTGGTGGGTGCCGCCGCGCGCCCGCTGGCGGTGCAGGGCGAGGAGCGCGCCCGCGGCGGCCAGGTAGCCCGTGGCGTGGTCGAGCACCTGCGCCGGCAGCGCGCCCGGGGCGTCCGGGGACCCCTCGGCCACCGCGATCCCGCAGGCGGCCTGGACCAGGCTGTCGAAACCGCGCCGGCCGGCCCACCGGCCGCCGTGCCCCCAGGCCGAGAGCGTGACGACGACCAGACCGGGGTGCCGTTCGGCCAGCGACTCCGGGGCGAGGCCGAACGCGTCCAGCGCGCCGGGCCGGTACCCGGCGACCACGACGTCCGCCGCGGCCAGCAGCTCCTCCAGCACGGCGCGGCCGGAGCGCAGGTCCAGCAGCGCGCTGCGCTTGCCGGGCAGGGTGTCCCAGGCCTGCATCGGGATCTCCGGGCGGTCCGGCGGGTCCAGCCGCAGCACGTCGGCGCCGTGCGCGGCCAGGGTGCGGGTGGCCACCGGGCCGGCGATCACCCGGGTCAGGTCGAGCACCCGCGGCCGGCCGGTCGGGCGGGGTGGGGCGGTGCCCAGCACGCGGTGCTCGACCAGCGGCGGAACCGGCCCCTCGGCCAGCCACTCCGCCTCGGTGCGCACCGCCGCGCCGACCCCGCCCGCCGCGTGCAGCGCGTGCTCCAGTTCGACGGCGCGGCGCCCGGCGATCGCGGCCGGGGCGTCGGCCTCGGCGCAGCCGAGCACGCGCAGCGCCGCGGCCCGGTGCCACGGGTAGTTGGCGTGCAGCCGCACCCAGCCGTCGGCGGTGCGGTGGAAGGCCGACAGCGGGTCGAACGGGTCGCCCGGCGATCCACCGTTGCGGCGCAGGTGGCGCTCGCTGCGGACGGCGACGGCGAGTCCGCGGGTGTCGAGCCCGACCGGCCGGCCGGTGCCCGTCGTCGCGGCGAGCAGGCTCGCGCCGACCGCCGCGGTGGCGGCCGCGGTGACCGGGAACGCCGAGCGCAGGACGGCGGGCGGACCGGTGACGGTCAGCCGGCGCAGGTCGTCGGCGGGCCCGCCGAGGGCCGCCCAGACCTCGGGCAGCGGGCCGGTGGCGGGGTGGTCGGTCATGGCGCTCCTCCGGACGGGTGCCCCGGCGATCCTCGCGCGCGGGGCGCCGGGTGGGCCACCGGTGGCCCGGTCCGGCTGCACCCGGCACCGGCGCGGGCCTACCGTGGTCGGGTGCGCCTGACCTACTTCCGGGAACTCATGGCGGACGAGTTCGGCTCGGCCCGGGCCGCCTCGCTGTCGCGCGACCACGTGTTCGCCGAGCTCGGCGGGCTGACCGTCGAGCAGGCGCTGGAGCAGGGCCACGACCCGCGGGAGGTGTGGGCGGCGGTGTGCCGGGCCTACGACGTGCCCCCGGCCCGCCGCTGAACGCGGCATCGTAGCCACCGGGCGTGTCGACGACCTGATCGAACAATTGTTCGCTAGGCTGTTGTCCACAACCGGTCCCGGCCATCCACAGATCCGGGCCGCGAGCCCGCTCTGTCGGTGGTGGCCCCTACCGTCGGCGGCACAGATCGAGACGTTCCGAACACACGAGGTGGAGACCGGCCATGCCAGCAGCAGCACCGGATCGCGAGAAGGCGCTCGAACTCGCCCTCGCGCAGATCGAGAAGAACCACGGCAAGGGCTCGGTGATGCGCCTGGGCGACGACACCCGCCCGCCGATCGGGGTCATCCCCACCGGCTCCATCGCCCTGGACGTCGCGCTCGGGGTGGGCGGGCTGCCCCGCGGCCGGGTCGTGGAGGTCTACGGCCCGGAGTCCAGCGGCAAGACCACGGTCGCCCTGCACGCGGTGGCCAACGCCCAGGCCGCCGGCGGCATCGCGGCCTTCATCGACGCCGAGCACGCGCTCGACCCCGAGTACGCCAAGGCGCTCGGCGTCGACACCGACGCGCTGCTGGTGTCCCAGCCCGACACCGGTGAGCAGGCCCTCGAGATCGCCGACATGCTGATCCGGTCCGGGGCGCTGGACATCATCGTGGTCGACTCGGTGGCCGCGCTGGTGCCCCGCGCCGAGATCGAGGGCGAGATGGGCGACAGCCACGTCGGCCTGCAGGCCCGGCTGATGAGCCAGGCCCTGCGCAAGATCACCGGCGCGCTCAGCAACTCGGGCACCACGATGATCTTCATCAACCAGCTGCGCGAGAAGATCGGCGTGATGTTCGGCTCGCCGGAGACCACGACCGGCGGCAAGGCGTTGAAGTTCTACGCCTCGGTGCGGCTGGACATCCGCCGGATCGAGACCCTCAAGGACGGCACCGACATGGTCGGCAACCGGACCCGGGTCAAGGTCGTGAAGAACAAGGTGGCGCCGCCGTTCAAGCAGGCCGAGTTCGACATCCTCTACGGGGTCGGCATCAGCCGCGAGGGATCGCTGGTCGACGTGGGCGTCGAGCAGGGCATCGTGCGCAAGTCCGGGGCCTGGTACACCTACGAGGGCGACCAGATGGGCCAGGGCAAGGAGAACGCCCGCAAGTTCCTGCGGGACAACCCCGACGTCGCCGCCGAGATCGAGAAGAAGATCAAGGAGAAGCTGGGGATCGGTGCCCAGCTCGACGCGGAGGCGCCGCTGCCCGCCCCGGTCGACTTCTGATCGTGGACGCCGGTCCTGGGGACCCCGGTGACCCGGGCGACCCGGACGGTGGGCCCCCGGGCCCCGGCCCGCGGGTCGCCCAGTTCGACGGTGCCGTTCCGGCCACGGCCCCCGACCGGGTCGCCGACCTGTCCTCGGCCGGTGCCGGGGGAGTGGGTCACACCGTGGCCCGTCTCGACCGGCTCGACGCCGGCGACCCGGCCACCGGCGATCCACCGGCCGTGCCGATCACGGTCGGCGCGCCGCCGGCGGGTCCGCGGGCGAGCGCGCCCGTGGCCGACCTCGGTCGGCCCGACGAGAACGGCGCGGAGCCCGGCTCGGCTCCGGTCGCCCGGGTGGCCGACCTCGGTGTGGCCGGCGCGCGCCGTCGGCGCGCGGGGTCCGGGGGGAGTGCGGTCCCCGGCCCGGGCAGGCGAACGGGACAGTCGGTCGCGGGTTCCGGTCGGCCCACGGGGACCGATGACGAGGACGCCGATCCCGCCCGAGGACGGCGTCGCCGCAGTGCCGGTCGATCCGGCGGCCGGGCGGCCGGCCGCATGGACGCCGGTGCCGTCGACGAGGACGGCCCTCCGCCGCCGGACGATCCCGCCGGCGACGGGGCTGACGAACCGGCGCAGGCGAACGAGCGCGGTCGGCGGGGCCGGGTCCGGTCGGGACGGGCCGATCCGCAGCGGGGCACCGACCGGCCCGGTGGCCGGGGTCGGGTCGGCGAGCTCGACCCGGACGTCGACCCGGTCGCGGTGGCCCGGGAGATCTGCCTGCGGCTGCTCACCGACCGGGCCCGCACCCGGCACGAACTGGCCCAGGCGCTGCGCCGCAAGGGCGTCCCCGACGAGGCCGCCGAACAGGTGCTCGGCCGGTTCGACGAGGTCGGGCTGATCGACGACGCCGCGTTCGCCGGCCAGTGGGTGCGCTCCCGGCACCGCTTCCGCGGGCTCGGTCGCCGGGCGATCGCGATGGAGCTGCGCCGCAAGGGGGTCGACGACGAGATCGCCGGGGAGGCGCTGGCCGAGGTCGACGGCGAGGCCGAGGAGCAGCGCGCCCGGCAACTGGTCGACCGCAAGCTGCGCTCGCTCACCCTGACCACCCCGGATCAGCGGGTGGTCGCGGCCCGTCGGCTGGTCGGCATGCTCGCCCGCAAGGGCTACCCGGCGGGGGTGGCGTACGGGGTCGTGCGCTCTGCGCTGGCCGACCACGGCGCCCAGGAGGACGAGCTCGGCGCAGAGGCGCCCGACGAGTAGCAGCGCCCTGGCCCCAGCGCGCGGGCTGGTTCCGAGCCCGGCGCGGGCTCAGCCGTCCGGGCGGTGCAACACCTGCACGTCGCCCGGTAGCGCGTCGCCGGCGGAGAGGTCGGCCAGGAACGACAGCAGGGTGGTCCGGAACGCGCTGACGGCGTGGGTCGGGGTCAGGTCGGCCCGGCGGGCCAGCGCGACGGTCCGGTACAGGGCCGGGTTCAGCACGGTGCGGCGCAGGCGCGGCCGCCCGGCGAACACCAGGTCCGGCACCACCGCCACCCCGGTCCCGGCCTCGACCAGGCGCAGCACCGCGTCCATCTCCCCGCCCTGCACCGCGAACCGGGGCGTGACGCCCGCCTCGGCGAAGGCTCGCAGCACCACCTCGCGCAGGTCGTAGCCCTGCCGCGGCACCACCAGCTGGCGGCGGGCCAGCTCGCGGATGGTCAGCGAGCCGCGCCCGGACGGCGGTGGCTGCCCGGCCGGGGAGGCGACCGACAGCCGCTCGCGCAGCAGCGGGGTCAGGTGCAGGGTCGGATCGACCCCGCCGGGCGGCACGATCACCAGCGCGATGTCCAGCTCGCCCCGCGACAGCGTGCGCACCAGCGGCGGCGAGCCGTCCTCGACCAACTCCAGGGCGATCCGCGGGTACTGGCCGTGGAACACCCGCAGCACGTCGGCGAGCACCCCGATGCACAGCGACGGCGTCGCGCCCACCCGTACCCGCCCGCCACGCAGCCCGACGATCTCGGCCACCGCGGCCCGGGCGCTGTCGGAATCGGCCAGCATCCGGCGGGCCAGCGGCAGCACCGCCTCCCCGGCCGGGGTGAGGACCGGCCCGTCCCGCCCGCCGCGGTCGACCAGCGGCGCCCCCAGGTCGTCCTCCAGGGCCTTGAGCTGCCGGGACAGCGTCGGCTGGGCGACCCCGGCGGCCTCGGCCGCCCGAGTGAAGCTGCGCACGTCGGCCACCGCCACGAAGTACGCGAGCTGCTGTAGCGTCACGCCGATAGCTTATGTGCATCGGCCCGGCCCGTCCGATGTATTGGACGTCCGTGCGGGCGTGAGCGAAGCTGTCGGGCAGTCGACCCTCGGAGCTGTCCGCCCTCGCACCGGCCCTCCCGACCGGCGCGTGAGTCGCGTCACCTCCACCGGGCCGGCCGCGCGGCCCGACCCGTCGGGCAGGTCGCGATCGTCGTAGAGTCCGCCCACAATCAGCAGACCCGGTCCGTCGGCACCGTTCCTGACCGGCGTCGGGACACAGAATTCGAGGTTCCCCTGACGTGTCATCCACCACAGACGCGTCCGCTGGCCGGGCGCAGATCGCAGCGCGGACGCTCCGCACCGACCGGTGGTGGCTGCCGCCGCTGGCCAACTTCGTCGGACTGACCGCCTGGGTCGTCTACGCGACGGTGCGGGCGTTCCAGCAGGACAACTACTACGTCGCCGAATACAACTACCTGACGCCGTTCTACTCGCCGTGCGTCTCGTTCGGCTGCGTGCCGGAGGCCTCGCACTTCGGGCAGATCCTGCCGGACGTGTGGTGGCTGCCCTACGCGGCGTTGTCGCTGCCGTTCCTGCTGCTGTTCCGGCTGACGTGCTACTACTACCGCAAGGCCTACTACCGGGCGTTCTGGCTGTCGCCGCCGGCCTGCGCGGTGGCCGAGCCGCACCGCAAGTACACCGGCGAGACGCGGTTCCCGCTGATCCTGCAGAACCTGCACCGGTACTTCTTCTACGCCGCGGCGATCATCTCGATCATCAACACCTACGACGCGTTCCTGGCGTTCTTCAAGGAGGACGGGAGCTTCGGGCTGGGGCTGGGCAACCTGATCCTGCTCGGCAACGTGGTGGCGCTGTGGGCGTACACCATCTCCTGCCACTCCTGCCGCAGCATCATCGGCGGCAAGCTGAACAGCTTCTCCCAGCACCCGGTGCGCTACAAGATGTGGGGCTACGTGTCCCGCCTGAACACCAAACACATGCAGCTCGCCTGGCTCACCCTGGCGACGCTGGCCATCACGGACTTCTACGTCATGGCCGTTGCGGCCGGCTGGATCTCCGACCTGCGGATCGTGGGGTGATCTGACATGACGAACCCGACCGAGAGCACCAGCCCGACCGAGACCACCGTCGCCGAGCTCGCCGAACCCATCGAGCACTACGAGTTCGACGTCGTCGTCATCGGCGCGGGTGGCGCCGGACTGCGCGCCGCCATCGAGGCCCGCCAGCAGGGCAAGCGGGTGGCCATCATCTCCAAGTCGCTGTTCGGCAAGGCGCACACGGTGATGGCCGAGGGTGGTTGCGCCGCGGCGATGGGCAACGTCAACCCGAACGACAACTGGCAGGTCCACTTCCGCGACACCATGCGCGGCGGGAAGTTCCTGAACAACTGGCGGATGGCCGAGCTGCACGCCAAGGAGGCCCCGGACCGGGTCTGGGAGCTGGAGACCTACGGCGCGCTGTTCGACCGCACCAAGGACGGCAAGATCAGCCAGCGGAACTTCGGCGGGCACACCTACCCGCGGCTGGCCCACGTCGGCGACCGCACCGGTCTGGAGATGATCCGCACCCTGCAGCAGAAGGTCGTCTCGCTGCAGCAGGACGACTTCAGGGCCACCGGCGACTACGAGTCGCACATCCGGGTCTTCCACGAGACCACGGTCACCGAGCTGTTCAAGGCCGACGGCCGGATCGCCGGGTGCATCGCCTACTACCGCAGCACCGGCACCTTCGTCCGGTTCGACGCCCCGGCGATCGTGCTGGCCACCGGCGGGGTCGGCAAGAGCTACCAGGTCACGTCCAACTCCTGGGAGTACACCGGCGACGGGCACGCGCTGGCCCTGCGGGCCGGCGCCACGCTGATCAACATGGAGTTCCTGCAGTTCCACCCGACCGGCATGGTCTGGCCGCCGTCGGTGAAGGGGATCCTGGTCACCGAGTCGGTCCGCGGTGACGGCGGGGTGCTGCGCAACTCCGAGGGCAAGCGGTTCATGTTCGACTACATCCCGGACGTGTTCAAGGACCAGTACGCCACCTCCGAGGAGGAGGGCGACCGCTGGTACACCGACGCCGACAACAACCGGCGCCCGCCCGAGCTGCTGCCCCGCGACGAGGTCGCCCGGGCGATCAACTCCGAGGTCAAGGCCGGTCGGGGCAGCCCGCACGGCGGGGTGTTCCTGGACATCGCCTCGCGGCTCAAGCCCGAGGAGATCCAGAAGCGGCTGCCGTCGATGTACCACCAGTTCAAGGAGTTGGCCGACGTCGACATCACCAAGGAGCCGATGGAGGTCGGCCCGACCTGCCACTACGTGATGGGCGGGGTCGAGGTCGACCCGGACAACGAGTTGCCGCCCAGCCGGTTGGACCCGTGCATGCCGCCGGCGACCTCGCCGGCGGCGAACAGCCCCGGCACCCGCGCCTGCTCCGTGTCGGGATCGACCTCCACCCCGCCCATCACGTAGTGGCAGGTGGGGCCGACCTCCATCGGTTCCTTGGTGATGTCGACGACGGCCAGCTCCTTGAACTGGTGGTACATCGACGGCAGCCGCTTCTGGATCTCCTCGGGCGAGAGCCGCGAGGCGATGTCGAGGAACACGCCGCCGTGCGGGCTGCCGCGCCCGGCCTTGACCTCGGAGTTGATCGCGCGGGCCACCTCGTCGCGGGGCAGCAGCTCCGGCGGGCGCCGGTTGTTG
>JASLAP010000290.1 GCA_030147065.1 Pseudonocardia sp. | reverse complement strand
ACGTAGCAGTCGGTCTGGCTGGACAGGTAGCCGGTGGTCCGGACGAACGCGTAGTTGTCCAGGATGTCGACGATGCCGGCGACCGGCAGCAGGACGTCGCCGTCGCGCACCTCGGTGTCGACGCTGCCGGTGGTGCCGGTGGTGCCGCGCTCGCGGTCGCGGCCACGCCGGCGGTCGCGGAAGCGGCGGCCGCGCCGCCCGCGGCCGTCGCCGTCGTCGTCGCCGTCGTCGGGGCGGTTGTCCCGCGGACCCCGGCTGTCGGTGCGGTTGTCGGTCCGGCCGTCGCTGCGGTTGTCGGTCCGGCCGTCGCTGCGGTTGTCGGTGCGGCCGTCGCTGCGGTTGTCGGTCCGGTTGTCGGTACGGCCGTCGCTGCGGTTGCCGCCCCGGTTGTCGGTGCGGTTGTCAGCGCGGTTGTCAGCGCGGTCGCCGCGGTTGTCCGACCGGTTGTCGGTACGGCCCTCGGTCCGGTTGTCGGTCCGGTTGTCGGTCCGGTTGTCGGTCCGGCTGTCGGCGCGGTTGTCCGTCCGGGCGTCGGCCCGGCCGTTGCCGCGCTCCCGACCGCGCTGCGGGCGGTCGTCGCCGCTCTCCTCGGCCGCCGGGGCGGCCGCGGGGGCGGTGTCGGCGGGGGTCTCGATCTGGTCGGCGATCCGGTTGCGGCGCTGCCGGGACCGGCGACCGCCGGTCTCGGGGGCGGCGCCGTTCGCGGTGACCGCGCCGTTCGAGCCGGCGTCGGCGGCCGGCGCGACCGGCTCGGCGGCGGGGGTCTCCAGGGCGGTGTCGGGGGCGGTGTCCGGGGCGGTGTCGGGAGCCGCACCCGTGCCGTTGGTGGTCGGGGTCCCGACCGTGGTGGCGCTCTCGGCGGCCGCGGCGACGTCCGGAGTGGACGGAGCCGGCTCCGGCGACGCGGCCGGCTCGGTGCTGCGCGGGGCGCCCGCCGGGCGCGAGGCCGCCCGGCGGCGACGCGGGGCGGGGGCCTCGGCCGGGGGCGCCGGGACGGCGTCGTTGACGACGTCCTTCTCGGCGGGGGCGCTCGGGGCGGGGCTGCTCGCCGCGGGGGCGTCGGCCTCCGGGCTCGCGGGCAGCGGCAGCTGCGCGTCCTGGTCCGCGTTCTTCCTGGCGCCCCGGGACCGCTCCGCGGCCTTCTCGGCCGGAGCGGCCGCAGCGCCCTGGCGCTCGCGGATCGCGGCGATCAGGTCGCCCTTGCGCATCCCCGCGGTGTCGGAGATGTTCAGCTCCGTGGCGAGTTGGCGCAGATCGGCCAACACCATTCCGGTCAGGCCGCCGCGCTTGCGGGGCGCCGGGGCCGCTGTGGAGCTGACGAGATCGGTCTCGCTCACTGATGTCCTTCCTGACCGACCGGGCCTGGCCCTGATCAGCGGGATTCACACACTCGCCCGGACGGTGTGCCGGGCGACTAGCCGGGGCAGCGCCCGCGCAGTGCGGACGACCCGGCAGGCAATGGCGGCAATCGTGGCGACGGTCCGGGAACAGGTCGCTCGAATCGGGAACCGGCACGTGGGTTGTCGGAGCAGCCCACGGTCAACCAGTTTGGGCCCGGCTCGAGAAGTCACGCGGATGACGCGCAGATCGCCGTTGCCCTGCCGAGAGTAGACCTTGGCCGTCCCACCGGCAACAACCACCCTGTTGGCGTGCCGGGGACATCCCCGGTGACCGGCGCCGTCGCAGCGCCGGCACCCGGTGGCCACCGCACCACGACACCCGCCGCACCGTCGCCGGGTTGGCCGTGGGCACCCGGCTGCCGACCATCCGCCGCCTGGCCGCGGACCTCGGCCTGGCCGTGAACACCGTCGGCCGGGCCTACCGGGAGCCGGAGGAGGCGGGGCTGATCGAGACCCGCGGCCCGGCCGGCTCGTTCGTGTCCGCGGCCGGCGAGGAGGGACGCGAACGGGTACGTCGCGCCGCCGCCGAGCACGCCGCCGTCGTCACCAGCATCGGCATCGACACCGACGAGGCCGTCCGCATCGTCCAGGCCGCGCTGACCAAGGGCATCGCCGCATCGCCCTCGCCGTGACCGGTGGGCCGGCCGCTACCCGATCTCCACCCGGGCGCCCACGGCGTCCACGGGCAGCGGCAGCGCCCTGAAGCCGTGCAGGTCCAGCCCGTCGGGCAGGGTGCCGTCGGCGGTCAGCGCGAGCACCGTCGGTCCCGCCCCGGAGATCACCGCCGGCACCCCCCGGTCGCGCAGCGCATCCACCAGGTCGGCCGATTCCGGGTAGGCCGGTCGCCGGTACCCCTGGTGCAGCCGGTCCTCGGTGGCCGGCAGCAGCAGGTCGGGGCGCTGGGTGAAAGCCAGCACGGCGAGCGCGGTGCGGCTGCCGGTGAACGCCGCGTCCACCAGCGGGACCCGGTCGGGCAGCAGGCCGCGGGTGGTGTGGGTGGACGACTCCGCGGTGGAGACGAGGGCGACCGGGTGGATGCCGGGGTGGGCGTCCAGCCGGACCGCGTGGAACCGCTCGGCGGTGTTGCCCGGGGTCTCCCAGGCCACCACGAGCCCGCCGAACAGGCTCGCCGCCGCGTTGTCCGCGTGGCCCTCCATCCCCGCGGTGACCTGGAGCAGGACGTCGGCCTCCAGTTCCGGGTCGCGCCCGGACAGCACCACCGCGGCCACCGCACCGGCCACCGCGGCCGCCGCCGAGCTGCCCAGCCCGCGCGAGTGCGGGATCGCGTTGCGGCAGCGCATCCGCAGCCCGGCCGGGGCGTCGCCGACGATGTTCCAGGCCGTCCGCATCGCCCGCACGACCAGGTGCGAGTCGTCGCACGGGACCTGGCCGGCGCCCTCCCCGTCGACCTCGACGACGAGCCCGTCCGGGGCGATCGACACCTCGACGTCGTCGTAGAGGCCCAGCGCGAGCCCGAGGGTGTCGAACCCCGGGCCGAGGTTGGCCGACGAGCCCGGCACCCGCACCCGCACCTCGCTGGGACGGCCCATCAGCACTGCCCCATCAGCGCAGTTCCAGGGCGTCCGCCACGGCGCCGGGGTCGATCGCGATGACGGTCGGCGCCGCGGCGGCGAGCATCGCGGTCTCCGGGTCCTTGAGCCCGTGCCCGGTGACAGTGCAGACCACCAGCGAGCCGCGCGGCAGCGTGCCGTCGGCGGCGGACTGCAGCAGCCCGGCCACGCTGGCCGCGGACGCCGGCTCGACGAACACCGCCTCCTGCGCGGCGAGCATCCGGTAGGCGTCCAGGATCTCCTCGTCGGTGACCGCGGCGAACCGGCCGCCGGACTCGTCGCGGGCCGCGGTGGCCGCCGCCCAGGACGCCGGGGCGCCGATCCGGATGGCGGTGGCGATCGTCTCCGGGTGCTTGACCGGCGCGCCGTGCACCAGCGGGGCCGCCCCGGCGGCCTGGAAGCCGAACATCCGCGGCGGCTCGGTGATCAGCCCGTCGGCCAGGTAGGCGCGGTAGCCCGCCCAGTAGGCGGTGATGTTGCCGGCGTTGCCGACCGGCAGGCAGTGCACGTCCGGGGCCCGGCCGAGCTCGTCGCAGATCTCGTAGGCCGCGCTGGCCTGCCCGGCGATCCGGGCCGGGTTCACCGAGTTGACCAGGGCCGCGACCGGGTAGTCGGCCGAGGTCTTGCGGGCCAGCTCCAGGCAGTCGTCGAAGTTGCCGTCGATCTGCAGGATCCGGGCCCCGTGCGCGACCGCCTGGGCCAGCTTGCCCAGCGCGATCTTGCCCTGCGGGACGAGCACCGCGCAGGTCAGCCCGGCCCGTGCGGCGTAGGCGGCGGCCGAGGCCGAGGTGTTGCCGGTGGACGCGCAGATCACGCCCTGCTTGCCGGCGGCCAGCGCGTCGGTCACCGCCATGGTCATCCCGCGGTCCTTGAACGACCCGGTCGGGTTGGCCCCGTCGACCTTGAGGTAGACCTCGCAGCCGGTCCGCGCGGACAGCCGCGGGGCGGGCAGCAGCGGGGTGCCGCCCTCGCCCAGGGTGACGATCGTCCAGCCCGGCTCGACCGGCATCCGGTCCCGGTAGGCGGCGATCACCCCCGGCCAGCGCTGCAGCTTGGGCGGTGCGACCGGTGCGACCGGTGTGGCCTCGGGGCCGGTCATCCGGCCACCCCCTTCCGCCCCAGGTCCTCGACCCGGAGCACGCTGTCCACGCCGCGCACGACGTCCAGCCCGCTGAGCACCTCGACCGTCGCGGCCAGCGACGCCTCCGGTGCGGTGTGGGTGACCACGACCAGCCGGGCGCCGTCGCCCGACTCGCCCGAGCCGTCGGCGCCGCCGTCGAACCCGCCGCCGGTCTGGCGCACCGCGGCGATGCTGACCCCGTGCCGGGCGAACTCGCCGGCGATGGTGGCCAGCACCCCCGCGCGGTCGGTCACGTCCAGGCTGACGTGGTAGCGGGTGTGCACGGTGCCCATCGGCCGCACGCCCAGGCTGGCGTAGGTGGACTCGCGGGGCCCGCGGCCGCCCACCACCCGGTTGCGCACCACGGCGACGATGTCGCCGAGCACCGCGCTGGCCGTGGGCGCGCCGCCGGCCCCCTGCCCGTAGAACATCAGCTGGCCGGCCGCCTCGGCCTCGACGAACACCGCGTTGAACGCGCCGTCCACCGCGGCCAGCGGGTGCGCGGCCGGGATCATGGCCGGGTGCACCCGGGCCGAGACCGACTCGGGCTGCCCGCCCTCGGCCGGCAGCCGCTCGCAGATGGCCAGCAGCTTGATCACGCAGCCCATCCCGGCGGCCGCGGCGATGTCGGTCGCGGTGACCTCGCGGATGCCCTCGCAGTGCACGTCGGCCGCGGTGACCCGGGTGTGGAAGGCCAGCGAGGCCAGGATCGCGGCCTTGGACGCGGCGTCGTAGCCGTCCACGTCGGCGCTCGGGTCGGCCTCGGCGTAGCCGAGCCGGGTGGCCTCCTCCAGCGCGTCGGCGTAGCTCGAGCCGGACGCGGACATCGCGGAGAGGATGAAGTTCGTCGTGCCGTTGACGATGCCGGCCACCCGCGTGATCCGGTCGCCGGCCAGCGACTCGCGCAGCGGCCGCAGCAGCGGGATCGCACCGGCCACCGAGGCCTCGGAGTACAGATCCACACCGGAGGCGTCGGCGGCCTCTGCGAGCGCGGCGCCGTCCTCGGCCAGCAACGCCTTGTTGGCGGTGACCACCGACTTGCCCGCCTTGAGCGCCTCCAGCAGCAGCGTGCGGGCCGGCTCGATGCCGCCGATCACCTCGACCACGACGTCCACGTCGTCCCGGGTGACCAGCGCGGACGCGTCGGTGGTGAGCAGATCGCCGAGGTCGGGATGGCGGTGCGG
>JASLAP010000265.1 GCA_030147065.1 Pseudonocardia sp. | reverse complement strand
GCTGGCGGGTGTCGGCGGTCCTGCGACGAGCGGCGACCCCGTGATCATCGGGGTCTACGCCGCGGGGGTCGCGGTGCTGCTGGTCGTGATCGCCGCGGCGAACCGGCGCACCCTGCGTCGCCAGGTCGCGACGCTCCGGCGAGAGAGGGACAGCCGATGAGTACCGGCCGCCACTGGCCACCCGCCCGTCGTCGGCGGCGGCGGGTCAGTCCACGCCGGTCACGTCGTCGCCGTCGGACTCGTCGTCCTGGTGGCCGTGATCGTGCTCGCGGTGGCGACCGCGTGCGGACAGCCCACACGGTCCGAGCGGTCCGAGCCGCTGCGCGCCGAAGGTCACGACACCGGTCACGTCCCTACGACCAGGGGCCAGCGACCGGGCGGATCACCCCGGGACTCGGGCTGACGACGTCAGGCCCGGACCCGCGCAGCCGGCCGGCCAGCCGCAACGCGGGCGCGGGCGGCCCGGCTACGGCCAGGCAACCGTCTCCGGGGGCGGCGCGTCCTCGGCCCCCCACACTGCCACCGCGATCTCGACGCCGCCCGGGTGCAGGACGTGGCGCGGCTGCCCGAGGTCGACCGCGCAGGCCTCGTCGACGCCGTGGGCGACCAGCCGGTGGACCGCCGCGGCGAACTTGGGGAGGGTCTCCCGCCCCGGCAGGACGATCGACAACTCGTCCCGGGCGGGGAACTCCGCCAGGTCGACGCCGTCGGGGAGAGCCGGTGCCACGCGCTCGTCCGCGGCGACCGGTACGAGCAGCCACCAGTCCGGCCCGTCCGGGGTCATGACCTTCCGCTTCTGCTCCACCGTGTCCAGGGCCGGGGTCTTCCAGGCGACCCCGGTCACCGCCGCCCCGCCCGCCTCGGCCGTGCGGACCAGCTCGGCGGCGGCGGCGCGGACCCCCTCGGCACCCGCCTCCAGATCGGCGCAGCCGGGTACGACCGTGCGCACGACGACGGTCCCGGGCCGGTGCTGCCGACTGACCCGGGGCCAGGCCGAGGCGAACACCTCCGCGTCGTCGAGCGCCTCGTCCTCCTCCTGCCGGCGGCGCCGCAGCTCCGCGCGGTGCTCGACGAGCAGCGCCGGCAGCGCGTCGGGGTCGTCCAGGGCCGCCCGGACCTGCTGGACGCCCAACCCGGCCCGGCGCAGGATCGCGACCAGCATCGCCCGCTCGACCTGGTCGAACCCGTAGGAGCGGTACCCCGTCCGCGCGTCGACCTCGACCGGCACCAGCAGGCCCTCGGCGTGGTAGAAGCGCAGGGTCTGCGCCGACAGCTGGCACATCTCGCTGAACTGGCTGATCGACAGCGTCACCACCCCAGGGTGGACCCTGCAGCAACCACAAGGTCAAGCCGACCGCCGACGCCGGTGCGACACTGAGCCGTGCGCGTCGGGGTCGCCCACCACCTCGGCTGGGCGGTGGCGGTCACCGCATCGGCCGACCACCGGGTCGTGGACCGGCGGCGGATCGAGCTCGTCGAGCCCGGCACGCCGACCGCGCCCGTCCACCACGAGGGCAAGCCCCTCGACGACGCCGCGGCCGCCGAGCTGGTGGCCCGGGTGCGGGCATCGGCGGCGCGGGCGACATCGGCAGCGCTCAACGACCTCGCGTCCTCGGTCGGCGACCCGATCGTCTCGCTCTCGCTGCGGGCTTGGCCGCCCGACTTCCCCGACGACATCGCCGTCCTCCGGCGGGTGCCGTACGAGGCCCGCGCGGACTCGGTCATGTACCGGCAGGTCCTGGACGACGCCGCCCGGGCGCGCGGGTGGGCCGTCCACCTCTACGACGCCAAGGACGTGGAACGCCGGGCGGCCGAGATCCTGGGCGCGCGGGCCCGGGAGGTCCTGCACGGCCCGCGGGCGACCCTCGGACCCCCGTGGACGGCGGACCACCGCAGGGCGCTCGCCGCGACGGTCGCCTGCCGACCGCTCAGCGGGTGAGCAGGCGGAGGGCGAGGGCGGCGGCGGCGAGCAGCGCGAGGACGGCCGGCACGGCCAGCCGCCCGGTGTCGTGCGCGCGGATGTGCGCGGCCACCGCCAGCAGGAAGTAGACGGTCAGCAGGGCCGCGGCCAGCACGCCGACCGGCGCGGCGACCAGGCCCACCAGCAGGCCGGCCGCGCCCGCGAGCAGGACCGCGGCCAGCGCGTTCAACCGCCGCTCCGGGACCCCGACCCGGCGGTAGCCGGCGACCACCTCCGGGGCGTGCGACAGCTTCGCCCGCGCCGACCAGGCCAGCAGCGCGGCGAGCAGGACGGTGACGGCGACCGTGACCCCGAACACGGCAGTGAATCTATACGCGTGTATAGATTCAGGTCAAGCCAGGATGTGCCCATGAGCCCCCAGCGCAGCAACCGCCAGCAGCTCGTCGAGGGTGCGTTGCGCTGCCTCGCCCGGCTCCCGGCCGAGCGGGTCACCGCGCGGGCGATCGCCGACGAGGCCGGCGCCAACCTGGCCTCCATCGGCTACCACTTCGGCTCCAAGGACGAGCTGGTGACCGAGGCGGTGCTGGCCGGGCTGGACCGCTGGCTGGACGAGGTGGCGGCCGGCCTGGCCGACCTCGGCGAGCACACCCCGGCGGAGGCGTTCCGGCGGGCCGGCGAGGTCGTCGACGCCACCCGGGCCGAGCGCGCCGGCCTGGCCACCCACCTGGTGGTCGCGCTGGCCAGGGCCCAGCACGACGAGAAGGTGCGCAGCCTGCTGGCCGCCGGCTTCCGGCGCACCCGCCCGGCGCTGGCCGCGGTGCTCGGCCTGGGCGCCGACCCGGCCGGCGAGGACGCCGCCGGCCTGGCGCTGGCCCTGTTCAACGGCGTGCTGCTGCAGGCCCTCCTCGACCCCGACCTGGTGCTGGAGGGCGACCGCATGCGCGCCGCCCAGACCCGCCTGCGCACCGTCCTCCCGCCTCCCGCCGGGTAGTCGACCTCCGCCTGCCCACCGCGCCCGGCGTCGTCCTGCCAAGCTCGGACGATGGCTCGCCTCCTGGTCGTGCACCACACCCCGTCCCCGGCCACCGCCGAGCTGCTCGACGCGGTCGTGGCGGGCGCCCGGGATCCGGAGATCACCGGGGTCGAGGTGGTGTGCCGCGCCGCGCTCGCCGCCACGGCCTCGGACCTGCTGGCCGCCGACGGCGTCGTGCTGGGCACGCCGGCGAACATCGGCTACATGTCGGGCGCCCTGAAGCACTTCTTCGACCAGGTCTTCTACGTGTGCGCCGCCGACACCCGCGGGCTCCCCTACGGCACGTACGTGCACGGCAACCTGGGTCTGGAGGGTGCCGTCCGCTCGGTGCGGTCGGTCGCCGACGCCCTCGGCTGGACCCTGGTGACGGCTCCGGTCGAGTCCACGGGGGCACCCGATCGAGCCACCCTGGACGCCTGCCGCGAGCTGGGCGCCGTCGCCGCGGCGACCATCGCCCCCGACGCCTGAACCCGCCGCGGGTCAGCCCTGCACGTCGTCGAGGACCTCGCGCAGCCTGCGGGCGAAAGCCTCGGGCTGACCGGCGTAGCCGAACTCGCCGTCGAGGAAGCCGCCGTGGTGGCTGGGGAACACGGTGGCCCGCTGGCCGAGCAGTTCCGCGGTGGCGACGGCGGTGCGCCCGGTGAAGGTGTCGCCGGTCTCCTCCCCCACCGCGACGACCACGCGGGTGGGTGCCGCGGCGAGTGCGGCGGGGTCGGGGCGGTACTCGACGATCGCCAGGGACCGGTCCGACAGCAGCGGGTCGTCGCGCGAGCCGTCGTCCTCCGCTGGCATGCCGAACGCCGCGGGGTCGGGAGCGGGCTGGGCGAAGTAGTCGTCGGTGAACTCGCCCGACCACGACGTCATCGCGATGAACGCGGCCATCCCGGTCCCGAAGCCCTTGGCCTGGTACGCCTCCCGCATGCTCCGGTGGGCGCGCTCGGCGGCCGCCGCGTCCGGCAGCACCGGGATGATCGGCGGTTCGTGCGCCACCAGCGTGCGCACGTCGTCGGGGTGGGCGCTCACCAGCGCGAGGGCGGTGACCGCACCGCCGCTGCTGGCGAACATGTCGACCGGGCCGGCGCCGAGCGCCGCGATGATCGCGTGCACGTCCGTGGCCTGGTCCTCGGGGTTGTTGTCGACCCGCCCGTCCGTCCGCACGCTGCGCCCGAGGCCCCTGGGGTCGTAGGTGACCACGGTGCGGTCCGGGAACAGCGCGGCCAGCGCGCGGAAGCCGTCCGCGCACATCGGCTGGGCGATCATGAACAGCGGCGGGCGGCCGTCCGCGGTCGGCAGCGGGCCGTGCACGTCGTAGACCAGGTGGGCCCCGGGGGCCTCGAGGGTGTGGGTTGCCATGCCTGTTCGACCGCACCGGGCGGCGGAACTCATCGCCCGGAGGCGTGGCGGCGTCGCGGCGACCGCGGCCCCGCTGCGGTAGCGTTGTCGATCTACCGACGTCGACGTCGCGGGAGCGGGATCTGATGACCGGAAGCGGTGGCCGCGTCGGGTTGGACGAGGCGCTGGACCCGCTCGTGCTGGCGCTCGACGTGGGCTCGACCGCGAGCCGGGGCGACGTCTACGACGCCGCGGGCCGGCCGGTCGAGGGCGGTCGGCGCAAGGTCGAGCACGCCTTCCGCACCGGCGGGGACGGCACCAGCGAGATCGACCCGGACCAGGTGGTCGACGAGCTCGCCGAGATCATCACCGGGCTGGCCGTGGCGCCCCTGCGGGGCCGGATCGCCGGCGTGGCCCTGGACACCTTCGCCTCGTCGCTGGTCGGGGTGGACGGCGGCGGCCGGGCCGTCACGCCCTGCTACACCTACGCCGACTCCCGGTGCGGCCCGCAGGTGCAGGCGCTGCGCCGCGAGCTCGACGAGGGCGAGGTCCAGCAGCGCACCGGGTGCCGGCTGCACAGCAGCTACCTGCCCGCCCGGTTCCGGTGGCTGCGGGAGACCGAGCCCGACCGGTTCGCCGCCGCGCGCCGCTGGATGTCCCTCGGCGAGTACGCCTACCTCCGGCTGCTCGGGACGACGGCGGCCGGCACGGCCACCGCCGCCTGGACGGGGCTGCTCGACCGCCGGACCGGTCGGTGGGACCCGGGGATGCTCGCCGCCGCCGGTATCGAGCCCGAGAAGCTGTCGCAGGTGCGGGACCCCGACCACCCGCTGACCGACGTCGACGCGGCCGTGGCGGCCCGCTGGCCGGCCCTCGACGGCGCCCGCTGGTTCGCCCCCATCCCCGACGGCTTCGCGAGCAACCTCGGTGCCGGGGCGACCGACGGGACGACCGCCGCGGTGTCCGCGGCCACCAGCGGAGCGATCCGGGTGCTCGTCTCCGACATCCCCGAGCATATCCCGTCGGGGCTGTGGTGCTACCGGGTCGACTCCGGCCGGTCCCTGCTCGGCGGCGCGCTCAACGACGTCGGCCGGGTGCTGAGCTGGTTGCAGGCCACCGTGCGGCTCGACGACGACGCCGATCCGGACCAGCTGATGGCCGCCGCCCCCGACCCGACGACGCCGCTGGTGCTGCCCTACCTGTCCGGCGAGCGCTCCACCGGCTGGGCCGCCGCCGCCCGCGCCGTGATCGCCGGCGCCTCCAGCGCCACCACCGGCGCCCAGCTGTACCGCGGAGCGATGGAGGGCGTCGCCCTGTCCTACGAGCGGATCGCCGACCAGCTGCGGACCACCGCCGCGAACCCGCAGCGCATCCTGGCCAGCGGCCGGATCACCCAGGACCTGCCGAGCTGGCTGCAGGTGCTGGCCGACGGCCTGGGGACCCCGGTCGAGCCGGTGACCATGAAGCGGGTGACCCTGCACGGCACCGCCCTGCACGCGCTGGAGGTGCTCGCGCCGGACACCGCACGGGAGCCGGTGCCCACCGGGCCCACGCTGGAGCCCGTGCCGGCGCACCGCGACCACTACCGCGACCGGGCCGAGCAGTACGACCGGCTCTACCGGGCCGTGATCGCACCGTCCCCTTCGGACTGACCGGAAGGGGTGCATCGCCCCCGGACCGGGTAACACCCCTGCATGGCTGATCCCGTTCCCTCCGGTAGCGACGTCTCCTCGGGCACCTACAAGTGCACCAGCTGCGGCTACGAGCTGGGGGTGACCTCGACCAAGAACCTGCCGCCCTGCCCCAGCTGCCACAACGGCCACTGGGACACGCTGACCGGCGGCGACTCGAAGAACGACCCCTACCCCAACCGCAAGTAGCGCCCCCGGGCCACGGCCGGCGCGAGCCCCGAACCCCGATCCGGGACGGGGCTCGCGCCGGCCCGTGAACGGGATGGACGTGACCGGGCCACCGGTACCGCCGCCGCGCCGGAAATGCCGCCCGTCGCGTTCGACCACACCTCCGAAGCGCGATCCCGGGTTTGCCGCCCGTGCTGGCGGGCACCCGTCGGCCACCTGCGCAGAGAGGAGTCCGCCGTGGCCGACACCGACGCCGTGCCCGAGGGCACCCGCACCGATCGCGTCACCCCCAACCCGGCGGGCATCCCGCAGCCCGACCCACCGGAGGGCGGGCCCAACAACGATCCCGACGCGCCGGATCCGGCCGACTTGGCCCCGGGCTTCGGGGGCACCTCGCAGACCCGTCCCGAGGAGGAGGGCGACTCCTGACCGCGGTCGCCGGAACCCGGTCCGCCGACCCGCGGCGCGCCACCGCACAGCCCACGCGCTTCGCCCGGCAGGTGCTGCGCCGGAACTGGGCCCGGCGAGGGCTGGACAGCTCGGCGGAGGTACCTAGGGTGGAGGGTGCCGGTCTGCGCCACAGCCAGAACGAGTGAACGAAGCACCAAGACGCGCGATCCCAGTGCCGGTCCGCTGTTGCCCCGGCTGTGACGAGCGCGACCGGCGCGGACCGCGCGTGCCCTCGTGGCGTCCGGATGGACCAGAGGCGGTTCTCCACCATGGCGGATGCAGATCGGCTCGAGACGACCGGCCCGGGACGGGGTCGGAGCACCGTGCTCGCGGCGTGGGAACGGTTCGTGCGGGGTGAGGACCAGGTACCGGGTGTCCGGCCCGTGGTGGCCATCTCCTGGCACCGCTGCCGGGAGCGGTACCGGGTCGACCCGCACCTCACCGGGGCCCCGATCGCCGTCGCGGAGATCGACCACTCCCCCGAGCACGACGTCGTGTTCACCGAGCTGGGCTTCTGCGCCGCGTCCGTGGCGCACGACGTGGGCAGCATCGGCGGCGTCGTCACCGTCACCGACGCCACCGGCCGGATCCTGGGCGAGTGGGGCGACCGGGCCACCCTCGCCAGGGCCACCGACGCCAATCTGGCGCCCTGGTTCTGCTGGTCGGAGAGCGCGGTCGGGACCAACGGCATGGGCACCGCCCTCGAGGCGCACGGGCCGGTGACGATCAGGGGCGCCGAGCACTGGTGCCAGGCGCTGCACAACTGGGTCTGCGCGGGCATCGCGGTGCGCGACGTGGTGAGCAGGGAGCCGATCGCGGTCCTGAACATCTCCTGCTGGCGCAGCCAGCTCCCCGGGCCCACCGGGAGCTGGCTGGCGAACGCGGTCACCAAGACCCAGTGCCTGCTCAGGCGGCGCGCCCGCAACAGCGGCGCCGAGCTGGTCGCGGCCTACACCCAGGCCAGGGCCCACTCCCGGGCGGCGCTGGCCGCGGTGGACACCGCGGGCAAGGTGGTGATCGCCGACGACACGGCGAGCGTGCTCATGGGCGTCCCGGCCTCCACCCCCGCGGTCGACCCCACGCTGCGCTGGAACCCGGGTCTGCCCGAACTGATCGGAGCGGCCCGGTACGCCAGCCGGCAGGCGGTCCACAACCCCGACTGGGTCGGCTCGACGCAGGTCTTCACCCACCTGGCCGACGAGCCGACCCCGATCACCATCCGACCCGTCTTCTCCTGCGGCCACCTGATCGGGAACCTGGTCTGGTTCGGTGCATCCGAAGGCGCGCAGTTGCCCCCGGCGGAGGGCTCGGCGCACCCTGGGGTGAAGCCGCGCCGGCTGGTCGCGCTGCGCGACCACCGGATGGTGCTGCTGCAGTTGCCGGAGGTTTCGTTCGCCGAATCGGAGGGGAACGATGTGTGGCTGTCCACCGACCAGGGGCGGTTGCGCGCCGCCTCGTCGAGCCTGGACAAGCTCGACGGTGAGCTGGCCGACGTCGGGTTCCTGCGGGTGCACCGCCGCTACGTGGTCAACCTCAGCCGGATCCGCGAGATCGAGCGCGGGACGAAGGGCGAGCTGTTCCTGGTCATGGACGACCGGGCCGACGACATGGTCCCGGTCTCCCGGCGGAACGCACCGGCCGTGCGCCGCGCGCTGGGAATCTGAGTGCGGAAGGGATTGCCGTGTCTGACACCCCGGACGCCGTCGTCGGCGACACGGACGATCGGAGCGCGGGCGGCCTCGGCCTGCCCGCCTCGCCCGTGCGCCGCACCCGGGCGACCCCCGGCACCGGCAACCACGACTGGTGGCCGGACCGGCTCGACCTGGAGGTCCTCCGGCACGACCCGGCGGCCGACCCCATGGGTGCGGACTTCGACTACGCCGCGGAGTTCGCCACCCTCGACCTCGACGCCTTGGCCCGCGACGTCGACGAGGTGCTGACCACCTCCCAGCCGTGGTGGCCGGCCGACTTCGGCCACTACGGGCCGCTGGTGGTCCGGATGGTGTGGCACTGCGCCGGGACCTACCGCGTCGCCGACGGCCGGGGTGGTCCGGCCGCCGGCATGCAGCGCTTCGCCCCGCTGAACAGCTGGCCGGACAACCGCAACCTCGACAAGGCGCGCCGGCTGCTCTGGCCGGTCAAGAAGAAGTACGGCCGCCGGATCTCCTGGGCCGACCTGATGGTCTTCGCGGGCAACCGGGCCCTGGAGTCGATGGGCCTGCGGACCTTCGGCTTCGCCGGCGGCCGGGCCGACGTCTGGGTGGCCGACGACGTCTACTGGGGCCCCGAACGCGCCTGGCTCGGCGACGAGCGCCACAGCGGCGTCCGGGAGCTGCCGGACCCGCTGGCCGCCGACCAGATGGGCCTGATCTACGTCAACCCGGAGGGCCCGAACACCGTCCCCGACCCGCTCACCTCGGCCCGCGACATCCGCCAGACGTTCCGGCGCATGGGGATGGACGACGAGGAGACCGTCGCGCTGATCGCGGGCGGGCACACCTTCGGCAAGACCCACGGCGTGGCCGACCCGGACCGCCACCTCGGCCCCGAACCCGAGGGCGCCCCCCTGGAGGAACAGGGCCTGGGCTGGAACAGCGGCTACGGCGCCGGCAAGGGCGCCGACACCATCACCAGCGGGCTCGAGGGCACCTGGACACCCACCCCGACGCGGTGGGACAACAGCTTCCTGGAGAACCTGTTCGGCTACGAGTGGGACCTGGAGCTCAGCCCCGCCGGTCTGTGGCAGTGGATCCCGGCGGACGGCGGCGGGGCCGGCACGGTGCCGGACGCCCACGACCCGTCGAGGACCCATGCCCCGACCATCCTGACCACGGACCTCGCGCTGCGGTTCGACCCCGGCTACGAGGTGATCGCGCGCCGGTTCCTGGAGAACCCGGACCAGCTGGCGGACGCGTTCGCCCGGGTGTGGTTCAAGCTGACCCACCTGGACATGGGCCCGATCCAGCGCTACCTCGGCCCGCTGGTCCCGCCGGAGGAGCTGCTCTGGCAGGACCGGGTCCCCGCGGTCGACCACGAGCTGGTCGACGAGGCCGACGTCGCCGCGCTGAAGAGCCGGATCCTCGGGTCCGGGCTGACGGTCCCCCAGCTGGTCTCCGCCGCGTGGGCGTCGGCCTCGACGTTCCGCGCAGGCGACCGGCGCGGGGGCGCGAACGGGGCCCGCGTGCGCCTCGAGCCGCAGCGCGGGTGGGAGGTCAACGACCCGGACGAGCTGGCCCGGGTGCTGCACACCCTGGAGGGGATCCGGGAGTCCTTCGACGCCGCGCAGACCGGGGGCAAGAAGGTCTCGCTGGCCGACCTGATCGTCCTCGGTGGGTGCGCCGCGGTGGAGCAGGCCGCGCGGGACGCCGGCCACGACGTCCGGGTCCCCTTCGCCCCCGGGCGGACCGACGCGTCGCCGGAGCAGACCGATGCGGAGTTCTTCGCCGCAGTGGAGCCGGCCGCGGACGGGTTCCGCAACCACCGCGGGAAGCGCGCCCGGCTGCCGGCGGAGCACCTGCTGGTCGACCGGGCGAACCAGCTGACCCTGACCGTGCCCGAGATGACCGTCCTGGTGGGCGGCCTGCGCGTGCTGGGCGCGAACTCCGGGCGGTCCCCGGTCGGCGTGTTCACCTCGGCGCCGGGGACGCTGACCAACGACTTCTTCGTCAACCTGCTCGACATGGACACGGAGTGGACGGCGGTCTCGAAGGACGCGCAGACCTTCGAGGGCCGCGACCGGGCCACCGGCGAGCTCAGGTGGACCGGCAGCCGCGTCGACCTCGTCCTCGGCTCGAACTCCGAGCTGCGCGCCGTCGCCGAGGTCTACGCGAGCGACGACGCGCGGAACAAGTTCGTGCACGACTTCGTGGCCGCCTGGGACAAGGTCATGAACCTCGACCGGTACGACCTCGGGCGCCCGCAGCGGTCGCGTACCGGGTGCGAACGGTAGCCGCCGACCGGCGAACGGTGGGAGCCGGCCGGAATTGATGATCACCCTTGTCGGCGTGATTCGTCCGGCGTAGGGTGACCGTTACCACATTGCAACCGGATGCCGGACGATGCAATCGCGTCCGGCTCCCGGAACTGCCTGCCGCATTGCGGCACATGAGACGCGGCGAATCAGGACTGTGGCGAAACGGTTTCCCTGACTAATCGGCGCCACCACCGCGACGATCGACGTGCACGTTGACGTGGGCATTTCTCAACGAGGAGGTGGAGCCGATGACGATGGCGCACGAGAGGGCCGACCTGCTGACCGAGCTCGGACTGGACGTGCAGAACAAATCGGCGATCGGCCGGGTTCTGGGCACCGGAAACATCGGGCAGGCGACCGAGAAGGACGACGGCCGAATGGCGGCGACGATCCGCATCCGGCCCGATGAGATCGCCTGGGATCCGTCGATCCTGGTCATGCCCCATGGCGGTGACATCGATCTCGAGATCATCAACGACGACCTGAACACGCACTGCGCGCTGCTGCCGAGCAACGGCGACCGGAAGTTCATCTGGCTGGTGAACCACTCGCGCGGCAGGGCGACCCTCAACCTCGACGGTCCGGGCTACTACTGGTTCAGCTCGCCCACCGGCAACGACGAAGGCCGGGGGCTGACCGGGGCCATCGTCGTGCTGGGCGACGTCCCGCCGGAGGCCCGCCTCGACCGTCCCGACCAGCCGCGGCCGTGAGAGGAGCAGACGATGACCGTTGAGTACGTGGATGCCGGCGAGGCCATCGACCAGGCGAAGCTGAGCGGCAAGCTCCCGGGCAACGAGATCGCGCCGCCGGTCGTGGAGGGCGTCGACTACGAGCGCATCCTCAACGCCCGCTCGGAGCCGGAGAACTGGCTGACCTACTACGGCGCCTACGACGGGCAGCGCTACAGCGCGCTGGACCAGATCAACACCGAGAACGTCAAGCGCCTGTTGCCCGCCTGGGTGTTCCAGGCCGGCTCCAGCGGCATCATCGCCGGCGCGTCGACCTACTCGTTCGAGGCCACCCCGATCATCGTCGACGGGATCATGTTCGTCGCCGGCTGGGACGGCTGGGTGTGGGCCCTGAACGCGAAGGACGGCACCGAGATCTGGCGGTACAAGCACGCCGTCCCCTTCGACGTGTCGCTGTGCTGCGGCAACGTGAACCGCGGGGTCGCGGTGGCGCAGGGGAAGGTCTTCGTCGTCACGGCGAACGCCCACGTGCTGGCGCTCGACGCCACCACCGGCAAGCGGGTCTGGGACAAGACCTACGGCGACGTGCGGGCCGGGGAGAGCGCCACGGTCGCGCCGCTGGTCGTGAAGAACCTGGTGATCGTCGGCAGTTCCGGCGGGGAGTTCGGGGTGCGCGGCCACCTGGACGCGTTCGACGTCCGGTCCGGCGAGCACCAGTGGCGCTGCTACACGATCCCGAAGCCCGGGGAACCCGGCTCGGAGACCTGGCCCGCCGACGGCGAGGCCTGGGCGCGCGGCGGCGCGAACTGCTGGCTCACCGGCACCTTCGACGCGGAGACGAACCTGCTCTACGTGGGCACCGGCAACCCGGCGCCCGACTTCGACGGCGGCGTGCGCGAGGGCGACAACCTCTACACCGACAGCATCATCGCCGTCGACGTCGACTCCGGTCAGATCCGCTGGCACTACCAGTGCACCCCGCACGACGTGTGGGACTACGACAGCATCGCCGAGTGCATCCTGTTCGAGAAGGACGGGCGCAAGCTGCTCGGGCACTTCGACAAGAACGGCTACTTCTTCGTCCTCGACCGCACGAACGGTGAGCTGGTCCGGGTCACCCCCTTCGTGGACCGGATCACCTGGGGGGCGATCACCCGGGACGGCAAGGTGACGGCCAAGGTCTACCCCGACGAGGAGGGGGTGCCGGTCCACTTCTACCCGGGCCCGGCCGGCGCCAAGGAATGGACCCACGCGGCGTACAGCCCGCGGACCGAGCTCTTCTACGTCCCGGTCCAGGACGTCGGGGCCACGGCGACCCGGCGGCGCCGCGAGTTCAAGGAGTCCATCCCGTACTGGGGCGCGGGCGTCCAGGTCGACATCGAGGACATGACCGGGTCCATCAGCGCCTTCGACGCCGACGGCGAGGAGAAGTGGCGCTGGCGCAACGAGCTCCCGATGTGCGCGTCGGTGCTGGCGACGGGCGGCGACCTGGTGTTCGCCGGGGAACCGTCCGGGGAGTTCAACGCGCTCGACGCCCGCACCGGGGAACTGCTGTGGCAGTTCCAGTGCGGCAGCGGTCACCACAGCAGCCCGACGACCTACATGGTCGACGGCCGGCAGTACATCGCCGTGCCGGTCGGTTGGGGCGGATGGGCCGAAGGGTTCCTGCCCGGCATGCTCGGCGCCGGTCACGGAAGCGCGCTGATCGTATTCGCCCTCCCGGAGTCGTAATCCAGTAAATCCAGC
>JASLAP010000262.1 GCA_030147065.1 Pseudonocardia sp. | reverse complement strand
GAGACGACCCCGCGAGGCACGGTGACCAGCCTGGCCAGCGGCAAGCGGATCGCCGCCGACATGGTCATGTACTCGGCCGGGCGGCAGGGCGTCACCGAGGACCTGGACCTGGAGAAGGCCGGGCTGAGCGCCGACAAGCGGGGCCGGATCAGCGTCGACGAGCACTACCGGACCGAGGTCGGGCACATCTTCGCGGTCGGTGACGTGATCGGTTTCCCGGCGCTGGCGTCGACCAGCATGGACCAGGGCCGGCTGGCGGCCTACCACGCGTTCGGCGAGCCGGCCCGGGAGCTCCAGTCGCTGCAGCCGATCGGCATCTACACCGTCCCGGAGATCTCCTACTGCGGGAAGACCGAGGCCGAGCTGACCGACTCCGCGGTGCCCTACGAGGTGGGCATCTCGCGCTACCGCGAGCTCGCCAGGGGCGCCATCGTGGGCGACTCCTACGGCATGCTCAAGATGCTGGTCTCCACCCAGGACCGCACCCTGCTCGGGGTGCACCTGTTCGGCACCGGCGCCACCGACCTGGTGCACATCGGGCAGGCGCTGATGGCCTGCGGGGGGACGGTCGACTACCTGGTCGACACGGTGTTGAACTACCCGACCCTGTCGGAGGCCTACAAGGTCGCCGCGCTGGACGCGACGAACAAGATCCGCGCGCTGGAGAGCCTGGCCGTCGACGGCTGAGGAGCCGGACGGCGGCGGGCACCGGCCCGCCGCCGTGCCGGACCGTCAGACCGCGATGCCCAGGTCGGCCAGCCACGGCCGCGGATTGATCTTCTGCCCGGCCGCGTCGTCCACCTCGAAGTGCAGGTGCGGGCCGCTGGAGCGGCCGCGGTTGCCGACCTCGGCGATCACCTCGCCGGCCGACACCTCGTCGCCGACGGCCACGAAGAACTCGTTCACGTGGCCGTAGGTGGTGACCGTGCCGTCGGCGTGCTCGACGCGCACCCACAGCCCGAACCCGCTGGCCGGGCCGGCGTCGACCACCGTCCCGTCCAGCGGGACGTGGATCGGGGTGCCGATCGGGGCGGCGATGTCGACCCCCTGGTGCGCGGCGCCGTTGCGGGTGCCGAACGCCGAGGTGAACCGGCCGTCGACGAACTGACCGGACACGGCGCCACCACCGGCCGCGGCCGCTGCACCACCGGCGCTCTCCGCGACCTCGACCCGCTGGGCCTCGGCGGCCTCGGCGGCCTCGGCGATCCGGGCCTCCTCGGCCAGCCGCGCCGCCTCCGCCGCGCGGGCGGCCTCCTCGGCCGCTACCAGCTGCAGGTCGGCCGCCTTGACCAGCCCGGCAGCGTCGACCACCACGGGCTCGGCGCTGACCGGGGCCACCGCGCTGATCGGTTCGGCCACCAGCGGAGCCGCCGCCGCGGCGACGGTGATCGTGGCGGCCGTGTCCGGCGCAGCGGCGGGGGCCGCGGAGCCGGACCCGATCAGCTCGTTGATGCCGAGCCGGAGAGCCGCGGCGCCGTCGGAGGCAACCGGGACGGCCTCGACGAGCATGTGCTGCCCGGCCGCGGCCAGCGCGGTGCCGGCGACCGCGGTCGCCACGAAACGGACCGGCAGCGACGACGTCGACCACGCGGGCGACGCGGACTGCGCGGAGGGGGCTGATCGGGCGCCACCGACCCCCGCTGTCGCCAGTGCAGCCGACAGCGGGGGCCCGAGGTGTGCGCGCCGGCCCTGGGGGGAGCGGTGCCGTGCCACGACCTTCCTTCCGGATCCGACGGCCCGGGCCGGACGTCCCTTCGGGGGCAGGGCGGACTGGGGAGTCCGTGTCCAGGCTGAGACCGGGCCGTTATCGATCCGCGGATGACGCTAAGCGGCGGGCAACCCACCGGTAACCCCCGGCGTCGGGGGCTGAGACTGCCGGACCGTCCGACGCGACGAGCGGCCGTCGCCCGATGCTCGTCGGCGGACCGGTCCGCCGACGGCGGCCGTTCACCGCAGCGCCACCTCCGGTCCCCCGCTCCACGACCCGCCTCGAGAGCCTCGTACGACTGTTGAGTCCATCGAGTACCGGCGAACGGGGCAACGGTCCGGGTCGGTCGGCGCACGGGAAGGACTGGTCGTCGGCCGGCCCGCCGCCCGACCGGGCGCGGATCCGCAGGTCGTCGGATCCTCCGCGCAGGTCGCGGAGGGTACGACAGCGCAGTCACCAGCGGTGACGTGAATACGACAGACAGCGGCGCAACGCGACACCCTCCGCTACATTTCGCGCCACCGCGCGGCGAGGCCGTCACGTGCCGTGACAACCTCGGCGGGGCGAGGACCGGTCCGACGACCAATCGAGCAGGCGAGGCGAGCGAGCATGAAGTTCGACATGGGCGCGCAGACACTGACCGCGCTCACCCAGCAGACCCAGGGCTCGACCGAGGACCTGGGCGCCCTCATCCAGCAGCTGATCGCGGCGGCCGAGCCGCTGGAGGGCAACTTCAACGGCGCCGGCCGGGCGGCCTTCGACGGGTTCAAGGCCAACGCCGACATGATCACCGCCGACCTGAACGGCGCGCTCGGCGCGATCCTCGGTGGGCAGGCCGGCATGAACCAGGCCTTCACCCAGGGCGACACCGAGATGTCGGACAACGCGACCTCCGCCCAGGGCACCGCCAACTTCGACGCCGCCCGCTTCGGCGCGGCCCGCTGAGCGAGGAGACGACATGCCCACGATGGACCGCCGGAGCTTCGACACCGGCATCTCGGCGCAGGTGCAGTCCGACCTGACCGGCATCATCGCCCGGCTGGAGGCGAACATCGCCCAGCGCACCGCCGACGTCAACGCGGCGATGGGCGACTTCGAGGCCGACGGCGTCTCCGAGGAGTACCGGGCCGTGGAGCTGCGCTGGCAGCGCGCGGCCGCCGAGGTGCAGCAGATCATCAACCTGGTCAAGACGACGATGACCCGCAACGACGAGACCGCGACCACGGCCTTGAGCAGGGCGGGGTCCGCGGTGCAGGGGATCGGCTGACCGACCGCCGCACGGCCGGTCGACGAGGGGGAGAACGGTGGGAAGTCGGGGCAACCTCCGGCGGGGGGCCGGGTCGTGAGCCGCTGGGACATCGACCCGGCCGGGGTCCGCACGGTGCTGACCGGGACGCAGAACGTCGCGGCCGAGTTCGACGGTCAGATGACCAGCCTGAACGCCGGGATCGAGGGCGCGGCGGCGCAGTCGAGCTCGGAGATCGTCGCCGCGGCGCTGGCCGGGTTCGCCGAGGCGGCCGGGACGAACATCGCCTTCGTGTTCACCCGTACCGGGGCCTGCCTGGGCGGGGCCGCCAACGCCACCAACGCCTACCTCGACGGTGACCTGGAGATGGCGGCGAACGCGCAGGCCTCGGCGACCGCCGCGCCCGACCCGCGGGCCACCATGCCGGGCCGCCCGGGTGGCCCGCAGTGATCAACCCCGCGGCGATCCCGCAGATCCCCGGCGACATGGCCGTGCTCGGCCAGCACGCCACCGCCGTCAGCGGGGTCGGCACCGCCTTCGCCGAGACCGGACGCCGCGTGCACGCCGCCTGGCAGGGCCTGGCGCCGTTCTACACCGCGCCCGAGTCCGGCCAGCTCCTCGCCGCCACCGGTCCCGTGCAGTCGGTCTCCGCTTCGGTCGGCCAGGACATCAGCGGTGTCGGCGCGGCGCTGAGCACCTACGCCACCGAGGTCGCGGCGATCAAGACCAGGCTGGACGCGCTGCGCGCGCAGGCCGAGGACTTCGTCGCCATGACCAGGGTGACCGAGGACTGGCGCGAGGACGAGGGCGAGGTCGACCGGCACAACCAGCTGCTCAGCGACGTGAACACGGCCGTGGCCGACTTCATGGACGCGCAGCGGCGGTGCGCCAACTCGATCCTCGCGCTCTACACCGACGCCCGGTACACCGCCGAGAACGGCGACGGCACGGTCACCGAGTACGAGTTCGGCTACACCCGCGAGATGCTCGACGGCGCCCTGGCCCAGGAGGAGGGTCTGCCCTGGGGGTCGGCCGAGGAGCACGACCGCGGGTTCCTCGGCGACGTCGGCGCCTTCTTCGGCGGTGTGGGGACCGGAGCCGTCGACATGGTCGTCGGGCTCGGTGGCCTGATCGGCTACGCCGAGGGCGAGTGGAGCTGGAGCAACGCCGGTGCGGCCTGGAAGGGCCTGGGCATCTTCGTGATGGCCCTGAACCCGATCTACAGCACGATCAACGCCCACACCGACCTGCCCGGCCTGCCCAAGGGCACCCTGCACAACACCCTGATCGGCGCCGGCAAGGCGATCATCGCCTACGACACCTGGGGCGAGGACAAGTCCAAGGCCGCCGGCATGGCGACGTTCAACATCGTCTCGGCGATCATCGGCACCAAGGGTGCCGGCGCGGGCCTGCGCGGCGGCGGTGCGGCGGTGCAGGGCAGCCGGGTCGCCGCGGTGTCCCGGGTCGGCGCCGGCGCGGTCCGGGCGGGCGAGTTCATCGGCCGGATCCCGTCGGTGAGCGACGTCGCGCTCGGCGCGATCCGCAAGTTCCCCGGCTTCCAGATCCCGCACGTGCAACTGCCCGACGTCGACATCCCGCCGACCCACGTCGACACCCCGAACGTCGACGTCCCGCGGGCGGACACCCCGACCGTCCCGGACCGGCCGTCGGTGGGCGACGCGGTGGGCGACCGTCCGTTGCCGCCCGCCGCGGTGATCACGCCCGACGGCGTCGTCGACGGGCGCGCGTTCGACCCGCCGGCCCCCGCTGCCACGCCGGATGCGCCGCTGGTCCGCGACGGGGTGATCGGCGGACGGGGCGGTGTCGACGCTCCCCCCACCCCGGACACCGCCGCACCCGACGTCCCGGCCCGGCCCGACGCGCCGGGAGAGCCCCTCATCCGGGACGGGGTCATCGGCGGCCGCGGGGCCCCCGACGCGCCCCCTGCTCCGGACGGCAACCGCGCCGACGCACCGGGCGGGGCGGGTGCCGCCGAGCCGCCGCTCATCCGGGACGGCGTCATCGACGGGCGCACCGCCGACGCCGCGCCGACGCTCCCCGACCCGGACCGCACCCCTGACCCTGACCCTGCCCCTGCCCGCGCCCCTGCCCCCGCCCTCGTCGGCGCGGGCGATCCGCCACTGGTCCGCGACGGGGTCATCGGCGGACGCACCGCGGTCGAGACCCCGGCCGTGCCCGCCCCGAACCGGGCCGAGGTCCCGGCGCTGGTCGGAGCGGCCGAGCCGCCGCTCGTCCGCGGTGGGGTGATCGGCGGTCGCGCCGGGTTCGACGCCCCGACCGGGCCGGCGAGCGGCCCGCTCGTGGGGCTGCGTGAGGGCGTGCTGGGGCGGCTGGACGTCGACCCGCCCGCGGTGCGGGGACTGGACACCCCGAACGCACCCGGCGGCTCGATCCCACGTCCCGACGCCGACCTCCCGCCGACCCGGGTGGAAGCCGATCCTCCCGCCGTGCCGCAGGGCGACGCCGGTGGTGGCAACGGCCCCGGCGGGAACGGCCCGGGTGGCGACGGACCGGGGAACGGTCCGGACGGAGACGGGCCGTACGACGGCGACCAGTACGGCGACCAGTACTACGACGCCCCGACTGCGGACGGCCCGGACGGGAACGCCCCGGACGGCGACAACGCTCCCGGCGCCGACGGCTCGCCTCCGCTCCCGCCCGGCGTCCACCCCCCGTTGGTCCGGGACTCCCCGCTGCCGACCGAGCCGCTCGGCAGCCGCTACGTCGGGGAGAACCTGCCGGACAACCCCAACCGCGCCTTCCACCCGGACGTCGTCGAGTACTTCACGCCCGAGATGCGCGAGGCGGCGCGCGTCGTCGTCATCGACGGGCGGTTGCACTGGGCGCACGACGGTTCGCCGCTCGACACCTCGGGTGCGTCGATCATCTTCGGATCCACCGGAACTCCGCGGGCGATCTTCGTCATGGACGAGAACGGCAACCTCTACGTGTCACTCGAGCAGGAGATCGGCCGGCTCCACCACTCGAGCATCCTCGGCGGCCAGCCGGTGACCGGGGCCGGCGAGATCGCCGCGGTGAACGGCGTCCCCGAGGTGCTCTCCCGCAAGAGCGGGCACTACCGACCGACCGCGGCAGCCGGGGACAATGTGAACCGGGCGCTGACCGAGCAGGGCCTCGACACCTCCGGGATCAGCTTCGAAGCGGGGTTCAACTGACATGTCCTCGACACGACCGATCGATCCGTGGCGGGGGCTGGTGCACCAGCTGACCTACGCGACCGACCTGAGCTCCAGGGTCGCCGACGAGACGATCGAGCGGATCGTCGACGCGGTCCTGCAGCAGCGGGTGTTCTCCCGGCCGGCCGAGACCTACTACGAGGCCGCGGTCGCCGCTCTGGGATCCGGCCGGCGGATCGCCGACCTCGACGGCCAGGACGAGGAGGTCACCAGGGACGCGCTGACCCGCATCGTCGAGCACCTCGACGCCCGGCGGCCGTGGCCCGTACACCCCTTCTACCGGCAGGATCCGCACCTGTGGGACGACCTCGCCGGCGCACCTGTCATCGGCCGGCTGCCGCTGTCCCAGATGGCGGTCCGGCAGAAGCTGAGCAGGGTGTTCGACACCGTCGGCGGGCCGGACGGTATCAAGGTGCTGATCCTGCAGCTGCGCTCCGGCCAGGTCGTCGCGCTCCGCTCCACCGAGGCGTTCACCGCACCGGGGGTGGATCTGCTGGCCACGTCCGACCCGGCGGTCACCATCGCCGACTTCCAGGAGCTGACCGGGCTGCCCGTCGAGCCGCGGTGAGTACGGCCACGCTCCGCTGACAACCGAGGAGGACGGCACGCAGGTCGAACGCCCAGCCGGCCAACGGGGCCGGGACCGGTTGAGCCCCGCAGAGCCGGACCGTCCAGCCGGGGAGGGTTCGCCGTCCCGGGACCGGTGGCGTAGCAGTCCCGACCCCGTCGCCTCGGCGGAGAGCCTTCAGCGGCAGTTGGCCGCCCGCGTCGCGATCCCGGTCGGCCCGATCCCGGTCCCGCGCACGGTCGTCGGGCTCGACATCTCCTACCGCACCGACTCCGACCGGGTCGCCGCGGCCGCAGTCGTCGTGGAGATCGAGAGCCTCGCGGTCGTCGAGGAGGCCGTGCTCGACGGCACCGCGACCTTCCCCTACGTCCCCGGCCTGCTCGCCTTCCGGGAGGCACCACTGCTCCTGGACGTGCTGGAGCAGCTGCGGACCCAGGTCGACCTCCTGCTCTGCGACGGCCAGGGACTCGCCCACCCACGCCGGTGCGGCGTCGCCTGCCACCTCGGCGTGGTCACCGGGCTGCCGGCGATCGGCTGCGCCAAGAACCACCTGGACGGTGCGCACGCCGAGCCGGGACCACGCCGCGGGGACCGGGAACCGCTGGTCGCCGACGGCGACGTCCTCGGCCACGCGCTGCGCACCCAGGACGGGGTGCGACCCGTCTACGTCTCCCCCGGCCACCTCGTCGGCGTCGACCAGGCCGCCGACCTCGTCCTCGGCCTCTGCTCGGCCTACCGGCTGCCCGACCCGCTGCGCCGCGCCGACCACATCTCCCGGCAGGCCCTGCGCTGAGCGGGCTATCGCGGTGACACGGTCAGGTCGAAGTGCCGCAGCACCGCCGCCAACTGCTCGAACGCCGACGTCGCGCCGCCGTCGAGGCGGCACCAGCAGGCCGGCTCGCCGCTGCGCCTGCCGAGGACCCGTACCGAGGAGGTCGGGGCGCGACGGGCGTGGTCGACGCCGCGCTCGGTGACGACGCTCGGCCCGATCAGCACGCCGTAGGGCACGGCGGGCGGGCTGACCCGGGCCGGGCGGGTGCCGTCGGCGCGGGTCGGGTGCACGGCGACGATCATGCTGCGGGCCTGTCCGGCCACGTCCTCGACCAGCTCGTCGATCGCGTCCTGGGCCACCGCGGACGCGGCCGGTCCGGCCAGCCGCACCTCCTCCAGCACGCCGGCGGTGACCCGGGTGACCTTCATCCGGCCCACCGCCCGCCCGCCGGGCGCGCCGGCCACCACGACCAGTGCCGTCGGTTCCGGGGCGCGGTCCCGGCAGAACCCGCTGACCTCCCGGGCCGACCAGGGTTGGGTGGCCGGCTCCGCGGTGCCCCAGCCCAGCGGCTCGGCACCGGTGAGGGCCCGGGACGCGGCCGACACCGCGGCGCCGAGGGTCAGGTCCGGGGTCGTCGGGTGCAGGGTGGTGATCTGCACCTCCAGGCTGCCGCTCGCCGGGTCGCGGCCGGCCACCGGTTCGGGCACCGGGCCGTCGACGGGGGCGAAGCGGGCGCCGTCCCAGCCGATCGGGACCCCGAGGAAGCCGTCCCGGAACCCGGCGCCGTCGCGCACCACCCACTGCCCGCCGCCGTCGGCGAACAGCAGTTCCAGCGGGTGGGTGATGCGGCTGTCGGCGGGCGTGACGACCTGCAGCAGCCGCCCCGACCCGGCCGCGGCCACGGCGGCGTCGGCCAGCCAGGTCGACAGCCCGACCACCGACCGGGCCTGCTCGACGACGATCGCCTCGGCGGTGACCCGGTCCGCGGCCGGCGGGTCGACCAGCTCGTTCACCGGCTCGACCACGACACTCCCCCGGTCAGCGACAGCAGGGCGGCGGTGAACCGGCGGGCGGTCCGGGCCGCCTCCGGATCGGCGGTGACCGCCCTGGCCTCCACCCACCAGACCGGGTGCGGCGGGTCCGGGACACCGAGCAACCGCTGCACCTCGCCGGGCACCTGGACCAGCCGCGGGCCCTCGATGGTGACCAGCGGTCGCTCGTCGTCCGCGCACAGCTGCACCAGCGAACCCCGCTCGATCGTGTTCAGCCGCAGCGACGGCCCGCAGGCCCGCATCGCGGCCAGCGTCGCGCCCGCGTCGGGCTGCCGCTCGCACAGCGCCACCAGGTCGAGGGTCACGACACCTCCGCGATCCGCAGGTCGGGCCGGGCCTGCTGGTAGGCGGTCTGCAGGACGCGCACCGGTTCCCCGGCCCGGACGAGCTTGGCCCGCCCGACCGGCATGGTGCCGGCCCGGACGCCGCCGAGCAGCTGGCCCTCGGTGCGGTCGCCGGACATGATCAGGCCGAGGCAGCCGGCCTCCCGCACGCCCAGGGTGAACGGCTCGTAGAGCCCGCGGGAGGCGCCCATCACCCGCCGGGTCATCAGCACGTGCAGCCCGACGTCGGCGCCGGTCGCCAGGTACGCCACCAGCGGCGCCAGCGGGTGGCTGCCGGACGAGGCGAGCACGTCGTAGTCGTCGACCAGCAGCACGATACGGGGCAGCGACCGGGCGGCGGTGCCGGCCCGGCCCGGTGCCGGGGCCTCCTCGCCGCCGGTCCGCTCGGCCAGCTGCGCCGCGACGGCGGCGGCCAGCCGCTGGGCCAGCACGCTGTTGTGGGCGTAGCCGCCGAGGTAGTCCTCGGGCACCGCGTCGGCGAGCCCGCGGCGCGGGTCGATCACCGCGAACACCAGCTCGTCGGGGGTGTGCTGGCGGATCAGCGCGGCCGCGGCCAGCCGCAGCAGGTTGGTCTTGCCGGTGCCGGTGTCGCCGAGGACGAGCAGGTTCTGGTCGCGCCCGACCAGGTCGAGCACGGCCGGGGTGAAGTCGTTCTCGAACCGGCCCAGCGCCACCGCACCGGTCGCGGCCGGCACGTCGGCCAGGTCGGTGGCCGGGAGCACCGCGGGCAGTACCCGGACCGGGGCCGGCATCGCGCCGGTCCACGCGCTGCGGACCAGCGTGGCCGCCTCGGGGAGGCCGGAGGTCGCCGGGTCGGGCAGGCCGTCCAGGCGCGGCAACGCCACGTGGGCGTAGAGCTTTGTGGTGGTCAGCGCCCGCCCGGGGGTGTCCTCGGGGACGCCGCGGGCGAGCTTGGCGTCGATGCCGGACTCGGCCGGCTCGGTCATCCGCAGCTCGATGCGCTGGGTGAAGGCGACCTGCTGGGCGGCGCGCACCTCGCTCCACCGCCGCGCGGTGGCCACGACGTGCACGCCGAACCGGCCGCCGCGGGCCAGCAGGTCGTGCAGCGGGCCCTCCAGCTCCTCGAACTCCGCGGCGAGCTGCCCGTAGCCGTCGACCAGCAGCACCACCTCGTCGGAGGCGAGCTCGGCGAACCGGCCCGCGGCCCGGGCGGTGCGCAGGTCGGCCATGGTGTCCAGGCCGTGCCGGGCGAACAGCCGCTCGCGCCGGCCGAGCATGGCGTGCACCTCGTCGACGGTGCGCCGGACCCGCTCCCGGTCCTCGCGCCCGGCCACGCCGCCGACGTGCGGCAGGTCGGCCAGCCCGCGCAGGCCGCTGCCGAGCAGGTCGATCCCGTACACCCCGGCCGCGGTGGGGGTGGCGCTGGTGGCGATGCCCAGCGCCAGGGTGCGCAGCGCGGTGGTCTTGCCGGAGCCGGGCCCGCCGAGGACCAGCAGGTGCCCCCCGCCCGAGGTCAGGTCGACCAGCCAGGCGCCCTGCCACTGCCGGGCCGGGTCGTCGAGCAGCCCGAGCGGCACCCGCAGCCCGGCCGCGGCCGACCGCAACCGCACCCCGTCGCCGGTGACGTCGAAGCCGCCGCCGGCCCGGTCCAGGGTGACCGCGGGGGGCAGCGGCGGCAGCCAGATCGGCTCGACCGGTTCGGCCGCCGTGCTGATCCGCTCCACGACCGTCGACATCAGCGTCGGCCCGGAGCCGCGGCGGGTCGCCTGCGCCGGCTCGGCCTCGTCCTGCGGCCCGGCGGGCAGGCCGAACCGGACCATCGGCTTCACCGGCGGGCCGGCGACCGGGGCCAGTTCGGCCTCCTGGCCCCCGGCGAGCGGGCCCGACACGTAGGCCGCCTTGAACTTCTCGTAGACGGTCACGTCCACCTTGAGGTAGCCGTTGCCGGGCAACGCCGGCAGCCGCGCGGCGTCCGGGGTGTCCAGCACGGTCCGCGACTCGGTCTCCGACAGCGTGCGCAGGCCGATCCGGTAGGACAGGTAGGTCTCCAGCCCGCGCAGCTTGCCCTGCTCGATGCGCTGGCTGGACAGCAGCAGGTGCACCCCGATGGACCGGCCGATCCGGCCCAGCCGCAGGAACAGCTCGGCGAACTCGGGCTTGGCGGTGAGCAGCTCACCGAACTCGTCGATGATCACCAACAGGTGCCGCATCGGCGGCATGTCCGGCGGGTCGCCGAGCTCGCTGCGGCGCAGCCGGTAGTCGGTGATGTCGGTGATCTTCCCGGCGTCGGCCAGCAGCTGCTGGCGGCGCAGCACCTCGCCGTCCAGGCTGGTGTACATCCGCTCGACCAGCGCGGCGTCCCCGGACAGGTTGGTGATCAGCCCGGCGACGTGCGGGAGCGCGCCGAACGGGGCGAAGGTGGCGCCGCCCTTGTAGTCCACCAGCACCATCGCCAGGTCGTCCGGCGGGTGCACGGCGACCAGGGCGAGCACCAGGGTCCGCAGCAGCTCGCTCTTGCCCGAGCCGGTGGCGCCCACGCACAGCCCGTGCGGTCCCATCCCGAGCTGGGCGGACTCCTTGAGGTCGAGCAGCAGCTGCCGGCCGGCGCCGTCCAGCCCGATCGGGACGCGCAGGAAGTCGCGGTCCGAGCGCGGCCGCCACATCCGGGCCAGGTCCAGCGCGGTCGGGTCGGCGACGCCGAGCAGCTCGGCCAGGTCGGCCGGCGGGGTGCCGGTGCCGTCGTCGTAGGAGTCCGCGGACAGCCGCAGCGGCGCGAGCCGCCGGGCGAGCCCCTCGACGAGCGGCGCCGGGGCGTCGTCCAGGACGCCGGTGACGACCACCGGCGGGCCCGCGGCCAGGTCGTCGAGCCGGACGTCGTCGCCGTCGACGACCAGCCGCCGCGACACCTCACCCGGCTCGTCGAGCCGGTCGGCCAGCAGGTGCACGACCGTGACGCCGAGGGCGGCCAGCCCGATGGCCGGATCCGGGGTGGCCAGTCGGCGGGCCACCCGGCCGTGCGCGTCGTCGACGACCACCAGCCGCGACCGGGTCCGGGCCTCCTTCGCCCCACCGCCGTGGCGCTGCGCGGTGGCCGCGTGCCGGGCGCGCTCGGCGAGGTCGTCGGCGAGCACCGCGAGGAGCGTCGCCTCGTCGGGGCACAGCCGCGGGACCGGACCGGCCGGGCCGATCTGCTCGCGGTCGAGCAGGTGGGGCAACCACCGGGTCCACGCCCAGTCCGGCTCGGCCTCCGGGGGCGCGATCACCGCGAGCCGGACGTCGTCCGGGGCGTGCAGCACGGCCAGCTGGGCGATCAGGGCCCGGGCCACCCGCAGCGCGTCGGAGCGCTCGGCCGCGATCACGCTGACCTCGCCGGCCCGGTCGAGCCCGATCCGCAGCGGCAGCCCGGGGATCCGCCCGAAGCGCCGGATCAGCGCCCGGGCCTCGGACCGCATGAACGGGTCGGTCGGGCTGACGACCGTGCCCTCCTCCCGCATGGTGATCTCGCGGACCGGCAGCGCGCCGGTGCCGACCCGCAGCCGCAGGAAGTCCGGGTCGCCGCGACGGCGCTCCCAGAGCCGCGCCGGGTCGGTGAGGATCCCGAGCAGGTGCGCGACCGGCGGGTCGACCCGGACGCTGCGCCCGCGGAACGCGCGCTCCCGCTCGCGCAGGTCGTCGCGCAGCTCCTCGAGGTAGGTGACGTAGAGCTCGCGCTGGGAGCGCCGCTTGCGGCCGGCCTGGCCGCGCTGGGTCACGTACAGCACGCCTGCGGCGCCCAGCGACACGACCAGGATCACCGCGCCGAGCGCGGCGAAGCCCGAGCCGCGCAGGAACATCATCATGCTCATCGCCGCACCCGCCCCGGCCAGCGGGATGAGGCTCTGCATGCCGCTGCCGGTGCGGCCGTCCGGCAGTGTCGGCGGGGGGCTCATCAGCACCGGGTCCTCGGCCAGCACCGGAGCCGTGCTGCGCGCCGGGCGGTGCACCAGGCGGGTGGTCACCGCGGTCCCCCCGGTGCACCGGCGAGGTCGGCACCCGCCACCCGCAGGACGTGGCCGGCCAGCCGGGTGGCCTCGATCGTGGTCGCCTCGGCCAGCCGGGCCGGCACGATCGGCATGCCCGCGGCGAGGTGGCGGTCGTAGGGCAGCGCCAGGACCGCGGCGCCCGTCGCCTCCAGGCGCGCGCGGGCGGCGTCGAGGTCCAGCGCGGCCCGCCCGCCCCGGTCCGCGGTGCACAGCACGACGGTGACCCGCTGCCGGAACGCGGCCGGCGTGCGGGCCAGCCCGGCCCCGGTCCCGCGCACGCCGTCGGGGGTGGCCGGCGCGACGACGACCGCGGCGTGGGCGTCCTGCAGGACCTCGGCGGTCGCCGGGGTCTCCAGGCCCCGGCCGCAGTCGGTCACGCAGACGGCGAAGAACCGCGACAGCGCGCGGGTGACCTCGCGGGTGGCGCCGGCCGGGGCGCGGCCGGGCCCGGGCAGCAGCCGCAGGCCGGCCGTGGTGCGCGGCAGGACCGCGTCGAGCTCGTCGACCGCGCGCACGGCCAGCAACCGCGGCGCCAGGGCGGCCAGGTCGTCCCGCTCGGGCAGGCCGAGCCGCCAGGCCAGCGATCCGTGGTCGGGGTCGGCGTCGGCGACCAGCACGTGGTCGCCGCGGCGGGCCGCGAAGACCGAGCCGAGCAGGGCGGTGACCGTCGACCGACCGGCGCCACCGCGTACCGAGACCACCGCGATCCGGCGCCCGGTGGTGACCGGCGCCTGCGCCGCTTCGGCGAGTTCGGCCAGCTCGCGGGTGGCCCGGGTGGTGGCGACGAGGTGGACGGCGAAGCGCGCGACGCGGCGCAGCGGGGGGTCGCCCCACGGCGCGCTCGCGCCGATGCGCTCCTGCCCGGCCCCGGGTGGTCGGCGCCGGCCGGCCCGCCGGG
>JASLAP010000220.1 GCA_030147065.1 Pseudonocardia sp. | reverse complement strand
CCTGGCGGTGCGGGCCGGCGGCGGCCGGGGAACCGGGAGCGCCCGGGCCGGACGGGGCACGGCGCGGGTCCGGGCGCCGGACCTGCTCCGGACCAAGCGGCGCGGCGTGCGGGGCCGGACCGGTCGGGGTCGGACCGGTCGGGGTCGGACCGGTCGGCGAGCCGGGAGCGCGGCCGGCCGCGCTCCACGGCAACGGACCGGGCGCCGGGCCGGCACCCGGGACAGTGGCGGCGCCTGCGTCGGGGCCGGTGGTGGGCTGCGGTCCGGACCGCGGAGTGGGGGCGGTCGCCCGGTCCTCGAACTGATCCCGTTGCGGTGCCGGAGAACCCCGCCCGATCTGCGTCTGGTCCACCGATCGCAGCGGCTCCGAGCGCGTTCCCCCCGCGCCTGCCCGTTCGACGCGATGGCCGGTCGGCCGGGCCGCGGTGTCCCGGGTGCCACCGACCGCCGGTGCCCACGGCAGTGGTCCGGAGACCCGCGGATCGTCCGACCGGACCGCGGGGCCGCGGTCGTCCCGGCCGGCCGGCCGGGCTGGGCCGCTCGGTGCGGCCGCGGTCGGTGCGGGCTGGACCGGAGAACGCTGGGCGGCCGGGCTCCACGGGAGCGGGTCCGCCGGAGTGGTCCGGGCCGGCAGGCCGCGGACCGGACGAACCGGGAGGTCAGCAGCCGGGCGAGCCTGCGCTGCTGCCTCACCCGATCCGTCCCACGGCCAGCTCGGCCGCGCCGGTCCGGCGGCGCCGGCACCGGCGCTGGCAGGCTCGACCGATGCCGCCGGCGGCCCTTCCCGGCGCTGCTGCCGGGGAGCTTCGCCCTCGTCGCGGTGCCGGCCGCCGAACCACCGGGTCGGCGCATCGCCCCGCACGGACCCGCTCGGCGCGGCGGTGTCCCGGGACGGTCCCGGGACCGCTGACGGGAGGGAGTCGGCGGCATGCCGTCCCGCACCGGTGGCGACTGCGGCGTGCCGCCCGGTCGTCGCGGTGGCGGAGCGCCGTGGGGCCTCCCCGGCGGGGATCGCGGCGGTGCCGGGAGAGGTCGTCGACGCCGGGTCGGCAGATCGAGACGTCACCGGCCGGGATTCGGCGGGATCGGAGAGCGCCGGGTCGGCGGGTCGAGACGTCGCCGGCCGGGGCTCGGCGGGATCGGGGAGGGCCGGGGGGGTGGTGCCGGGTCCGGTCCGGGTGGCGCGCTGGGCGATCCGGCGCGCCTGCCGAGCGGCGATGCGGTGCTCCGGACAGCAATAGCGACGGGGTGGGCGGCCCGGGATGTCCTCGACCCGGACATCGCATCCGGCCAGTGCGCACTGCCTGCTGCTCCGGTCGTCCACCTGCGCGACCCCCACACCTGTTGTCACTCCGCGAGCGAGGCACGGCGATCCGCCGAACCGTCATGGCTACGCACGCTGCTGGGCAGGACGGGGTTCGACTTGATCTCAGGTACGCCGAAGACGGCACTCGAATGGCGGGGAATGCATCACTCCGCCGGCCCATCCGCCCGACCTATTGGTGACCCTCGGTCAACACGATGAGCCACTCGGGCCGGAGACGCGAATCCGCCCGTCCCCATGATGCGGGACGGGCGGATCCGGATGGGGCGAATTCAGTAGGTCGGCAGCGAGGTGTCGACCTGCTTGGCCCAGGCGAGCACGCCGCCGCCGACGTGCACCGCGTCGCGGAACCCGGCCTGGTGCAGCGCGGCCAGTGCGTCGGCCGAGCGGGCGCCGGACTTGCAGTGCAGCACCACGGGCTTGTCCTGCGGGATCTCGGCCAGCGCCTCACCGGACAGGATCCGGTCCTTGGGGATCAGCACCGATCCGGGGATGCGCACGATCTCGTACTCGTGCGGCTCCCGGACGTCGATCAGCGCGAAGTCCTTGCCCGCGTCGAACATCTCCTTCAACTCGGACGCGGTGATCGTGTGCCCGGCCGCGGCCTTCTGCGCGTCGTCGGAGACCACCCCGCAGAACGCGTCGTAATCGATCAGTTCGGTGATCGGCTCGGCCGCCGGGTCCTTGCGGATCCGGATGGTCCGGTAGCTCATCTCCAGCGCGTCGTAGACCATCAGCCGGCCGAGCAGCGGCTCGCCGATCCCGGTGATGAGCTTGATCGCCTCGTTCACCATGATCGAGCCGATGGACGCGCAGAGCACGCCCAGCACGCCGCCCTCGGCGCACGACGGCACCATTCCGGGCGGCGGCGGCTCGGGGTAGAGGTCGCGGTAGTTGAGGCCCTGGCCGTTCGGGGCGTCCTCCCAGAAGACCGAGGCCTGCCCCTCGAACCGGAAGATCGAACCCCACACGTAGGGCTTGCCGAGCAGCACCGCGGCGTCGTTCACCAGGTAGCGGGTGGCGAAGTTGTCGGTGCCGTCGAGGATCAGGTCGTAGTCGCGGAAGATGTCCAGCACGTTCCCCGAGTCCAGGCGCACCGGGTGCAGCCGGACCTCGACGAACGGGTTCACCTCGCGGATGGAGTCCCGGGCGGACTCGCCCTTGAGCCGGCCGATGTCGGACTGCCCGTGGATGACCTGGCGGTGCAGGTTGGACTCGTCGACCTCGTCGAACTCGACGATCCCCAGCGTGCCGATGCCGGCCGCGGCCAGGTACAGCAGGGCCGGGCTGCCCAGCCCGCCGGCCCCGACGACCAGCACCTTCGCGTTCTTCAACCGCTTCTGCCCGGCCATCCCGACATCCGGGATGATCAGGTGCCGGCTGTACCGGGCGACCTCGTCCTTGGTCAGCTCGGCGGCCGGCTCCACCAGCGGTGGTAGCGCCATGTTGCATGCTCCCTGCGTAGTCGCGGTGCGGTCGTGGCGGCGATGCCGTCGGTGCCGCCGTCGATACCTCGATACTGCCCCTGCTCAACGCCGCTCGGGGCCGGGATCTTCCCAGCTGCCCTCGGCCACGGCGTCCCACATGCCGGACACCGCACGGGCCACGTCGTCGGCCGCCTCGATCTGGGCGACGTGCCCGACCCCGGGCAGCACCACCAGCCGGGCGCCCGGGATCGACGCCGCGGTCCGCTCCCCCAGCCGGGCGGAGATCATGCGGTCCCGCTCGCCCCAGACGACCAGCGTCGGCACCCGCACCCTGGCGGCCACCGCCCACGGCGACCCGCCGCGCACCCAGCCGGCCACCAGTGCCTTGCCGGTGCGCTCGGCGGCCTCCCGGCCCCACGCCTGCGCGGCCCGGGCCGCGTACTCCTGCGCGGCCTCGTCCAACCGGTGCTCCGGCACCCGGGACGGGTCGCCGAAGCACAGCCGCACGACCTGCTCGGCGCGCTCGCGCGGGCTCTGCGCGGCCAGCGCGGCCCGGGCCCGCCGGCCCAGCACCGGGACCAGCGACAGCAGCAGCCGCGGATCGGAGACCCGGCGCGGGTCCGGGCGCAGGTCGGGCATCGCCGGGGAGACCAGGGTCAGGGTGCGCACCAGGTCGGGCCGGTCGGCCGCGACGGCCAGCGCGATCGCGCCGCCGAGCGAGTTCCCCAGCAGGTGCACCGGCCGCCCCAGGTCGGTGACGAGGTCGAGCACCGCCGCGGCGTGCCCGGCCGGGGTGTAGTCCCCGGAGTCCGGCGGTGGCGACAGGCCGAATCCCGGCAGGTCGACCGCGGTGCCGGCGGCCCGGGTGGACAGCAGCCCGGCCAGGTCGGTCCAGTTGGTCGCCGACCCGGACAGCCCGTGCACGTAGACCGCCGGGACGCCGTCGGGGCCGGGGGTCTCGCGCACGTGCAGCCGTGCCCGGCCCGCGACGACCTCGCGGCCCGGCCACGGGCGCCGGTGCGGATCGCGGACGGGCAGCGTGCTGGGATGGGCGAGCGGGGCGGTCGGGCGGGCCGGCCGGACGGCCGACCGCCGCCGGACGAGCCCGGGCACGGCGGGCAGCGCGGAGGAGGCCACTCCCGAGACCTACCGGACGGACCGGCCCGGCGCCAAGCCCCGGGCGCCGAGGCCGGGGGGATCCAACGGCCCGCCCGCGCGTTGTACCCGAAGTGGGCCGGGCGCCGGTCCGGGCACCGAGGCCGGGGGGACGGATGGGAACTGCGGTACGGCTGGCCGGCTTCGGCGCGGCCCTGGCGCTGGTCTTCGCCGCGGCCTGGGCCACGGGTTCCCTGGTCGGTCCGCCCCCGATGACCGCCGCCGCACCGGCCCCGGACGCGCACGCCGCCGGGTCCGGCCACGAGGCGGACGGGCACGACCACGGCGCGGCGGGCGTCGTCTCCGAGGGGCTCGTCACCACCGCGGCCGGCTACACCCTCGTGCCGCAGGTCACCACGTTCGAGGCCGGGAGACCGGGCGAGTTCGCGTTCACCGTCACCGGCTCCGACGGGCGCCCGGTGACCGCGTTCGACGTCGCGCACGAACGGCAGCTGCACCTGATCGTGCTGCGCCGCGACACCACCGGGTTCCAGCACCTGCACCCGGTGCTCGGCGCGGACGGGGTGTGGCGGGTACCCCTGGTGCTGCCCGCCGGCGGCATCTACCGGGCCTACGCGGACTTCGTCCCGACCGGGGGCCCGGCCCTGGTGCTGGGCACCGACCTGTACGTGCCGGGCGACTTCGCCCCGGTCGCCCACCCGCCCTCGCGGGTCGCCCAGGTCGAGGGCTACCAGGTCCGGCTGGACGGCGACCTGGTCGCCGGGCTGCCGTCGCAGGTGTTCGCCACGATCTCGCGCGACGGCGCGCCGGTCACCGACCTGGAGCCCTACCTCGGGGCGTTCGGGCACCTGGTCACGCTGCGCGTCGGCGATCTGGCCTACCTGCACGCGCACCCGGACTCGGCGGTGCCGGCGGCGACCGACCGGGCCGGGCCGGGCATCGCGTTCACCGTCGACGTGCCCTCCGCCGGCGGGTACCGGCTGTTCCTGGACTTCCAGCACGCCGGCGTGGTGCGGACCGCGGAGTTCACGGTGGCCGCCAGCGGCGGGTCGTGACCGGGACCCTCGACCGGGTCGGCGCCGACCCGGTCGACACCGGCCGGCCGGGTCCTCCGCAGGTCCCGCCGTGGCTGGTCGGCACGGTGCTGGCGATCGCGGTCGCGGTGCTGGGCTTCCGCCTGGGCGCCGGGACGGACACCGCGACCGCCGCCGCCGCGGCGGGGGCCGTGCTGGTCGCCGGCTTCCCCGGCGCGCTCCTGCTGGTCGACCGGGCGATCCGGGGCGCGGGCGGCCACCGGGCCACCCGGCTCGGCATGCCGTCGGCGGATCTGGCCGTGCTGGGCCGCGCCGACACCGTGCTGCTCCCCCGGACCGGCCTGGTGACGACCGGGGCCGCCGAGGTGGCCGGGATCACGCTCACCGAGGGGGTGGCCCGCGACGACGTCCTGCGGCTGGCCGCGGCCGTCGAGCAGCCCTGCGCGCACGTGCTGGGCCGGGCGGTGCGGGCCGCCGTGCCGGCCGGGGTGCGGGTGCCCGACGTCGCCGACTTCGACCTCGTGCCGGGGCTCGGCGTGCGCGGTGTCGTCGTCGAGCTGACCGGGTCGAGCGTGGTCGCGCACGCCGTGCTGGTCGGCAGCCCGGACTTCCTGCTCGACCACGGCGTCGAGCTGCCCACCGGTCTCGCCGCAGCCCGGGACGCGGTGGAGGCAGCCGGCCGGTCCCCCGTCGCGGTGGCCTGGGACGGCGTGGCCCGCGCCGTGCTGGACGTCGCCGACCCGGTGCGCGACGGCGCGGCCGGTGCGCTGGCCGGGCTCGCCCGGCTCGGCGTGCGCCCGGTGCTGGTCACCGGGTCCCGGCGGCCGGAGGTGCTGGCCGGACAGGTGGGTGTCGCGGCGGACGCGGTGGTGGCAGGTGTGCCGCCGGGCGGGGCCGCCGCGGTGGCCCGGCGACTGCGGGCCTGCGGACGGGTGGTCGCGGCCGTCGGCCCGGACGGCGGCGGCGACGTCGACCTGCCGGCCGGACCGGACGGTGTGCTGGGCGTGCTGGACGCCGTCGCACTCGCTCGACGGACGCGGCGGACGGCTGCCGCCGTGCGCGCCACGACATCGGTGGTGGCCGTGCTGGGCGCCGCGGGCGCGGCGGCGGGGCTGACGGGGCCGGTCGGCGTGCTGACCGCCCCGGCGGTGGGCCTGCTCGCGGTGGCCGCGGGGGCGATGTGGGTGGCCGTTCACGGTGGCCATCGCGAGGTGCGGACCGGAGGGGCCGGGCGGCGCCCACCAGTGCCCCCACCCGATCGTGCTACCTGCGGGTAAGGTGTGCGCTCTGCCCACAGATGCGCCGGCCGGGTCGGGCGGCGCGAGGAGGTGCGACCGGATGACAGAGGCGCCGACCGCCGTGCCGCGGGGCGGTCGCCTGTCCCGCTCCGCCCGACGGGCCCAGCTGCTGCTCGCGGCCCGGGACGTGTTCGCCGCGCAGGGCTACCACGCCGCGGCGATGGACGACATCGCCGAGCGGGCCGGGGTCAGCAAGCCGGTGCTCTACCAGCACTTCCCCGGCAAGCTGGAGCTCTACCGGGCGCTGCTGACCACCTACGCCGACGAACTCGTCGAGCGGGTCCGGGTCGCGCTGGCCTCCACGACCGACAACGGCGAGCGGGTGCACGCCTCGGTCGCGGCCTACTTCGACTTCGTCGCCGGCGAGGGCCAGGCCTACCGGCTGATCTTCGAGTCCGACCTGCGCAGCGAGCCGGAGGCGGCCGCGGTGGTCGACCGGGCCTCGGAGCGGTGCATCGACGCCATCGCCGACGCGGTCACCACCGACGCCGGCATCGACTGGAACCGGGCCCGGCTGCTGGCCGTCGGCCTGGTCGGGCTGAGCCGGCTGGGCGCCCAGCACTGGCTCGACTCGGACCGGGCGGTCCCCCGCGACGAGGCGGTCGCCCTGCTGTCCGCGCTGGCCTGGCGGGGCATCGCCGGCTTCCCGCTGATCGGCAACCCCGGCCCGGACTGAGCCGGCTCCGTCGACCGGGATCGGTTGACCGGGAGCGGGAACGACGAAGCCGGGCCGGATCGGGCGGGATGCCCTGACCGGCCCGGCGGTGCGTCGGTCAGCCGATCGCGAAGCCGACCCGACGGGTGTCGTCGGGGGCGATCTCCACGTAGGCGATCTGCGCGGCGCGCACCAGGTAGCGGTGCCCCTTCTCGTCGACCAGGCGCAGCAGCCCGTCGCTGCCGGCGCTCAACGCGTCGTCGACCAGCTTCTGGACCTCGTCCGGCGTCTGGTCGCTGGACACCACGAGCTCGCGCGCGCTCTCCGCGATGCCGATCTTGACCTCCACCGGTGGACCTCCCGGGTCACGTTGACGAACTGGCTGGTACTGCGCCGCCCAGGCTAGTCGAG
>JASLAP010000202.1 GCA_030147065.1 Pseudonocardia sp. | reverse complement strand
TGCCGGTGCTGGCCGGGCTGGCCGGGCTGCTGGCCGCCGGTCGGGCGCCGCACCGGCGACCCCCGGTCGCGGCGGGACCGGAGGACCGGTCATGACCTGGACCGCCGTGCTGGCCCTGGCCGCCGGGACCTACCTGCTGCGGCTGTCGGGCCTGCTGCTGCGCGACCGGCTGCGGCTGCCCGAGCGGGTCGAGCGCTACGTCGACCTCGGCGCCACCGCGCTGCTCGTCGCGCTGGTCGCCACCGCCGCGATCACCGCCGACGGCGGTCTGGCCGGTTGGGCCCGTCCGGTCGGGGTGGCCGTCGGGGCCCTGGCCGCGTGGCGGCGGGCGCCGTTCGTGCTGGTGGTCGTGCTGGCCGCGGCGACCACCGCCGGGCTGCGGGCGCTCGGCATCCCGTAGGACCCCGCGGGGCTCGACGGGCGGGTCGGGGCGGGGTCGGGCAGGGTCGGGGCGTGCACTGTCTGGTGATCGGGGCGACCGGCTACGTCGGCGCCCGGCTGGTGCCCCGGTTGCTGGCCGACGGGCACGCCGTGCGCGCCCTGGTCCGCGACCCCGCCAAGCTGGCCCGGCTGGACTGGGCGCAGCGGGTCGATGCGGTGCGCGGCGACCTGGCCGACCGGGCCGCGGTCGCCGCCGCCTGTGACCGCATGGACGCGGTGTTCTACCTGGTCCACGCCATGGACGGACCGGACTTCGCCGACCGCGACCGGGCCGCGGCGCGCACCCTGGCCGGTGCGGCGCGCTCGGCGGGGGTGCGGCGGGTGGTGTACCTGGGCGGCCTGCAGCCCGGCGGCGGAGCGGTCTCGGCGCACCTGGCGTCGCGGCGCGAGGTCGGCGACGTGTTGCTCGACACCGGTCCGCCGACCGCCGTGCTGCGGGCCGGGATCGTGGTCGGGGCGGGTTCGGCGAGCTTCGAGATGATCCGGCACCTGGCCCGGGCCGGGCCGGTGCTGCCGATGCCCGACCGGGCCTGGAACGCCGTGCAGCCGATCGGCATCGACGACGTCCTGCACCACCTGACCGCGGCCCTGCGGCTGCCCGCGGACGCCAACCGCAGCTTCGACATCGGTGGCGCGGACGTGCTCACCTACCGCGACCTGGTCACCGGCTGCGCCGAGGAGGCCGGGCTGGTCCGGCCGCTGGCCGTCCCGGTCGCGCTGTCCGCGCCCCGGCTCATCGCCCGCGCGGTGCAGACGCTCACCCCGGTCGACCGGCACCTGGCCGGGCCGTTGCTGGAGTCGATGGCGCACGACCTGGTCTGCCGGGGCGGCCCGCCGAACGGTCCGCCGCCCGGCGGGCCGACCGGCTACCGGGAGGCGGTCCGCCGGGCGCTGGCCGGCGAGGGCGCGGCCGGCCGGGTGCCGACCGACCCGGCCGAACCCGAACTGGTCAGCGAGCACGTCGAGCCGGTGACCGCGGCACCGGCGGTGGTGTGGTCGGTGATCGAGGGCCTCGGCGGGGAGACCGGCTGGTACACCGTGCCCGGGGCGTGGGCGCTGCGCGGCGCGCTGGACGGGCTGCTCGGCGGCGTCGGCGCCCGGCGCACCCGGCCCGACCGGCTGCGCCCGGGGGCGGCGCTGGACTGGTGGCGGATCGAGGCGGTCGATCCGGGCCGGTCGCTGCGGCTGCGGGCCGAGATGCGGTTGCCGGGCACGGCCCGGCTGGAGCTGCGGGTGGAACCGGACGGCGCCGCCACCCGCTACGTCCAGCGGGTCACCTTCCAGCCGCACGGGGTGGCGGGCCTGGCCTACTGGCGGGCCCAACGGCCCGCGCACCGGTTCCTGTTCGCGGTGACCGCCCGGACCGTGGCCGGGGTCGCGGTCAGCCGGGCGCGTCGGTCGGGCGCGGGGTGACCAACCGGCGCGCCGCGGGCAGCGCGAGCAGCCCGCCGGTCACCGCCACCACGACGGCCAGTTCGGCGAGCGGGCGGGCGAAGCCGTCCGCCCCGCCGAGCACCGACAGCAGCAGCGGTACCCCGAAGCCCAGGTAGGCGCAGGCGTAGAAGGTCCCGGTGAGCGCGCCGCGGGCGGTCGGGGTGGCCAGTTGCGCGACCATGGTCAGGCCGGCGGCCAGGCACAGCCCGTAGGCCACGCCGAGCAGCAGCGCCACCGGGACCAGCAGCGCCCAGACCCCGGTGGCCACCCCGACCAGGCTCAGCCCGAGCCCGACGGCGCCGATCACCAGCCCGACCGGCCCGGCCCGGACCGCCCCGAGCCGGCGGCCCAGCGGCTGGGCGAACACCCCGGTCAGCAGGGTCACCCCGGCCACCAGACCGGTGATCGCCACGGCCAGCTCCGGCATGGACGGGGTGAGCAGCAGCGGCAGCACGGTCACCGCGGTCGACGGGAAGGTGAACACCCCGACCGCGATGGGCAGCACGACCAGCAGGAACGGCAGCCGGGCCCCGGCCGGCACCCCCATGTTGATCAGCGCCCCGGCCCGGCGCGCGGCCGGCGGGAGCGTCTCGGGCACCCCGGGCAGCAGCGCCAGCCCGACGGCCATCAGCGCCACGTGCACCAGGTAGGGCAGCACCGACGGCGCCGGGGCCCACTGCCCGAGCAGCCCGGAGACCAGCGGCCCGATCGCCCAGCCGCCGCCCAGCGCGGCGGTGGTCAGCCGGGCGGCCCGGCCGGGCTCGCCGATCAGCTCGCCCAGCCAGGCGGTGCCCACGCTGAACACCACCCCGGACACCGCGCCCTGCAGGAACCGGCAGACGTAGAGCAGCAGCACCGAGGACCCCGCGCCCAGGAACAGCAGGGAGGTGGCCACCGACAGCAGCACGAACGGGATCACCACCGGCCGCCGGCCGAACCGGTCCGACGCCGGCCCGGCCAGCAGCAGCGCCGGCACCAGCCCGGCGGCGTACACGCCGAACGCGCCGGTCAGCTCGGTCGGGCTCAGGCCGAGGGTGTCGCGGTAGACCAGCAGCAGCGGGGTGGGCACGTTCGTGCCGAACGCGACCACGAACACCGCTGTCCACAGTGCGCCCACCGCGGACACGCCCAGCCGACCACTGCCACCTCGCACCGGCCGACTGTACGTCCGCGACCGTTCGGCCCATCCCGTCGAGAACGACGTCGTGGGATCGACAGCGGTGATGTCGATCCCACAGCGTCGTTCTCACGGGGGAGTGGTCAGGTGGGGGCGGCGTCGTAGCGGGCGAAGCGGCGGGTGAACGTGGCCGAGCCGGCGGTCATGGCCCGCAGGTCCACCGCGTAGCGCAGCAGTTCCACGCACGGGACCTCGGCGCGCACCACCGTGCGACCCGGTGCGGCGGCGTCGGTGCCCAGCACCCGGCCCCGCCGTCCGGACAGGTCGCCGAGCACCGCACCCAGGTACTCGTCCGGGATGCGCACGGTGACCTCGTCGTAGGGTTCGAGCAGCACCGTGCCGCAGGCCTCGGCCGCCTCCCGCAGGGCCAGCGCCCCGGCGGTCTGGAACGCCGCGTCGGAGGAGTCGACGCTGTGCGCCTTGCCGTCGACCAGGGTGGCGCGCAGGTCGACGACCGGGTGGTGCTCGTCGGTCAGCCCGCGCTCGAGCTGGGCCCGCATCCCCTTCTCCACGCTCGGGATGAACTGGGTCGGCACCGCCCCACCGACCACCTTCGAGACGAACTCGAAGCCGGCTCCCCGGGGCAGCGGCTCGAACTCGACGTGGCAGACGGCGTACTGGCCGTGCCCGCCGGACTGCTTGACGTGCCGGCCGGTCACCCGGGCCGGGCGGGCGAGGGTGTGCCGCATCGGGACCCGCACCGGCTCGGTGTCCACCTCGGCGCCGCCGGCCCGCAGCCGCGACAGCACGACGTCGGCGTGCGCCTCGCCCATGCACCACAGCACCGTCTGGTGGGTCTCCCGGTTGCGCTCCAGGCGCAGCGTCGGGTCCGCCGCCACGATCTTGGCCAGCGTCTTGACCAGGGCGTCCTCGTCGCCGCGGGTGCGGGCGACGACCGCGGTGGGCAGCAGCGGCTCGGGCAGGTCCCAGCAGGACAGCAGCAGCGGGTGCTCGGCCGCGGAGACGGTGTCGCCGGTCTCGGCGGTGCCCAGCTTGGTCAGCGCGCAGATGTCGCCGGCCACGCAGGCGTCGACCTCGCGCAGCGTCGACCCGAGCGGGCTGTAGACGCGGGCCAGCCGCTCCTCGGCGTCGTGCCCGTCGGGGGCGGCCTCGGCGTCGGCGGGCCCGCGCGGCTCGGGCACGACCACGTGGTGCCCGCTGACGTGCACCACCGAGTCCGCGCGCAGGGTCCCGGAGAACACCCGCACCAGCGACACCCGCCCGACGTACGGGTCGACCATGGTGCGCACCACCTCGGCGGCCAGCGGGCCGGCCGGGTCGGCGGTCAGCGGCGGGTGCGCGGCGCCGTCGGTGCCCGAGACCGTGGGCAACGGGTGCTCCAGCGGCGAGGGGAACCCGCCGACCAGCAGCTCCAGCAGCGCGTCCAGGCCGATCCCGCTGCTCGCGCAGACCGGGACGACCGGGTGGAAGGACCCGCGGGCCACCGCGGTCTCCAGGTCGTCGATGAGGATGGCGACGTCGAGGTCCTCGCCGTCGAGGTAGCGCTCCATGAGCGTCTCGTCCTCGGACTGCTCGATGATGCCCTCGATCAGCTGGTCGCGGGCGGCGTCGGCGCCGTCCGGCGCCTGGTCGGCCGGGGTGCGGGTGAGCAGCCCGTACAGCCCGCTCAACGCCCCGTCCCCGTCGCGGACCGGCAGGTAGAGGGGCGCGACGCCGGCCCCGAACGCCTCCTGGCAGGCCGCGGTGGTCGCCTCGATGTCGGACCGGACGTGGTCGCAGCGGGCGACGACGACCGCGCGCGGCATGCCGACCGCGGCGCACTCCTCCCACTGGGCGACGGTCGCCGGGTCGACGGTGCCCTCGCGGCCCTCGTGCGCGGGGATGACGAACAGCGCGGCGTCCGCGGCGCGCAGCCCGGCCCGCAGTTCCCCGACGAAGTCGCCGTAGCCGGGGGTGTCGATGAAATTGATCTTGACGCCGTCGTGCACCACCGGGGCGACGGCCAGCGCGACCGAGCGCTGCTGGCGCTGGGCGGCCGGATCGTGGTCGCACACGGTGCTGCCGTCGGTCACCGCGCCCGGCCGGGGGATCGTCCCGGTGCGCGCGAGCAGCGCCTCCACCAGCGTGGTCTTGCCGGATCCGGATGGCCCGACCAGGGCCACGTTGCGCACCGCGGCCGGGTCGGTGGCGGCCGGCGGGCCGCTGTCGTCCCGGCCCGCCGCCCGTCCCGGGGCCCTGACCTGCCCAGCTGATCTGACCGACATCGGTGGACCACCTCCGCGGCACTGCGTCGTGCGTCCGCCACCCGGCCCCCCGGGGACGCCGTGTGCGCCATCTCACACCCGCCCGCGCGGTGGTCACAACCCCCGGATGGCTCCCGGACGCTCCGATCGGGGCGCCGGTAGGGTCGCCCGGTGCCAGTTCCCGGACCCGGATACGCCATCACCGCACGCCTGGACGTCCCCGCGTCGGCGAGCGCGGCGGGTGACCTGACCATGGCCGTCGGCGGGGTCGGCGGCGTCGTCACCGCCTTCGACGTGGTGGAGGCGCACACCGACACCCTCGTCGTCGACATGAGCTGCAACGCCCGCGACGAGGCGCACGCCGACGAGATCACCGCCGCCCTGGAGGCGCTGCCCGGGGTGCACGTGCGCAAGGTCTCCGACCGCACCTTCCTGGTCCACCTGGGCGGCAAGCTCGAGGTCCACTCGAAGGTCAGCCTGCGCAACCGCGACGACCTGTCGCGGGCCTACACCCCCGGCGTCGCGCGGGTCTGCCAGGCCATCGCGGCCAACCCGGCCGACGCCCGGCGGCTGACCATCAAGCGCAACACCGTCGCCGTGGTCACCGACGGCTCGGCGGTGCTCGGGCTGGGCAACCTGGGCGCGGCGGCCGCGATGCCGGTGATGGAGGGCAAGGCCGCGCTGTTCAAGCGGTTCGCCGGGGTGGACGCCTGGCCGGTGTGCCTGGACACCCAGGACACCGAGGAGATCATCCGGACGGTGCAGATCCTGGCCCCGGCCTACGGCGGGATCAACCTGGAGGACATCGCCGCGCCGCGCTGCTTCGAGATCGAGGCCCGGCTGCGCGAGCTGCTCGACATCCCGGTCTTCCACGACGACCAGCACGGCACCGCGGTGGTCGTGCTCGGCGCGCTGCGCAACGCGCTGCGGGTGGTCGGCAAGCGGCTGGCCGACTGCAAGATCGTGATCTGCGGGGTGGGCGCGGCCGGCTCGGCGATCATCCGGCTGCTCGGCTCGCAGTCCCCGGGCGAGCTGCTGGCGGTGGACATCGACGGCATCGTGCACCGCGGCCGGACCGGCATGGACGGCAACCTGTGCTCGATCGCCGAGCTGACCAACCCCGCCCAGCAGACCGGCCGGCTGGCCGACGCCGTGGTCGGCGCGGACGTGTTCATCGGGGTGTCGGCGCCGAACCTGCTCGGCGCCGACGAGCTGGCCACGATGGCCTCCGACGCGATCGTCTTCGCGCTGGCCAACCCCGATCCGGAGGTGGACCCGGCGGTGGCGCTGCAGCACGCCGCGGTGGTGGCCACCGGCCGCTCGGACTACCCGAACCAGATCAACAACGTGCTGGCCTTCCCCGGCGTCTTCCGCGGCCTGCTCGACGCGCACGCCCGCGACATCACCGACGCGATGCTGCTGGCCGCGTCGGCGGCGATCGCCGAGGTGGTGCCCGAGCCGAACGCGTCGTTCATCGTGCCCAGCGTGTTCGACGCCGCGGTGGCCCCGGCCGTCGCCGAGGCCGTGCGCCAGGCCACCGGTCGCAAGGACGTCGCCCCGGTCTGACCGGCGGCCCGGCGATTACCCTGGTCGTCGTGGTCTCGGTGATCGGTGTGCTGGCCCTGCAGGGTGACGTCCGCGAGCACCTGGCGGCGGTGTCGGCCTGCCCGGACGTGCGGGCGGTGCCGGTCCGCCGGCCCGCGGAGCTGGCCGCGGTGGACGCCGTCGTGCTGCCCGGCGGGGAGTCGACCACGATGAGCCGGTTGCTGGGGGTGTTCGACCTGCTCGACCCGCTGCGCGACCGGATCGCCGCGGGCATGCCCGCCTACGGCTCGTGCGCCGGGATGATCCTGCTGGCCTCCGAGGTCCTCGACGGGCGGCCCGACCAGCAGCAGCTCGGCGGGCTGGACGTGGTGGTGCGGCGCAACGCCTTCGGCCGCCAGGTCGACTCCTTCGAGACCGACCTGGACTTCGCCGGGGTGCCCGGCGACCCGGTCCGCGCGGTGTTCATCCGCGCCCCCTGGGTGGAGAAGGCGGGCGACGGCGTCGAGGTGCTGGCCACCGTCCCGGACCACGACTCGGCGGGTCCGGCCGCCGGCCGGCCGGTCGCGGTCCGCCAGGGCACCGTGCTGGCCACCGCGTTCCACCCCGAGCTGACCGGCGACCTGCGCGTGCACGCCCTGTTCTGCGAGATGGTGCGCGGAGCGGTCGACGCGCGCCGGTAGGATCGGACGCCGGTTCGGCAGCGAAGAAGGGTTCTCATGAGCGGGCATTCCAAGTGGGCGACGACGAAGCACAAGAAGGCCGTCATCGACGCCCGACGCGGCAAGATGTTCGCGAAGCTGATCAAGAACATCGAGGTGGCCGCGCGCACCGGCGGCGGTGACCCGGACGGCAACCCGACGCTCTTCGACGCCATCCAGAAGGCCAAGAAGAGCTCGGTGCCCAACGACAACATCGACCGCGCGGTCAAGCGCGGTTCCGGGGCCGACGCCGGCGGCGCGGACTACCAGACGATCACCTACGAGGGCTACGCCGCGGGCGGGGTGGCGGTGCTGATCGAGTGCCTCACCGACAACCGCAACCGGGCCGCCACCGAGGTGCGCACGGCGATGACCCGCAACGGCGGGGCCATGGCCGACCCCGGCTCGGTGGCCTACCTGTTCACCCGCAAGGGCGTGGTGATCGTGCCCAAGAACGGCGAGCTGACCGAGGACGACCTGCTGCTGGCGGTGCTCGACGCGGGCGCGGAGGAGGTCAACGACCTGGGCGAGAGCTTCGAGGTGGTGTCCGAGGCCGGCGACCTGATCCCGGTGCGCACCGCGCTGGTCGACGCGGGCATCGACTACGACTCGGCCGACCCGACGTTCCTGCCGTCGATGTCGGTGCCGCTCGACGCCGAGACGGCCAAGAAGGTGTTCCGGCTGATCGACGCCCTCGAGGACAGCGACGAGGTGCAGAACGTCTACGCCAACTTCGAGGTCAGCGACGAGGTGATGGCCGAGGTCGGCTGACCCGGCCCCGCCCCGCGGACCGGCGGCGCACCGGCCCTCAGTGCACCCGGCGGCTCCACAGCGGCCCGAACCGGGCCCACTCCCGCTCCCAGCGGGCGTCGTTGCACCGGGCGGTCAGCGCGCGCAGGCCCAGCCAGGCCGCGCACAGCAGGACCAGCCCGGCCGTGAGCACGGCCACCGCGGCCACCGCCGCGGCCTGCACCGCCTCGGCCGGGGTGGCCGGCGGTCGGGCCGCGGTACCGGTGGCGTCGATCCACACCTCGACCCGGTCGCCGGGACGCCCCCACACCCCCGGCACCGGCACCCGGCCGATCCGCGGCTGCTCGTCGGGGCCCGTCCACCGGGCGATCCGGCTCTCGTAGCGCCCGGGCATGCCGGAGGAGCCGGCGATCAGCACCGCGGACACCTGGTGGCGCTGCGCGTTCTGCACCCGGGACCGCTCCAGGCCGTCCCGGTGCACGTCCCTCGCGGCCGCCCCGGCCAGCACCACCAGCAGCAGCCCGGCCGCGACGAGCAGCCACGCCACGACGTCCTCCACCCGATCGGTCGTCCGGCGGGGCAGCCGCTCCGCCCGGTCCCGACGCCCACGCCCTGATCCAGCACCCACGCCCACACCTCCACGCCCGGTGACTTCCGGGAGTCGAATCGCTACCAGGCGTAGCGGCGTTACGGCGTTGCGCGCAACGCGTGTCGCCGGTGTGTTGCGCCGCGGGGACCAGTGGCTCGTTCAGGCGGGCCGGTGCCGGTGCACCGCGACCCGGGCCGGGCGCACCGAGCGCCCGCCGACCAGCAGTCCCGGCTCGACCAGGCCGGCCACGGTGCGGTCCAGAGCAGGGTCCGACGCCGGGAGCACCTCCACCGCCTCCATCGAGGCGCCGCTGAACGGCTCACCGACCAGCGGGGTCACCACCGTGCCGCCCCGCCCGGCCAGCAGCCGCTCCAGCCCGCCGGCGACGGTCTCGAACCCGGTGCGCTCGCGGCGCGACCGCGCGGTGGCCGCGCAGCGCAGCGCGTCGACCCGCAGGGCGTGCAGCTCGACCAGTAGCGGCAGGTCGGGGCCGGTGCCAGCGGCCCGGGCGTCGGCGATGGTGCCGAGCGTGGCGGCCTGGCGGCCGAGCAGCCGGGCCACGTCGTCGATCTTGTCCGCGATGTCGCCCAGGGTGGGATCCGGCACCCGGGCAGGGTAGCGACTGGCGCGGTTCCGGGTGTGTGGCCGGCCGGTGTCGCAGCGCAAGTGGTGTCGCGCAGCGCGCGTGATGCCCTCGCAGCCCGCCGGCGCGCTGCGAGGGCACGCGACGGTCTGCGCGGCACGCGACGGTCTGCGCGAGCCCCCCGGGCGGCCCGGGGTAGCGGGCTCGAGGGCTGCTGGACCGGCCGGGGCCGACCCCGTCCGGCCGCTGGACCGTCGCGCGCGAGCCGCTCCGGGGCGGTGTCGACCCCGTACTAGGCTCCCCGATCGTGGCCGTCCACGGTATCGACCTCGGGACCACCAACTCCGCCATCGCGCGCACCGGTCCGGACGGTCGCCCGCAGGTCCTGGCCGGGATGTCCGGCGAGCTGACCACGCCGTCGGTGGTGCTGTTCGCCTCGCCCGGTGAGCACGTCGTCGGCGAGGGGGCGCGGCGCGAGGCACGGCTGGACCCCGAGCACGTGTGCGCGCTGGTGAAGCGCCGGATGGGCGACGCCGAGTGGCGGTTCGTCGCGCACGGCAAGGCCTGGTCGGCCCCGGCGGTGTCGTCGCTGATCCTGAAGAGCCTGGTCGCCGACGCGGCGTTCGCCGGTGGCGAGACGCCCACCTCGGCGGTCATCACGGTGCCCGCCTACTTCGGTGACGAGGAGCGCCGGGCCACCGTGCTGGCCGGCACCTACGCCGGGCTGGACGTCGTCGACGTGCTCTCCGAGCCGATCGCGGCCGCGCTGGCCTACGGCTTCGGGCGCCTGGACGGCAGCCCCGACCTGGCCAAGCAGCCCGGCCCCGGGCACGAGACGGTGCTGGTCTACGACCTGGGCGGGGGCACCTTCGACGCCACCGTGATCGAGCTGGCCGACCGCCGGATCTCGGTGCTCGCGGTGGAGGGCGACCACCAGCTCGGCGGGGCGGACTGGGACGAGCGGATCGCCCTGCACCTGTCCCGCCAGTTCTGCGCGGACAACCCCGACGCCGAGGACCCGCTGGACGACTCGGCCGGCGCGCAGGCGCTGGTGCTGGCCGCCGAGCGGGCCAAGCACCAGCTCAGCGAGTCGGACAAGACCGAGGTCGTGATCGCCCACGACGGTGCCCGGTCCACGGTGGCGCTGAGCCGCGCGGAGCTGGAGCAGATGTCGGCGCCGCTGCTGCGCCGCACGGTCGACCTGACCAAGGCCTGCCTGGCCGAGGCCGGGCGCCGCGGGGTGCCGCGGGTCGACCGGGTGCTGCTGGTCGGCGGGTCGTCCCGGATGCCGGCCGTGGCGCAGGCGCTGCGCACCGAGCTGGACCTGGACCCCCAGCTGCACGACCCCGACCTGGCGGTGGCCCGCGGGGCCGCGCTGTTCGGGGAGAAGAAGGAGCTCGAGCGCATGGTCGCGGCCGACCTGCGCACCCGCGGCCGGCTGCGCGACGGCGCGAGCCTGGAGGACGCCGCCGCCCCCGACCTGGACGACGCCTGCCGCCGGGTCGCCGACGCCTACGGCGTGCCGCTGGCCCAGGTCCGGCGCGCGGTGGAGATCCGGGTCGACACCGTGGTCTCCCGCGGGTTCGGGGTGCTGGCGGTGAACGCGCTGGCCGGGCGGCTGGAACCGTCCTGGCTGGTGCACCGCAACGACCGGCTGCCCATCCGGACCAGCCGCTCCTACGGCACGATGCGCCAGAACCAGACCGAGATCCAGCTGACCGTGGTCGAGCAGCAGGGCCAGGCCGAGTCGTCGCGCCCGGAGGACGCCAAGGTGCTCATCGTCGGGGAGATCTCCGGGATCCCGCCGGGCCACGACGAGGGCAGCGAGGTCCGGGTGACCTTCGAGATGGGCTTCGACGGGGTGCTGCACGTGACCGCGTTCCACGTCGAGGCCGGCATCCCGCTGACCCTCACCGCCACCACCGGGGCGACGCTCTCGCAGGCCGAGGTGGCCCGCGAGCGCGAGCAGTTGGGCAGGATGCGCCGCCGTGACTGAGTCCCGTGCGGCGACCGGCGGCGCGCTGCCCGCCTTCGACCCGAACGGCTACCGCAAGCGGGTGCTGGCCACGGTCGAGAAGCGCGGCGGGCCGGACGCCTCGGACCCCTTCGAGCTCTACGACCTGCCGGTGGCCGACGACCTGCCCGAGGCCGCGGTGGCCGCCCGGATCGACGAGGTGTGGGCGTTCTGGCAGCGCCAGCGCGACCACCCCAAGTACCGGGTGCTGGTGGCGCTGCTGGTGGCCGGGCACGCCGAGCGCAGCGCCGAGCTGCGCGACCCGCGGCGGCGCTCGATGGCCGTGCTGCGCGTCAGCCACCAGCGCGAGCAGCGCGATACGGCCCGCTTCGCGCTGCTCGACGCGGCGATCTCGCGGCTGGTCGGGCGGCACGGCGGGGTGCCGCGGGACAAGGTGGAGGGCCTCTACGAGGTCGGCGCGCTGGCCGGGCTGGAGCGCGCCGAGGTCGAGGTGCGGCTGCGCCGGCACCGCCTGCTGGACCCGGTCGGCAAGCCCACCGCCCCGGCCGGGGGCGGCATCGGCGCCGACCGCCGCCGCCAGATCCGCGGCCTGCTCGACGAGCTGGGCCGGCTGACCGACGCCCCGCCGCCGCCGACCCTGCTGGGCATGCTCGGGGTCGGTCCCGACGCCGGGGCCGCCGAGGTGCGCACGCTGGCCGCGGCCTGGCGGGCCCGGGCCCGCGAGCTGCCCCCGGCGCGGCTGCGCGCGGTGGTGGACGAGCTGATGGTGCACGTCGCCGAGCTGATCGAGCCCGGGGACGCGGCGGTGGCGAGCTACCTGGACGCGGTCACCGAGGACGTCACCGAGCACCTGCGCCCGCGGGTGCGGGCCGCGGTGCTGGTGGAGGACCGGCTGGTCGCCGAGGACCACGCGCACCTGCTGGACGAGGCCGTCGGGCTGGGCCTGGACCGGGCCCGCGCGACCGCGGTGCTCGCCGCGCTGGCCGCCGAGCTCGGCGCCCCGATCGGCGA
>JASLAP010000201.1 GCA_030147065.1 Pseudonocardia sp. | reverse complement strand
GCGTCCGCTGATCGGATCAGCCCGTCGTCGCGCGAGCGGCCTCGACGATCAGGTCGGCCACCACGTCGGGCCGCGAGACGGCGACGGCGTGCGAGGCGTCGACCTCCACGGCGCGGGACCCCGCGCGCTCGGCCATGAAGTGCTGCGCCTCGGCCGGGACGGCGAGGTCCTGGCGCGTGACCAGGGTCCAGGACGGGATCGTCCGCCAGGCCGCCTTCGTCGCCTTCTCCTCCAGCGCGTCGGGGGTGATGGGCCGCTGGGTCGCGGCCATCAGCTCGGCGACCTCCGGGGCGACGTCACCGGCGAACACCTGCCGGAACCTGTCGGGCTGGATGTAGAGGTCGGTCACCGTCGTGCCGCCGGCGACGGAGACCGGGACGGGGACCAGCGCGGCCCCCAGCTCGTTGCCGGGGAACCTCCCGGCCAGCTCCCCGGTGCTCTCCCCCTCCTCGAGCAGGAAGCTGCCCACGTAGACCAGCGCCCGCACCCGGGGGTGCCCGTCGGCCGCCTCGCTCATCACCGAGCCGCCGTAGGAGTGGCCGGCCAGGACGATCGGGCCGCTCACGTGGTCCAGGACGCTGCGCAGGTTCTCGGCGTCGCCGCGCAGGCCGCGCAGCGGGTTGGCCGCGGCGACGACCGGGTAGCCGTCGCGCCGGAGGCGCTCGATCACGCCGTTCCAGCTCGAGGACTCGGCGAAAGCGCCGTGGACCAGCACCACCGTGGGCTTCTCCCCGGTCGGGTGCTGGCTCTGGGTGTCAGCAGTCATCGGTGTTCCCCTTCGGATCCGCAGCGACCGGGCGGCCGGATCGGACGCCGTCGCGCTGGTGAACCGACCGTAGGTAGCGGGGCTCCGCCTTCGCGTACGTCGGATGACGGTCGGTCCGACTGCTGCGGCTCACCGGCCGATCGCGGCACCGAGCGCGCTGCGCGAGGTGATCCCCAACTTGGGGAAGAGCCGGTGCAGGTGCGTTCCGATCGTGCGGTGGGAGAGGTAGAGCCGGTCCCCGATCTCGCGGTTGGTCAGTCCCTGCGCCGCCATCTGGGCGATGAGCAGCTCCTGCGGGCTCAACTGCTCGCGCATCTCCGGGGTTCGCGGCCGGCTGTGCTCCCCGGATGCGCGCAGCTCGTGGCGCGCGCGGTCCCCCCACGCACCGGCGCCCAGGGCGTCGAAGGTGTCCCGGGCCGCTCGCAACGGTGCCCGTGATTCGGCGGCCCGCCGCCGCCTGCGCAGCCATGCTCCGTGGGCGAGCTGCGCCCGGGCCCGGGCGAAGGGCCAGTGGCCGAGCTCGGCCGCCAGCGCTGCGGAGAAGAGCTCGTCGGCGTCGTCGTCGGGAGCCAGGAGCGCGCGGCTGTAGCGGAGTCCGATGTGCAGCGCGGGTGACGGCGTCCGCGCCGCGATCGACTCGAGCCGGCCGAGGAGCGGCTCCACCTCGGTCCGGTGCCCGCTGTGGACGGCGGCCTCCACCAGATCGCCGATCGAGAAGGTGCGGACCACCTCGTGGTACGCGGGGTCGGCGGGGTCGTGCATCCGGATCAGGTGGTCCCAGGCCGCCTGGTGCCGGCCGCGATCGAGGGCGGCCGCGCCCCGGGCGAACTGGACCGCTGCCAGCACGGCGTTGGAATTGACCTGCAGGCCCACCTGCTCGGCCTCGGCCGCGAGCGCCCCGGCGTCCTCGCCGCCCCGCAACGCCGAGACCACCGACCGGATGACCAGCGCGATGGCCCTGATGAGGGGCTGGGTGGTGTCCGCGGCCAGTCGGGTGGCCTCGTCGGCCGCGGTGGCGGCCAGGTCGAGGCGCCCGACGTGCAGCGCGCTCCACCCCTGCTGCACCAGGGCCCGGGCCAGCAGCCCCAGCCGGCCTTCCGCCCGGAGATCGGCCAGCGACGACGTCAGGAGCTCGACGGCGACGTCGAAAGCACCCACGACGGTGGCCGCGTTGCCCGCGAGGCGGGCCCGGTCCGCGTCGACCGGCCCCTCCGCAGTGGCGCGCAGCCGTTCGTGGACGACCGGCCCTCGCTCGAACGGGGCGGCGAACGCGAGCACCGCCAGCAGCCGCGGGTCGTCCGGTTCGACGGGGATCCGATCGGCGACCTCGACGACGCGGTTGCGCGCTGCCGGGCCCGGCTCGGCCCACCAGCAGCGCAGGGCCGCGCCGTACAGGAACTTCAGCGCCAGGTCGGTCCGGCCGTCATCGGCAGCCGCGGCGGCGAGGTCGGCCAGCATCCGGGTGCCCGCGCGGACGTCGTGGATACCCTCGTCGAAGCTGTCCCGGATCCAGGTCATCCGGGTCCGCACCGCCGCCGGGACCTCGATCGACGCGGTCTCGTGCAGGAGCCGGTCGACGATGTCGGGTCGTCCACGCTCGTAGGCCAGTTCGGCCGCTCGCAGGTAGCGTTCGACGCGCCGCTGAGGGTCGGCGGTCAACCGGGCGGCGCGTTCGAGTGCCGCCTCCGCGGCGGCCACGCCACCCCGGCGTTCAGCGCGGGTCGCCGCGGCCTCCAGGTCGGCGGCCACTGCGTCGTCCGGTTCGGCACATGCCGCCGCCCGGTGCAGGACCCGGCGGTCGACGTCGCCGAGCGTCTGCGCCAGGGCCGCGTGCGCACGCTGCTGGTCGGCCGTGGTGGACCGCTGCCGGATCGCGTGGCGGACCAGCGGGTGCCGGAACGCCACGTCGGCCCCGTCGGACTCGATGAGCTGGACCTCGACGGCCGGCGTGAGCGCCTCCACGGTGACCCGCTCGCCGGTGAGCGCGGAAGCTGCCGCGAGCGTCTCGCCCAGTGCGCGTCCGTCGTTCAGGGCCGCGACGAGGAGCAGCGCGCGGGTCGGGCCGGGCAGCCCGGGGAGCCGGGCCGCGAACGCCTGCTCCAGCCGGGCGGTCAGCGTCAGGCCGGCGCACTCGTCCCGGGCGACCGTCAGGGGCAACTCCACGAGGGCGAGCGGGTTGCCCGCCGCCTCGGACAGCAGGCGGCGTCGTGCGGCGGGGTCGAGTCGGGGTGCCCGCAGGGCCAGCAGCTCCTCGGCCGCGCTGCCGTCCAGCCGGTGGACGCGGCACTCGACCAGCCGAGGGCCGTCCAGGACGGCCGGGAAGTCGTCACGCTGCGCTGCCACCAGCACGACGGGCTCGGACTCCAGCCGCCGCGCGACGAACCCGAGGACCTCGGCGCTGGGCCGGTCGAGCCAGTGCGCGTCGTCGACGACCAGCAGCGTCGGCTGGACGGCGGCGGTGTCGCTGATCAGGCTCAGCGCCGCCAACCCGATCAGGAACAGCTCGGGTGCGGCGCCGTCCGCCATGCCGAACGCGGCCTCCAGGGCGCGACGTTGCGGCGGGGGCAGGGCGCCGAGGTGGCCGAGCAGCGGTCGGACGAGCTGGTGCAGGCCGGCGAACGGCAGAGTCGTCTCGGACTCGACCCCCGTCGTCCTCAGGACCCGCACCCCGCGCCCGGCGGCCGATCCGCACGCGTGCTGCAGCAGAGCGGACTTGCCGATCCCGGCTTCGCCGCGGAGCAGGACGGCGGTACCCCGGTCGCGGATCCCGAGGAGCAGGCGGTCCAGCGCGTCGATCTCCGCGGCCCTGCCGACCAGTGCCGTGCCCACCATCGCGGTCCGCATCTCCGCCGTCACCACCGTCCGGGTCGCTGCGCGGCTCCCCGCCCGGCGGGACCGACGCCTTCCTGGCCAGGTCCGTGCTGCTCGAGGTCATCCGGAGACGGGCGACTCCCGCCCGGCCAGGTGGTGCGGGGACCTCCAACCGACCTCCCACGGACGCGTTATGCAATATATTGCAGCCCGGATCGCCGAGTCAACGACCTCCCGCCCGACGAGCTCCGCGGTCGGACGAGGCATCTGGCGCGGCCTGCCGACGGGACGGGTCGCGGCCACCGCAGCCTCGAGCAGTGGGACCGGACGCCGGGCCACGAGGTGCGCGTCGAGAACCCCGCCGGAGTAGCGGACCGGGGTTGACCGCTACTGCTGCCACCGTGGGCGTCGAACCCACCAGACGAGGAGCTCCCCATGCCACCGATCGCCGTCCACTTCAACGGCGGGGTCAACCTGCCCGACACCGAGACCGTCCTGCGCGCGCTGGTCGGGCGCGTCCCGCACGGGCTGCGCCGGCTGCCCGACGGCGAGACCGGCGAGCGGGGCGGCTGGACCGGCTACCAGTTGCCGCGGCTGCTGGCCACGCCCGGTCTGGAGGCCGTCGAACCGGAACCCGGGGCCGGTGGCCCGTACGCCGGTGGCCCGACGGTCCGGCTGGCCGCCGGCACCGATCCCGACGCCGTCGCCTGGCCCGACCTCGGCTACGCGGCCGAGTACACCGCGTCCTACGCGATCTTCCGCCGGCTGCGGGCGGAGGGGGTGATCCCCGACGGGGTGCGGTTCCAGGTCGAGTACCCGACGCCGACCGCGGTCGGCTACCTCGTCGACCCGGCCGACCGCGACCGCCTGGTGCCCTCCTACGGTCGCGCGCTGCTCGCCGACCTCGACCGGGTGCTCGCGACCGTCCCGCACGACGACCTGGCCGTGCAGTGGGACGCGGCCGTGGAGACGGTCACCGTGGAGTGGGCGCCGGACAGCGTGGACGCGACGGCCGGGCAGCTCGCCGAGCTGCTCGGCCACGTCCCCGACGACGTCCCGGCCGGGCTGCACCTCTGCTACGGCGACGCCGGGCACGTGCACATGGTGGAGCCGAAGACGCTCGGCACCCAGGTCGACCTGGCCAACGCCGTCGCCGCGCGGACGCAGCCGGCGTGGGTGTCGTTCACCGTGCCGCAGTACCGCGCCGACGAGGCGTTCTTCGCCCCGCTCGCCGGCCTGCGCACCGGCCCGGCGACCGAGCTCTACCTGGCGCTGGTGCCCTACCACCCGGACGACCAGCCGCCCGGCACGACCGCCGCGCAGGTCGGGCTGGTCGACCGGTACCTGCCCGCGGGCACCGCGCCGTGGGGGATCTGCACCGAGTGCGGGATGGCCCGGGCCGAGCGGGCCGACGTCCCGCGGCTGCTCGACCTGCACCGCGAGATCCTCGCGGCGTACGCCTAGCCGGCCGGCTCGTTCCGCTCCAGGAACGCCCCGACCAGCTCGGCGAACCGGTCGGCCCGCTCGACCTGCGGCATGTGCCCGGTCTCGCCGAACACGTGCGACTGGGCGTGCGGCAGCAGGTCGCGGGCCACCCGCAGGTGGTGCGCCGGCAGGATCAGGTCGCGGTCGCCCCACAGCAGCAGGGTCGGGCGGGGGTGCGCGGCGATCCCGTCGAGCAGCTCCGCCCGCCAGCCGGCCCGCACCCCGCGGAAGCTGCCCAGTTCGTTCGCCGCCTCCAGGAACACCTCGCTGGTCCCGGACCGGTTCGCCAGCGCGACGGCGAGGTCGAGGCGCTCGTCGGTGACGAACGAGTGGTCCACGAACAGCGACTCCTCGGCCCGCCGGGCGGCCCGCCGGTCGCCGCGCAGCAGCCGCCGGCCCAGCCCGGGGACGGCCAGCAGCCGCAGCGCGATGGCCACCTCCTTGCCGAACCCGGCGCTGTTGACCAGCGTCAGCGTGCGGACCCGGTCGGGCTGGCGGGCGAGCATCTGCAACGCGACCGCGCCGCCGAGCGAATTGCCCAGGACGTGCAGCGGACCGGTCTCGCCGAGCGCGTCCAGGGTCGCCAGCACGCCGTCGGCCAGCGCCGGCAGGGTGATCGGGCCGGGCAGCCGGTCGGAGAACCCGAAGCCAGGCAGGTCCACGCTGATCACCCGGCGGTGGTCGGAGAGCCGGTCGTGCTGCGGCGCCCAGTCCTCCAGGCTGCGGCCGATCCCGTGCAGCGCCAGCACGGTGGGCCGGTCGGGCCGCCCGGTCTCGCGCACCCGGATCGACGCGCCGTCGACGGTGACGAACCGGATCCCCTCGGTCGTGACCGGCGCCGCGGTGCTGCTCATCGTCCGCCCGCGTCCGGCCCGGTGCCGGCCCCCGTCGCCGGCCCGCTCGCAGCCCGGACCGGGCGTCGGTCCGTGGTCCGGCCCGCGCGGGCGCGCCGGGTGGCGGCCCGCCCCGCGACCGTCGTGATCGCGGCGAGCACCGCCATGTGCCCGGCGGGCAGCAGCCGGGCCAGCACGTCGGGGATCTTGGCGCTGGCCGCGATGAGCACCCGGGCCCGGCGCCGCTCGACGCCGTCCAGGATCTCCTCGGCGGCCCTCTCCGGCGGGTAGCTGAGCAGCTTGTCGAACGCCTCACGGCCCTGCTCGATCTCCGCGCGCGGGGCCGCGGCGGCGATCCGGGCGCTCTCGGCGATCTTCGTGCGGATGCCGCCCGGGTGCACGGTGGTGACGCCGACCCGCCCGGCGAGCTCGGCGCGCAGCGCCTGGCTGAACCCGCGCAGCGCGAACTTGCTCGACGAGTACGCCGACTGCCCGGGCGGCGCGATCAGCCCGTACAGGCTGGAGACGTTGACCAGGTGGCTGCCCGGCTCGGCGAGCAGCGCCGGCAGCAGGTGGTGGGTGAGCAGCACCGGGGCCCGGAAGTTGATGTCCATCAGCCACTCGAACTCGTCGAGTCCGAGGTGCTCGAAGCGCCCGCCGAGGGCCACCCCGGCGTTGTTGACCAGCAGCCCGATCCGCGGGTGGTCGTCGCGGATCCGCCGCGCGGCGGCCGTGGCGGCCTCCCGGTCGCCCAGGTCGACGACCAGGGTTTCGACGGTGACGCCCGGGTGCGCGGCGCGGACGGTGTCGGCGACCTTCTCCAGGCCGGGCCCGTCGCGGTCGAGCAGCACCAGGTCGCTGCCGCGCAGGGCGAGCCCGTAGGCGAGCTGTTCGCCGATGCCGCTCGCGGCCCCGGTGAGGACGGCGGTGCGCTCGGCGAAGCGGTACGGAGTGCGGCTCATGAGGCGATCTTCTCCGATTCGGCGGCGGGGCGGGCGGCGGCGGTGCGGGGCGTGAAGCGCATGTCGCGGCGGACGTCGGCGCGGAACATCCCGAGCAGGTCGGCCGGGTAGTTCTGGCGCACCGTCCACGGCGCGCGGTCGCCCTGCCGGGGGAACCGGTCGGCGGCGCGCTGCACGTAACCGGAGGTCAGGTCGAGCAGCGGCCGCTCGGCGCGCACGGAGTCGGCCACCGGTGTCGCGGCGGCGTAGCCGTGCCGGTCCATGTGTGCCAGCAAGCGGCAGACGTAGCGGGCGGACAGGTCCGAGCGCAGCGTCCAGGAGGCGTTCACGTAGCCGATGGAGTAGGCCAGGTTGGGCACCCCGCCGAGCATCACGCCGCGGTACGCGACGGTGGCGCCGGGGTCGACGCGCTCGCCGTCGACGGTCAGGTCGAGGCCGCCCAACGCCAGCATCTCCAGCCCGGTCGCCGACACGACGACGTCGGCGTCGAGCACCTTCCCGGACGCCAGCCGGATCCCGGTCCCGACGAACCGGTCGATCCGGTCGGTGACGACCGACGCCCGGCCGCCGGTGATGGCCCGGTAGAAGTCGCCGTCCGGGGCCAGGCACAGCCGCTGGTCCCAGGGGTCGTAGTGCGGTGTGAAGTGCTCGTCGACGTAGGCCGGGTCGGGCACGAACCGCAGGGCGACCGAGCGCAGCAGCTTCTTCACCCGCTCCGGACGACGCCGGGCGAGCTGGTAGAAGGCCTGGGTGAACAGCACGTTCTTGGCCCGCACCAGGCGGTGGGCGAGGCCGGCCGGCAGGTACCGGCGGGCCGTGTCGGCCAGGGCGTCCTTGGCGGGCAGCGCGGTCAGGTAGGACGGCGAGCGCTGCAGCATCGTGACGTGCTCGGCCGTCTCGGCCATGGCGGGTACCAGCGTGACGGCGGTGGCCCCGCTGCCGATCACCACCACGCGCTTGCCGGCGTGGTCGAGGTCCTCGGGCCAGGACTGCGGGTGCACGAACCGGCCCCGGTAGTCGGCGAGCCCGGGGAAGTCCGGCTGGTAGCCGTGGTCGTAGCTGTAGTAGCCGGTGCACAGGTAGAGGAAGTCGCAGGTCCAGGTGTGCGTGCTGGTGCCGTCGGCGCCGGTGGCCTCGGCCCGGACGGTCCACCGCGCGTCCGCCGTCGACCAGGACGCCCCGACGACCTTCGTCCCGAACCGGATGTGCCGGTCGATCCCGGCCTCGGCCGCGGTCTCCCGGATGTAGGTGCGGATGTTCGCACCGGAGGCGATGGAGTCCTCCCCGCGCCACGGCCGGAACGGGTAGCTGAGGGTGAACATGTCCGAGTCGGAGCGGATGCCGGGGTAGCGGAACAGGTCCCAGGTGCCGCCGATCGCGTCCCGGGCCTCCAGGATCGCGTAGGTCGCGGCGGGGCGGGACTGCTGCAGCCGCCAGGCCGCGCCGACGCCGGACAGGCCGGCGCCGATGATCAGGACGTCGACGTGGTCGGGCGGGCTGGGCGGGGTGGTCACTGCGCAGGCTCCTTCGACTGGGCGTCGACCCAGTCTGCCGCCGTCGGGGTGACGAGACTTGCCCGCACGCGACAGTTGTTTACCTTTGTGCGACATGGACCCGATGGTGCGCGCGGCCGGCCTGCGCGGGCTCGTCCCGTTGGTCGACCGGCTCGGCGGCGACGGCGCCGCGCTGCTGGCCCGCTTCGGCGTACCGCCAGACGCCCTGGACAGCGACGACGCGGTGATCCGGGCCGGCACCGCGGCCCGCCTCCTGGAGATCGCGGCGGACGAGCTGACCTGCCCGGACCTGGGGCTGCGGCTCGCCGAGCAGCAGGACGCCGGCGTGCTCGGCCCGCTGGCCATCGCCATCGAGAACTCCCCGACCTTCGGCGACGCCCTGGACTGCACCAGCCGGTTCCTGTTCGTGCACAGCCCCGCGCTGCGCGTGGACCGCGTCGACGACCCGGAGGGCCGCCCCGGCGTGATCGGCATCCGCTACGACAGCACCGGGCCCGACCGGCTGCCGCCGCAGGTCGTCGACCTGGGGCTGGGGCTGTTCCACCGGATCATCCTGCTGCTGCACGGCGGGCCGTACGGGCTGCGCTCGGTGCACCTGCCGCACCCTCCGCTCGCGCCGGTGCCCCGCTACACCGGCTTCTTCGGCGCCGACGTGCGGTTCGACCGGGCCGTCGCGGTGCTGCGGGTGCCCGCCGGGATCGGCGCGACGCCGGTGGTCGGCGGCGACCGGATGCTGCGCGACGTCGTCCTGGACTACATGGCCGCCCACTTCACCGCCCCCGGCCAGACCGTGACCGGGCAGGTCCGGGTGCTGCTGGGACAGGCGCTGGGGTCGTCCCCGGTGCACCTCGGCCACGTCGCCCGGCTGCTCCGCCTGCACCCGCGCACGCTGCAGCGGCACCTGGCCGCCGAGGGGACGACGTTCGAGGCGGTCCTCGACGGGGTCCGCCGGGACACCGCCCACCGCCTGATCACCGGGACCGACCTGCCGTTCGGGCAGGTGACGGCGATGGTCGGGCTGACCGAGCAGTCCGCGCTGACCCGGGCCGCGCGCCGCTGGTTCGGCCACCCACCCCGCACCCTCCGCCGCACCACCCCACCCTGAGCTCACCCGCCCCGGCCGGGTCTGCCGGGTTCGCGCAGCCCGTCGCGGGTGGCGCAGCCCGTGAGGGGCACTCGCAGCGTGTCGGCGCGCTGCGACGGCACACCACGGGCTGCGCGAGCAGGCCCGCGCGACCCGGCCAGGATGTGCGCGATGAGTTCTGCCGGGCGGTGAGGTCCAACCCGCCGAGCCGGCCGGCACGGGAGAGGAGCGCACATGTCGTTCAGCGAGGAAGAGGTCGCCTACCTCCGCGCGCACGGGACCGCCCGCCTGGCGACCGTCGACGCGGACGGCCAACCCGACGTCGTGCCGGTCGCCGTGGAGTTCGACGGCACGTTCTTCTGGGTCGGGGGCGGCGGGACGGTCGTCCGCACCCGCAAGTTCCGCAACGTCGCCGCGGGCAACCACAAGGTCTCCCTGGTGATCGACGACCTGCCCTCGTTCGACCCGTTCATCGCCCGGGGCATCCGGATCTACGGTCACGCCGAGCAGCCGTTCGAGCGCGTCGGGATGGTCGGCCCGGGCACGTACATGCGCATCACGCCGACCGTCTCCTGGAGCTGGAACCTGGCCGGCGAGCCCGTGGGCGAGAGCTGGTACGAGGCGAAGCGCACCGAGCACGCCGTCCGCACCTGAGCGCTTCGTCCGGCCCGGCGGGCGTCGGGCAACCGGCCGGTGCCGCCGACGTTGCGGTGCCCGCGCAACCCGCCGCGGCCCAGCGGCCGGGAGGAAACCGGACGACCGGGGCCGCAGCGGTGCGCGAGGATGCCGTCGTGACGTGGACGTCCCCCGACCCCGCCCCCCGTACCGGCCTGCTCACCGACGGCCCGATGACCGGCGACGACCGCGCGCTCGTGGAGGGCTACCTGGCCACGCACCGGGAGACGCTGCTGCGGATCTGCGCCGGTCTGACCGCCGAGCAGCTCGCCGCGCGCCCGGTCCCGCCGTCCACGTTGTCGCTGCTCGGGCTGGTCCGGCACATGGCGAAGGTCGAGCGGATCTGGCTGCGCCGGCGGGCGGCCGGTCAGGACGTGCCGAACCTGCACGGCGAACCCCGGGACGACACCGAGTTCGACCAC
>JASLAP010000095.1 GCA_030147065.1 Pseudonocardia sp. | reverse complement strand
CGATGATGTCGGTGCTGCTGACGTTCGCGGTGGCGCTCGCGATCGAAGGGATGCTCGGGTTCGTCTACTCCGGCACCCAGCGGCGGGTGCAGCTGTCCTACGGCGCCGCGAGCATCCAGGTGTTCGGAGCCCAGGTGGCGGTCGTCAAGCTGATCGCGTTCGGGCTCGCCGCGCTGTCACTGCTCGCGCTGTACCTGCTGCTCACCCGCAGCCGGTTCGGCCAGGCGCTGCGCGCCACGATCCAGCACCCGCAGGCGGCGCGGCTGATCGGCATCGACACCGACAAGGTGGCCGGCTACGGGTTCGGACTGGGCCTGGCCACCGCCGCGATCGGCGGGGCCGCGCTCTCGCTGGACTCCACGATCTACCCGTCGCTGCACTGGCACTGGATCGGCCCGCTGATGGCGATCATCGTGGTCGGCGGGCTCGGCAGCATCCCGGGGGCGGCGATCGCGGCCATGGTGCTGGGCATCGGGCAGAGCCTGCTGCAGCTGCCGCTGGGCACCACGTGGGCGCAGACCGTCTTCTACCTGGCGCTGTTCGGCACGCTCATGCTGCGGCCGCAGGGATTCTTCGGAGGTCGCCTTGCCCAGCGCTTCTAGGGTGCGGCTGGCCGCGCTGGTCGGGGGAGCGGCGCTGCTGCTGTCCTTCCCGTTCGTGGCCCCGAACCCCTACATCCTGTCCGCCGCCGTGGTCGTGCTGTCCTACGCGGCGCTGGCCACGTCGTGGAACGTGGTCGGCGGGTTCACCGGCTACATCTCCCTGGGCCACGCCGCCTGGTTCGGGCTGGGCGCCTACGGCACCGGACTGCTGATCGTCCGGGCGGGGGTGCCGAGCTTCCTGGCCCTGGCGCTGGCCGGGGTGCTGGTCGCCGCGCTGGCGGTGCCGATCGGGATCGCCGCGCTGCGCGTGCGCGGGGCGTCGTTCGTGATCGTGTCCATCGCGCTGGTGCTGGTCCTGCTGCTGGTGTTCCAGAGCTGGGGGGACTTCACCGGCGGCTCGAACGGGCTGGTCGTGCCGCGCCCGTTCCCCGACCTCCTGCGCCCCGAGCACCACCTGGTGTTCTTCTACCTGTTCGCGGCGCTGCTGGCCGCGGTGCTCGCGGTCTGGTGGGCGATCGACCGGTCCCGGTTCGGGCTGGGCCTCAAGGCCGTGCGCGAGGACGAGGACAAGGCCCAGGCCCTCGGCGTGCCGACCTTCCGCTACAAGCTGGTCGCGTTCGTCGTCTCGGCGACGTTCACCGCGCTCGGCGGCGGGCTCTACGCGCTGTGGTTCGGCGACCTGGACCCGATCTTCCAGTTCTCCATCCTGTTCGGCTCCTACCTGGTGCTGATGGCCCTGCTGGGCGGGGTGCGCCACCTGTTCGGCCCGGTGCTGGGCGCGCTGGTGGTGGGCACCGCCATCGAGTACTTCAAGATCGCTTACGGGGACACCCAGTTCCACCTGGTGGCCACCGGGCTGCTGCTGGCGGTCGTGGTGCTGTTCATGCCCGACGGCGTCATCCCCGCCGTGGCGCAGCTGCTGGCCCGGTTCCGCCCGCAGCAGGCGTCCATCCGCGAGGTCAGCGCGGCCGAGCTGCGCGACCGGGGATCGGCGCCGGTCGAGCCCGAGGTGCCCGCCGAGCGGACGGAGGCGAGGCGATGACGACCACCGCGCAGACCGGGCTGGTCACGGCGGGGCTGACCAAGTCCTTCGGCGGCGTCCGCGCGGTCGACGACGCCACCGTCGAGTTCCGGCACGGCGAGATCAACGCGCTGATCGGGCCGAACGGATCGGGCAAGACCACCTTCTTCAACTGCGTCACCGGGATGATCCGCCCGGACGCCGGCACCGTGACCTACCGCGGCACGTCGATCACCCGCACCGCCCCGCACCAGGTGGCGGCGGCCGGGATCGGGCGCAGCTTCCAGCTGTGCCGGGTCTTCCCGCGGATGACCGCGCTGGAGAACGTGCTGGTCGCGCACCGCGGGCGGGGGATCGCCGGGCTGCTGCGCGGCGCCCGCTCGGCCGCGGAGGTCGAGCGCGCCCGCGGCTGGCTGCACCGGGTGGGCATCGACCACCTGGAGCACGCCGAGGCCCGCGACCTGTCCTACGGCCAGCAGAAGCTGCTGGAGCTGGCCGGGGTGCTGATGGCCGAACCCGAGACGATCATGCTCGACGAGCCGGCCGGCGGGGTGAACCCGGCGCTGATCGAGCGGATCGCGGTGCTGGTCCGCGAGCTGAACGCGGAGGGCCGCACGTTCATCGTCGTCGAGCACAACATGGAGCTGGTGATGAGCCTGTCCGACCACGTCGTGGTGTTCGACCGCGGCCGCCCGATCGCCGCCGGACCGCCGGACGAGGTCCGCGCGGACCCCGCGGTGCTGGAGGCGTACCTCGGTGTCTGACCCGGGATCCGCGGCCGCGCCGGAGCCGCTGCTGGAACTGCGTGACATCGAGGCGGGCTACGGCCGGGCCGCGATGGTCCTGCGCGGGCTGACCGTGACCGTCCCGGCCGGGACGGTGGTCTGCCTGGTCGGCCCGAACGGTGCCGGCAAGTCCACCGTGCTCAAGGTGGCCAGCGGGATGCTGTCCCCGCGCTCGGGCAGCATCCGGGTCGCCGGCCGCGACGTGACCGGGTACGGCCCGCAGCAGATGCTGCGCGCCGGGCTGGCCCACGTGCTGCAGGGGCACAGCGTGTTCCGCGAGATGACCGTGGAGGAGAACGTCCGGCTCGGCGCGTACACCGTGTCCGACCGGGCCCGGGTGGCCGAGCGGATCGCGTTCGTCCAGGAGCTGTTCCCGGTCGTCGCGCAGCGCTGGAAGTCGCTGGCCGGGCTGCTGTCGGGCGGCCAGCAGAAGCAGGTCGAGTTCGCCCGCTCGCTGATGGTCGACCCGACCGTGCTGCTGCTCGACGAGCCGTCGATGGGCCTGGACCCGAGGACCACGTCGGTGGTGTTCGAGCAGGTCGGGCGGATGCGCGCGGCCGGGATCGCGATCCTGCTGGTCGAGCAGAACGCCCGGCGCGCGCTGGAGACCGCCGACATCGGCTGCGTGCTCGACCTCGGCCGGGTGCACATCCAGGGCCCCGCGCCGGACCTGCTCGCCGACCCGCA
>JASLAP010000093.1 GCA_030147065.1 Pseudonocardia sp. | reverse complement strand
CCGCTAGACGTCTGAACAGGCGGACCGGCCGGCCGCCGGTCGCTGCCGCCACGACCGGGGGTTGGGAGGGTTGGTGCCGCTGCGCAACCGGGCTACTCCCCGGGCCGACGACCTCGTCGCGCCCGGCGACCCCACCTGCCTTCGACCGACCCCGCCCTTGCTCCTGCGGCTCCTCGTCGTCGGAGTTTTCGCCGCGGCGCTCTGGATGGCACTCATCGCCGTGGCCGGCTCCTCGAGCGCTGCTCCGGGAAACGGCCGCGGCGCCGGGCCGCCCGCGTCGCCGGGCGCTCCGGCCGCTGACCCGGCGACCGCCTCCCCGGCACACCCGGTGCCGAACCGCGGGCAGGGACAGCCGGCGGACCAGGACGACGCGGCCGATGGATCGCGCCCCCCGGGACCGCCCCCCGCGCCGGGCGCTGCTGCACCGAACGGTCACGAGCCGCCACGATCGAACGGGAACGGCACTCGACCGCACGAGCCGTCCCGCCCGGCCGGACAGGACGATCGACCGTCGGGGAACGAGCGTCCGGACGCCCCTGTCCGTGGCCCGGAACAGGAGCCCGCACGTCCGAGCGAGCCGGTCGGACGGGGGACGCCGGGTCCGTCGCCGGCGGCGGACCCTCCCGCCGCTCCCCAGGCAACCGACCGGGGCACGGCGGACGAGCAGCCGGCCGACGAGGGAACGCCCGACTCCGAGTCGGCCGTTGCACCGGGTCCACCGGCGCAGCCTCCGCCGTCCCCGAGCACGGACGCGCCCGTCGACGTGCGACCGGAGAACCGGACGCCCGTGGCGTCGACCAATGACCAACCGGTGTCCTTCGACGCGCCGGTACACCCGTGTGTCGTGCCGGACCCGCAGTTCCGCGGCCCCGGTGCGTCCCTGTTCGAGCCTCCGGACGCGCCGCCGTCCATCGGCCTCGCCGTCCAGCCGGCCGGCCATCCGGCCGATTCCGCTCCGCTGCCCCTGACCGTTCCGCTTCCCGTCTCCCCGCCGGCGCCGGCGCAGACGGTGACGTCGATGGGCGGCGCGGCCTGCGGGGGCGGTCCGCAGCACCCGTCGGATGACGGCCACACCTACCTGCGCAGCGACTCCGCGAGCGCCTCGATCACCGGTGGAGCGCATTCCGGCTCGGGGGTCCTCGGGCACCCGGACGGCACGGCCGCCGACCCGGGAGCGCGTCCCGACTGAGTTGCGGCGTCGCCGTCCTGACACTCGGTCCGCTCCTGCCGGACGCCGATCTCCGCGTCCGCGCCCACACGAATGAGTCCCCCCATGCGCATCTCCCCGCCGATCACGCGGTCGGCTCCCGTCCCCTCTTCCTCTTCCACCACGGCACCCGTGCGCGGCATCCGCCCGACCCGCCGTCACCTCACCTGGAGCACGCCGTGAGCGCCTACGACCGTCCGCAGACCATCGCCGTCGTCGGTTACGGCTACTGGGGAGCCAAACACGTCCGCGTGCTCACCAGCAGCCCTGGGGTGGAGGTGATCGTCGTTGACGCCTCCCTCGACCGGCTGAGGGTCGCGGCGGATCACCACGCGTCGGTCCGCCTGGCCTCGGACCTGGAGGAGGTCCTCGACGACGTCGACGCCGTCGTGGTCGCCACGCCTCCGTCCACCCACGCGGAGGTGGCGCGCCGTGCCCTCGAGGCCGGCAAGCACGTTCTCGTGGAGAAGCCGCTGGCGACCAGCGTCGCCGACGCGGAGATGCTGGTCGAGATCGCGGCTCGTCAGGACGTCCGGCTGATGGTCGGACACACCTTCGAGTACAACGCCGCGGTCTGGAAGCTCCGGGAGCTGGTCAGGTCCGGAGAACTCGGCCAGGTCCTCTACATCGACAGCGCCCGCCTCAACCTCGGCCGCTACCAGAGCGACGTCAACGTCATCTGGGACCTCGCCCCGCACGACATCTCGATCATCTCCTACGTACTCGACGAGCTCCCCGAGTCGACGCAGGTCTGGGCGCACAACAGCATCAGCGACCAGCACGTCGACGTCGCGTACCTGCGGCTCGACTTCCCCGTGTCCGGCACGCGCGCCTACGTCCACGTCAGCTGGCTGACCCCCAACAAGGTCCGCCAGGTGACCGTGGTCGGGGAGCGGCGGATGGCGGTGTACGACGACATGTCGGACAACGAGCGCATCCGCATCTACGACATCGGCGTCGACGTCGAGTCGATCGACGACCCGGAGGACGCCCAGGCGCTGCCGGTCACCTACCGCACCGGCGACATCGTCTCGCCCTACATCCCGTTCGAGGAACCGCTGATGGTCCAGGACGAGCACTTCCTCGAGTGCATCCGCACGGGCTCCCGGCCCCGCACCCCGGGCGAACGAGGCCTCGACGTGGTCCGCGTCCTCGCCGCGACCGACGTCTCGCTCGACACCCCGGAGCCGAACATCGCGAGCGCCGACATCCGGCCCGGCACCGGGCCGCACGAGACGCGCACGGGCGCCCTCACCGTCCGGGACGCCTACGAACCGTCGCCGCCGATCGCGTCGTGACCCGGTGACGACTCTGCCGCGCCTCCCCCGTCGGGGCGGCGCGGCAGAGCGGTGTCTCAACCAGACGTGCACCCGAAGGGATTCGAACCCCTAACCTTCTGATCCGTAGTCAGATGCTCTATCCGTTGAGCTACGGGTGCGTGTGTTCAGTTGTCGTGCGCGGAGGCTCCGGGATTTGAACCCGGGATGG
>JASLAP010000070.1 GCA_030147065.1 Pseudonocardia sp. | reverse complement strand
GCGCCGATCTACAAGTCCGACTCGCTGCACTCGGCGGTCGTGGAGATCGTGGTCAAGAAGGGCGGCCGGTGCCGCTACACGACCATCCAGAACTGGTCGAACAACGTCTACAACCTGGTCACCAAGCGGGCCAAGGCCGAGGCCGGCGCGACCATGGAGTGGGTCGACGGCAACCTGGGCTCCAAGGTCACCATGAAGTACCCGGCCGTGTGGCTGATGGGCGAGCACGCCAAGGGCGAGGTGCTCTCGATCGCCTTCGCCGGCGAGGGCCAGCACCAGGACGCCGGGGCCAAGATGGTCCACCTGGCCCCGCACACGTCCTCGACGATCATCTCCAAGTCGGTGGCCCGCGGCGGTGGCCGCACCTCCTACCGCGGCCTGGTGCAGGTCAACCCGAAGGCGCACCACTCGCGCTCCACGGTCAAGTGCGACGCGCTGCTGGTCGACACGATCAGCCGCTCGGACACCTACCCCTACGTCGACGTGCGCAACGACGACGTGACCATGGGCCACGAGGCGACCGTCTCCAAGGTCAGCGACGACCAGCTCTTCTACCTGATGAGCCGGGGCCTGACCGAGGACGAGGCGATGGCCATGGTGGTCCGCGGGTTCATCGAGCCGATCGCCCGCGAGCTGCCGATGGAGTACGCGCTGGAGCTCAACCGGCTCATCGAGCTGCAGATGGAGGGCTCGGTCGGATGACGGTCCCCGACACCGCACCCGAGGTCGCCGGCCTGGCTCCCGAGCTGGCCGGCGCCAAGGAGGGGCAGGGTTCCAAGCCGCTGGCCTCGGCCAGCGAGCGGTTCACCGCCTACGACGTCGAGGCCTTCGAGGTCCCCGGCGGCCGCGAGGAGAACTGGCGGTTCACCCCGCTGCGCCGGCTGCGCGGCCTGCACGACGGCGCCGCGTTCGAGGGCACCGCGCAGGTCGCGGTGACACCGGGCGAGGGCGTGACGGTCGAGACCGTCGGCCGTGACGACAGCCGGATCGGCGAGGGCGGCGTCCCGGCCGACCGGGTCGCGGCCGCGGCCTGGTCGGCGTTCCGCGAGGCCACCGTGGTCACCCTGGACAGCACCCCGGCCCCGGTCACGATCACCGTGACCGGTCCGGGGGCGGGGGTCACCGCGGCCGGCCACATCCAGCTGCGCACCACCCCGAACACCTCGGCGACCGTGGTCGTCGAGCAGCGGGGCTCCGGCGCGCTGGCCGACAACCTGGAGGTCGTGCTGGCCGACTCCTCGCGGCTGACCCTGGTGGTCACCGAGGAGTGGGCCGACGACGCCGTGCACGCGGGCGCCCAGCACCTGTCGATCGGCCGCGACGCCGTGCTGCGGGCGACCGCGGTCTCGCTCGGCGGCGACCTGGTCCGGATCACCCAGACGGTGAAGTACCGCGGCCCCGGCGGCGACGCCGAGCTGGCCGGGCTGGGCTTCGCCGACGCCGGCCAGCACCTGGAGCAGCGGCTGCTGGTCGACCACGCGGTGCCGGACTGCACCTCCAACGTGATCTACAAGAACGCCCTGCAGGGGGCGGCCGGCACCCCGGACGCCCGCACCGTGTGGATCGGCGACGTGCTGATCCGGGCTGCCGCGGAGAACACCCGCACCTTCGAGCTCAACCGCAACCTGGTGCTCACCGCGCACGCCCGGGCCGACTCGGTGCCCAACCTGGAGATCGAGACCGGCGAGATCGCCGGCGCCGGCCACGCCAGCGCCACCGGCCGGTTCGACGACGAGCAGCTGTTCTACCTGCAGAGCCGGGGCATCCCGGAGGACGTGGCCCGCCGGCTCGTCGTCCGCGGCTTCTTCGGCGAGATCCTGTCCCGGATCGGCGTCCCCGAGCTGCGCGCGCGGCTGGAGGAGGCCATCGAGGCCGAACTCGCCGTGACCGGCGCCTGACGCACCCCCACCACACCCGGCAACAGACAGCGGAGCACTCACAGACATGTCCACCCTGGAGATAAGGGACCTGCACGTCAACGTGGCCACCGAGGGTGGCCCGAAGGAGATCCTCACCGGGGTCGACCTCACCGTCCGCTCCGGCGAGACGCACGCCATCATGGGCCCGAACGGGTCCGGCAAGTCGACGCTGGCCTACGCGATCGCCGGGCACCCCAAGTACGAGATCACCGCCGGCACGGTCACCCTGGACGGCCAGGACATCCTGGCCATGACCGTCGACGAGCGGGCCCGCGCCGGGCTGTTCCTGGCCATGCAGTACCCGGTCGAGGTCCCCGGCGTGTCGATGGCCAACTTCCTGCGCTCGGCGGCCACCGCCGTGCGCGGCGAGGCGCCCAAGCTGCGGACCTGGGTCAAGGAGGTCAAGGGCGCGATGACCGACCTCGACATCGACCCGGACTTCGCCGAGCGCAGCGTCAACGAGGGCTTCTCGGGCGGGGAGAAGAAGCGCCACGAGGTGCTGCAGCTCTCGCTGCTCAAGCCCCGCTTCGCGGTGCTCGACGAGACCGACTCCGGGCTGGACGTCGACGCGCTGCGGGTGGTCTCCGAGGGCGTCAACCGCTACCGCGCCGCCGGTGACGTGGGCGTCCTGCTGATCACCCACTACACCCGGATCCTGCAGCACATCCGCCCGGACGTGGTGCACGTGTTCGCCGGCGGCAAGGTGGTCGCCACCGGCGGCGCCGAGCTGGCCGACGAGCTGGAGCGCGACGGCTACGCGCGGTTCACCGCTGCCGCCCCCGCCGAGCCGGCCGCCGCGACCCCTGCCGAGGCCGGCGTCTGATGACCGCCGTCGAGGCGCGCCCGGTCGTGTCGCTCGACCCGCTCGACGCGGCCCGGCTGCGGGCCGACTTCCCGATCCTGGCGCGCACCGTGCGCGACGGGCGCCCGCTGGTCTACCTCGACTCGGGGGCGACCGCGCAGCGGCCGCGCCAGGTCATGGACGCCGAGCGGGCCTTCCTGGAGCAGCACAACGCGGCCGTGCACCGCGGCGCGCACCAGCTCGCCGAGGAGGCCACCGACGCCTACGAGTCGGCCCGGGCCCGGATCGCCGCGTTCGCCGGCGCCGACCCGGGCTCGCTGGTGTTCACCAAGAACGCCACCGAGGGCATCAACCTGGTCGCCTACGCGATGAGCAACGCGGCCACCGCCGGGCCCGAGGCGGCCCGGTTCGCGGTCGGCCCGGGCGACGAGATCGTGGTCACCGAGCTGGAGCACCACGCCAACCTGGTGCCCTGGCAGGAGCTGTGCCGGCGCACCGGGGCGACCCTGCGGTGGTTCTCGGTGACCGCCGACGGTCGGCTCGACCTGGACGGTGCCGATCACGGGGACCCCATCACCGAGCGCACCAAGGTCGTCGCGTTCGCCCACCAGTCCAACGTGCTGGGCACCGTGCTGCCGGTCGCCGAGCTCGTCGCCCGGGCCCGCGCGGTCGGCGCGCTGACCGTGCTGGACGCCTGCCAGTCGGTGCCGCACATGCCGGTCTCGCTGACCGGCCTGGACGTGGACTTCGCCGCGTTCTCCGGGCACAAGATGCTCGGCCCGTCCGGGGTCGGGGTGCTCTACGGGCGCCCGGAGCTGCTGGCCGTGCTGCCGCCGTTCCTCACCGGCGGGTCGATGATCGAGATGGTCCGGATGGCGAAGTCGACGTTCGCCCCGCCGCCCGCGCGGTTCGAGGCGGGCGTGCCGATGACGTCGCAGGCCGTGGCGCTGGGCGCGGCGGTCGACTACCTCAAGGCCGTGGGCATGGACCGGATCGCCGCGCACGAGCACGTGCTCACCGAAGCGGCGTTGCGGGGCCTGAGCGGTATTCCCGGCGTCCGGATCATCGGACCGCCGGACGGGGTGGACCGCGGCGGCGCGGTGTCGTTCGACGTCGAGGGCATCCACGCGCACGACGTCGGCCAGGTGCTCGACAGCCTGGGCGTCGCGGTGCGCGTCGGCCACCACTGCGCGTGGCCCCTGCACCAGCGGATGAACGTGGCCGCGACCGTGCGGGCCAGCTTCTACCTGTACAACACACCGGACGAGGTGGACGCGGTGGTCGACGCCGTCCGCGAGGCGCAGAGGTTCTTCGGCGTCCGATGACTTTTGGGTGGGCGTGAGATGCAGTTGCAGCAGATGTACCAGGAGATCATCCTGGACCACTACAAGAACCCGCACGGGCGCGGTCTGCGCGACCCGTTCGACGCCGAGTCGCACCAGATCAACCCGACCTGCGGCGACGAGGTGACGTTGCGCGTCAGCCTGGACGGCGAGACGGTGCGCGACGTGTCGTACGACGGGCAGGGTTGTTCCATCAGCCAGGCGTCCACCTCGGTGCTGACGGACCTGGTGGTGGGCAAGCCGCTCGGCGAGGCGTTCAAGAAGATGGACGCGTTCGTGGAACTCATGCAGGGCCGCGGCCAGGTCGAGCCGGACGAGGAAGTCCTCGAAGACGGCATCGCGTTCGCGGGCGTGGCGAAGTACCCGGCGCGCGTGAAGTGCGCGCTGCTGGGCTGGATGGCTTCAAGGACGCGGTGGCACGCAGCGAGGGAGCAAAGGCATGACCGCCGAAGAGGACGTGGTGCGCGGTGTCGAGGGCATGCCCGAGCCGCCCGCGCCCAAGGCAGACGTGGCGGCGTTGGACGACGTCGAGGAGGCCATGCGCGACGTGGTCGACCCCGAACTCGGCATCAACGTCGTGGACCTGGGCCTGGTGTACGACATCAGGGTGGACGAGGACAACGTCGCGGTCATCGACATGACCCTGACGTCGGCGGCGTGTCCGCTGACGGACGTCATCGAGGACCAGACGCGGTCGGCGCTCGTCGTCCACGCGGATGTCGTAGACCAGGCCGAGGTCCACGACGTT
>JASLAP010000338.1 GCA_030147065.1 Pseudonocardia sp. | reverse complement strand
CGAGCAGGTTGTCGATGACCCGCTGGAGCATGGCGTGGTCGGCGCGCACGGGCGGCATCTCGTCCCACGTGATGTGCATCGGGGAGCCGGGCTGCTGCTGGAGGCGCTCGGCCACCGCGACGTGCACCAGGGCGGTCAGGTCGACCGTGGCCGGCCGCAGCGGCGCGCCGCGGGCGGTGGAGTACGTGAGCACGTCGTCGATCAGCCGGCTCATCCGCTCGGTGCCCCGGTTGATCTCCGCGACGAACTCGTCGAACTCGACCGGTCGCGGCAGGCCGAAGTCCAGGTGGGTGAGCAGCTGGGCGTACCCGCAGATGCCGGCCAGCGGCCCCTTGAGGTCGTGGCTGATCTCCCGGGAGAACGCCTCCAGCTCCTGCACGGACCGGCTGAGGTCGTGCACCGCGCGCTCCAGGTCGCCCGCGCGGCGGCGCTCGGCCGCCAGCTCGGCGCGCAGCCGGTCGAGCTCGGCGGCCGTCGGGTCACCGTGCGGCGACATCGCTGGTCCCCCCGTCGTCGGCGAGGTAGCCGGCCATCACCCGGACCGCGCCGGACATGGCGCGTTCCACCGCGCCGACCAGGGCGGTCAGCTCGGGCTCGGCGGTTTCGGCCTGCGCGGCGCGCTCCACCTGGGCACACGCCGCGGCGAGCGGGGCGGCGCCGAGCAGGGCGCTGGAGGACTTGAGCGTGTGCGCGGTGGCGCGCAGGGTGTCGCGGTCGCGGGTACGCAGGGCGGTGGTCAGCGCATCCCGCCGGCCGTCGAGCTGGTCGAGGAACGTGGTGACGGTCGTGACGACCAGCGCCCGGTCCTCCAACTGCTCCTCGAGCTCCCGCAGGGTGCTCAGGTCGACCGGGTCCTCGGCCGGCTCGGCACCGTCCGGCCCGGCGGACAGGTACCGGCTCAGCGCCTCGCGCAGCTCCGGCAGCGTGATCGGCTTGCTCAGGTGACCGTCCATGCCGGCCTCCCGGCAGCGTTCCCGGTCGCCGTGCAGCGCGGTCGCGGTCAGCGCCAGGATCGGCGTGGCCGACCCGGCGGCGCGGATGCGGCGGGTGGCCTCCAGCCCGTCGGTGCCCGGCATCTGGATGTCCATCAGCACCACGTCGTAGCCCGGGCCGTCGAGCACCGCGTCCACCGCCGCGGCGCCGTCGGCGACCGCGTCGCACTCGACGCCGAGCAGGCTGATCATCCGCTGGAACACGGTGCGGTTGACGTCGTTGTCCTCGGCGAGCAGCACCCGGCCGCCGTCCAGCGGCGGCACGGTGACCGGGGCGCCGCGCACGCCGGTGCGTTCCCGGTTGAGCGCGGACACCAGCCGGGCGAGGACCAGCGGCGCGGTGAGCACGCCGGGGCGGCGCACGATGCCGGTCCGCGGGTCGGTGGTGCTGATCATGAGAGCGCGGCCGTCCGGGCCGAGGACCCCGATGACCGCGTCGGCGCGGCGTACCGCCTCCGGGTCGTGCGCGTCGTCGCACCACAGCACGGTGTCCGCCGCGGGCGCGCGCAGCACCTCGTCGAGCGTGGCCGGGACGGGAGTGGCGCCCGCGCTGGTCAGCAGCCAGGACAGCGCGCGCAGGGACCGCTGCGACGGAGCCACGACGGCCACCCGGTGCCGGTTGAGCTGCGGGTCCGCCGGGACGGGCTGGTCCGGCGCCGCCTGCAACGGCAACCGGATGCGGAAGTGCGCGCCCGCGCCGGGCTCGGACTCGAGCTCGATCGTGCCGCCCAGGCGGGCGACCAGCCGGGCGGTCAGCGCGAGGCCGATGCCGGCGCCCTCGTGCCGGCGCGCCGCCGAAGAGTCGGCCTGCACGAACGGCGTGAAGATGCGCTGCCGGTGCTCGGCCGGGATGCCCGGACCGGTGTCGGACACACTGATCACGTACGTGTCGTCGCCGTCGCGTTCCGCGGTGACGACCACCTCGCCGCGTTCGGTGAACTTGACCGCGTTGCCGACCAGGCCGGTGAGGATCTGGCGCAGCCGGTCCGGGTCGCCCAGCACCACCGGGGGCAGGTCCGGGGCGGGCGCGGCGAGCAGCAGGATCCCCTTGCGGCGGGACTGCTGCTGCAGCGGTTCGAGGACGCCCTCCAGCACCGGCCGCAGCGGCACCGGGACGTGCGCGACCTCGAGTGTCCCGGTCTCCAGCCGGGCCAGGTCGAGCAGGTCGTCGGTGAGCGTCTTGAGCCCGTGCACGCTGCGGTGCACCGAGTCGACGATCTCGCGTACCGGCTGCGGCAGCGGCTGCGCACGCAGCAGGTCGATCGCCGCGACGACGGTGGTGACCGGGGTGCGGATCTCGTGACCGAGCAGCGCCAGGAACTCCGACTTCGCGGCGTCGGTGTCCGCGGCGGGGTCGGTGTCGTGCTCGACGGTGACCAGCCGCCGGTGCGCGCCGCAGTCGCTCTCCAGGTGGGTGATCCGCACGGTGGTGGCGGACCCCGCACACCGGCAGCGCAGCACGGCGGGTACGGCCGTGGGCGTCACCGCCGCCACTGCGGACCGCAGGTCGCCGTGCCCCGGGCAGCCGCCGGGCGCGGCGGGCAGCACGGACCCTTGGGGCGGACGGTT
>JASLAP010000016.1 GCA_030147065.1 Pseudonocardia sp. | reverse complement strand
CATCCCCAGCCGCGACGACGTGGCCAAGGTGGTCGTCACCGAGCAGACCGTGCGCAGCAACGTCAACCCGACGATCGTGCCGCGCACCCCGGCCCGCCGGGAGCGTCGCGACCGGTCCGCGTAGCGCCCGCTCCGCCTGGTGCCCGCGTCGAACGGGACCCCGGCCGCACCCGCGGCCGGGGTCCCGTTCGTCGTTCCCGCCTCCGCACCCCCGTGGGTGACGTCCGGCGCGCGGGGTGACGCGATCTCGCCGTCAGGTGCTCCGCCCCCACTCCGACGGGTGGGATCTCGGGTTGCTGGTGCAACTACACCGACTTACGGTGACGCCGTTCTGTCGTCCTGTCGTCGCGGTGCAGCGGGGAGCAATCAATGGCCGTCGGGTTCCTGCAACGGGAGCGGATCATCGCTCCTCCGGGATGGAGCCGGTGGCTGATCCCGCCGGCCGCCCTGTCCATCCACCTGGCCATCGGCCAGGCCTACGCGTGGAGCGTGTTCAAGCCCCCGCTGGAGAACGGGCTGGGCATCTCCGGGGTGGAGAGCGCGCTGCCGTTCACCCTGGGCATCATCATGCTGGGGCTGTCCGCGGCGGTGTTCGGCACCAAGGTCGACGCCAACGGCCCGCGCTGGGCCATGGTGGTCGCCTCGGCCTGCTTCGTCAGCGGCTTCCTGGTCTCCGCGCTGGGGCTGTACCTGGGCCAGTACTGGATCGTCGTGCTGGGCTACGGCGTGATCGGCGGGATCGGCCTGGGCATCGGCTACATCTCCCCGGTGTCCACGCTGATCAAGTGGTTCCCGGACCGGCCCGGGCTGTCCACCGGGATCGCCATCATGGGCTTCGGCGGCGGCGCGCTGATCGCCTCCCCATTGACCCAGCAGCTGCTGGGCGCGTTCGGCGCCACCGGCGAGAACCCCTCGGTGCCCGGCATCGCGCAGACGTTCCTGGTGATGGGCCTGATCTACGCGGTGTTCATGTCGGTCGGCTGGCTGCTCATCCGGGTGCCCGCCGACGACTGGAAGCCCGCCGGCTGGGACCCGGCCAAGAGCCGCACCGGCACGCTGATCAGCACCGGCAACGTGTCGGCGGCCAACGCCATCAAGACCCCGCAGTTCTGGCTGCTCTGGGTGGTGCTCTGCTTCAACGTGACCGCCGGCATCGGCATCCTGGAGCGGGCCGCGCCGATCTACCGCGACTTCTTCCCCGACGCGTCCACCCCGGAGGCGCTGGCCGCCGCGGCGGCCGGGTTCGTGGCGATCCTGTCGCTGGCCAACGCGATCGGCCGGATCCTGTGGTCGTCCACCTCGGACTTCCTGGGCCGCAAGAACATGTACCGGATCTACCTGGGCGTCGGCGCGCTGCTGTACCTGGCGGTGACCCTGACGACCAACGCCAACAAGGTCGTGTTCCTGCTCTGCTGCCTGCTGATCCTGTCGTTCTACGGCGCCGGGTTCGCGACCGTGCCGGCCTACCTGCGCGACCTGTTCGGCACCTACCAGGTGGGCGCGATCCACGGCCGGCTGCTGACCGCGTGGTCCACCGCGGGCGTGCTCGGCCCGCTGATCGTCAACGCCATCGCCGACGCGCAGATCGCGGCCGGTGTCGAGGGCCCGGGCCGGTACACCACGGCATTCATGATCATGATCGGGCTGCTGGTGGTCGGCTTCGTGTGCAACGAGCTGATCCGCCCGGTCAACGAGCGGTTCCACGAGCCGGCCGCGGGGTCGGGCGCGAAGGCGGAGGCGACCACATGAGCAGCACGCACGCGGAGACCTCCGGCGGCCGGGGCACCGGGAGCACGGTGAACCCGGTGCTGGCCGGGCTGGCCTGGCTGTGGGTGCTGGTGCCGTTCAGCTACGGCCTCTACCAGCTGGTGATCAAGATCCCGGCGCTGTTCGGGACCTGATCGCGCCAGCGGGCGGTCGCCGCCGACCGCGGTTAGGGTCGGGTGGTGAGTGAGAGCAGCGACGCCAAGGCGATGTCGGAGTGGGTCACCGCGGTGGGCCAGGAGCTGGGCCTGGAGGACGCCGTCGAGGCCGGGTCGACCGTCGACATGGTCCTGGACATGACCTCGGACGTGGCCCACGGCGTCAGCCGCCCGGCCGCCCCGGTGACCGCGTTCCTGATCGGGGTGGCCGCCGGCCGCGCCGACGACCCGGCGGTGGCCGCCCGCGACTACGCCCAGAAGATCACCCGGCTGGCCCAGGGCTGGGACGCCGACACCGAGCGCGCCGTCCCCGCGAACGACCAGTCCCAGCGCGCCTGACCCACGCCCCACCCGTCGAGAACGACGTTGTGGGATCAACTTCGCCGTTGTCGATCCCGTAGCGTCGTTCTCGACGGTCGGCCTTTCGGCCGAGGGGGGTCGGGAGTTCGGTCGATCCGAGCGCTCGGGGTGTGGGCCAGGGTCGGGTGGTGGCCGAACCCGGTGTGATCCGTCCCGTCGAGCGGCCGCGGATCGTCGCCCTCGACGTCCTGCGCGGGTTCGCGCTGTGCGGCATCCTGCTGGTCAACGTGCGGCCGATCGTCGCGGCCGGCGGGCCCGCGCCGCCCGACCCCGCCTGGCTGGGCCTGCTCGTCCACGACCGGTTCTACCCGGTCTTCGCGCTGCTGTTCGGCGTCGGGTTCGCGCTGCTGGCCGACTCCGCCGCGGCCCGGGACGCCCGGCCGCGAATCGTGCTGCTGCGCCGGCTGCTGGCCCTGCTGGCCGTCGGGCTGGTGCACCGGTTCGCCCTCTGGGGCGGGGACATCCTCACCGTCTACGCCGTGCTCGGGCTGGTGGTGCTGCTGCCGTCCACGTGGCTGCCGCGCTGGGCGGTGGCGGGCCTCGCGGCGGCCGCCGCGGCCGTCACCGTCGTGTTCGGCGGTGGGTTCGTACTGATGGCCGGGTTGTTCCTGGCCGGTGCGGCGCTCGTCCGGTACGGGGTGGTCGATCGGATCGAGCGCTCGGCGTCGGTCCCAGCGCTGCTGGGTGCGGCGTTCGCGGTCCTGGCGGTGCCGGCGGTGTGGTGGCAGGTGACGGTCGGTGGCGACGAGCTGGCGGCCACGCACGCGAGCGAGGTGGCCGGCCTGCTGGTCGCCGGGGTCTACGGGTGCGCCCTGCTGGTCCTGCTCCACACGCCGCTGCGGCCGGTGCTGGTGGCCGTGTTCGCCCCGCTGGGCCGGATGGCGCTAACCAACTACCTGACCGCCACCGTCCTGGTGCTGCTGGTGGCCGCGGTCGTCGGGCACCCGCAGCGGTGGTCGTTCACGGTGGTGCTGACCATCACCGGGACCGTCCTCGCCGTCCAGTGGGCGTGGTCGACGTGGTGGCTGCGCCGCCACCGGCAGGGCCCGCTGGAGTGGCTGTGGCAGTGGGCCACCTGGGCCCGTCGCCCGCCTCGCGGGGAGGGTCGTCACCGGATCGGGGCGTGAGTTCACCCGCAGGGGGTCCGCATGTCACGTCGTGTACGCCGGGTGCTGGGCCGGACTGCCTAACCTGCCGGACCTGCCCGGGTGCCCGCCCCGGCCGGCCGTCGACGTGGGGAGTCCACCGTTTCCGTGGGGATGGCGGCCCGGTCGGGTCGCGGACCGGCGGCCCCGGTCGCGGAACGCGCGCTGTGGGCGGACGCGGCCAAGGGGCTGTGCATCCTGCTCGTGGTCGGCTGGCACGTCGTCTGGAAGCACCACCAGTGGATCGACTGGGCCGCGCCGGGGATCGTGGTGGAGGCGTGGAGCGTCTTCGGGCGGATGCTGCTGCCCCTGCGGATGCCGCTGTTCTTCGCCATCTCCGGGATGCTCGCCGCGGCCGCGGTGCGCCGCCCCTGGCCGGTGGTCGGCCGGAGCCGGGTCGCCCGGTTCGGCTACCTCTACGTGCTGTGGCTCGCCCTGCACACCGCCGCGCTGGCGGCACTGCCGGTGCCGTTCGACACCGAGATCGCCCGCGACGGCCGCGACCTGGTCGAGCAGCTGACCATCAGCCCGACGGCGCTGTGGTACCTGCACGGCCTGGCCGTGTACTTCGTCCTCGCCAAGCTGCTGCGCCGGGTACCGCCGGCGCTGGTGCTGGCGGCGGCACTGGCGCTGGCGACGGTGTCGGCGTCCGGGTGGCTGGATTCGCCGGGCAACCGCGCCGCGCTCTACCAGAACCTGTTCTTCTTCCTGTGCGGCCTGCACCTGCGTCCGCACCTGGAGCGGCTGGCCGCGCGAGCGAGCTGGCCGCGGCTGCTGGCGACCGGGCTCTGCTACGCCGCGGTGCTCGGCGCGCTGGTCGTCTTCGAGGCCAGGGAGGTGCCCGGCGTGTGGCCCCTGGCCAGCGTCGTCGCCACGGTCTTCGGGCTCACCGCGGTCGCCGTGCTGTGCCGGTGGGCGCTGCTGGAGCGCTCGCTGGCCGCGCTCGGGCGACGCACCCTGCCGATCTACGTCGTGCACATGCCGGTGCTGGCGTACGCGCACGCCCTACTGCTGGCAGCGCTACCGGCGGTGCCGGCACCGCTGCGGACCGCACTGGGCGTGATCGAGCCGATCCTGCTCACCGCCGCGCTGGTGGCGTGCTGCCTCGCGGTGCACCGGTTGGCCCTGGTGGTCCGGGCCGGGTGGCTGTTCGAGCTGCCCGCGCCCCGGCGACGTCCGGCGGTGCCGGACGAGCCCGCCACCGTACCGCTCGCCGTCCCGCCGTACCCGGCAGGCGCTGCGACCGTCCCGGTCCCGGTGCTGCCGCCCCGGTGGCAGGTCGACGCGCCCACGATTCCGATGCCGCCCGTCCGATGCTCGCCGGCGGCGCCTCACCCGGTCATGTCGAGTTCGGCGACGACCTTCGTGGGGCGCAGCCGGACGAGCAGTTCCCCGGGCACGCCGTTGCGCCGCCCGAACTCCTCGGC
>JASLAP010000715.1 GCA_030147065.1 Pseudonocardia sp. | reverse complement strand
GTCGACGGCGAGCCCGGGGTGGACGTGCACGAGTGCGACCTCAACCGGTTCGAGCCGGTCCAGCTCACCGCGACCAACGTGCGCGCCCGCAGCAGCCGCAACTTCGTCGGCCTCGCGGAGATCGACAACTACCGGGTCGAGGGCCTGGACCTGGGCCGCCGGATCGTCTACGACGTCGCGGCCAACTGGAAGCTGATCATCGAGAACTTCATGGAGTGCTACCACTGCGCGACGATCCACCCGGAGCTGACCGCGGTGCTGCCGGAGTTCGCCGACGGCTACGCCGCGCAGTACTACGTGGGCCACGGGGCCGAGTTCGCGGCGGAGGCCGACGGGTTCACCGTGGACGGCCGGGTCGGCGCCGACCGGCTGCCGGGCGTCGCGGAGGACCAGGACCGCCGGTACTACGCGATCACGATCAAGCCCGGGGTGTTCGTCAACCTGGTCCCCGACCACGTGATCGTGCACCGGATGACGCCGGTGGCGGCGGACCGGACCCGGGTGGTGTGCGACTGGCTCTTCGCCCCCGACGTGGTGGCCTCGGGGCGCGACCTGGACGCCTCGGTCGAACTGTTCCACCGGGTGAACGAGCAGGACTTCGCCGCGTGCGAGCGGACGCAGCCGGCGATGTCGAGCCGGGCGTACCGGGACGGTGGGGTGCTGGTGCCCAGCGAGCACCACATCGGCGGGTTCCACGAGTGGGTGCAGGAGCGGCTGGCCTGACGCGGCCGTCGGCCCTCCCGGGCCCGGCGCGGCGAGAGCGGCTCTCGCTCGGTCTGGTCGGGCGAGAGCGGCTTTCGTTCGGTCAGGTCGGGCGAGAGCGGCTCCGGTGTCAGTGGTGGGCGGTGTGGCGGGCGATGGCTGCGACGACGGTGTCCCAGAGGTCGGGTGGGGGGACCTGGTGGCCCATGCCCGGCAGCGGGACCAGGGTGGCGTCCGGGATCTCGGCGGCCAGCGCCTCGCCGTGCGGGAACGGGAACAGCGGGTCGGCGGTGCCGTGCAGGACCAGCGCCGGCACGGCGATCTCCGCCATCCGGAACGACGGGCCGCCGCCGGCCAGGAGCCAGTGGTTGGTGGTGGCCGCGGCCAGGTCGCGGGTCCGGTCGACGACCTCACCGGCGATCCGGCGCGTCCGCTCCTCGTCGAAGGCCAGGGTGCCCGCGTACGGGCGCTCGCCCTCCACCAGGTACTCGACCGCGGCGGCCCGGTCGGTCCAGTCCGGTGCGGGGGCCGGGTCGGTGAAGGTGGCCGCGACGCGCGGCTCGGGCGGGGGCAGGGCGGTCCGGTCCGCGCGCTCGCCGGCCGGGCTGGTGGCGATCAGGGTGACGGTGCGCACCCGGTCGCGGTGCAGCGCGGCCAGGTCCTGGGCGATGCCGCCGCCCGCCGAGACGCCGACCAGGTGCGCCCGGTCCACGCCGAGGGCGTCCAGCACGCGCAGGGGATCGGTCGACAGGTCCTCGGCGGTGTACCCGGGGGCGCCGGCCGGCCAGGCCGCCGACCGGCCGGTGTCGCGCTGGTCGTAGCGCACGACGAACCGGCCGGCCCCGGCCAGCCGGGCGCAGAAACCCGGTTCCCACCAGTCCATCGACGCGGTCGCGCCGGAGATCAGCAGCACTGCGGGCGCCGCGGGATCACCGGTGGTGTCCACGCACAGCCGCACGCCGTCCACCGTCACCAGTTGCTCGACCATGCCCCTGTGACCCGCCGGGACCGGCGACCTCATCGGTCAGGAGCCGAACCACCCCATCCGGCGGCTGATCTCGGCCGCCCCGTCGACCAGCACCTCCACCCGCGCGGCCAGCTGGTCCGGGCCCAGCCGGTAGGACGGGCCGCTCAGGCTCAGCGCGGCGGCCACCCGCCCGGCCCGGTCCAGCACCGGCGCGGCCGCGGCGTTCAGGCCGATCTCGTACTCCTCGCAGGCGATCGCGTAGCCGACCCGGCGGACCCGCTCCAGCTCCCGCTCCAGCGCCTCCGGGCTCAGCGTGTGCGGCGTCACCGGCTCGGTCCCGGACGCGGCCAGCACCTCGCTGCGCCGGGCCGGGGGCAGGTGGGCCAGCAGCACCTTCCCGCTGGACGTGCAGTGCAGCGGGGTGAGCCGGCCGACCCAGTTCTGGGTGGACACCGTCGACGGGCCGAACGCCTGGTCGACGTTGACCGCGTAGTGCTCCTGCAGGATCGCCAGGTTGATGGTCTCGCCGAGCTCGCCGGCCAGCCGCTCGCACACCCCGCGGCCCTGCCGGGTCACGTCGAGCCGGTCGGACACCGCACCGGCCAGCGGGATCAGCCCGAAGCCGAGCCGGTACTTGCCGCGGTCGCCGGTCTGCTCCACCAGCCCGTGCCCCTCCAGCGCCCCGAGCAGCCGGAACGCCGTCGACTTGTGCACCTCGATCTCGGCGGCGACCTCGCTCACCCCGGCCTCCCCGCGCCGGGCGAGGATCTCCAGCACGGTGATCGCCCGGTCGACGGACTGGACGCCGCCGTCGCGCCCTGCGGTCACGGTCCCCCCTGTGTTG
>JASLAP010000696.1 GCA_030147065.1 Pseudonocardia sp. | reverse complement strand
GAACCGACCGGCGCGCTGGACAGCCACAGCACCACCGAGGTGCTGGCGCTGTTCGACGAGCTCAACGCGGCCGTCCGGACGATCGTGGTGATCACCCACGAGGACGAGGTGGCCGAGCACGCCAAGCGCGTGCTGCGGATGCGGGACGGGCGGATCGTGTCCGACGAGCGGGCGGCCCCCGTCGCCGGGCCCCCGCCGCGGCACGCCGCCGGGGCGGCGCAGCCGTGAACCTGCTGCAGATCATGCAGTTCGCCGTGCGCGGGGTGGCGGCGAACAAGATGCGGTCGGCCCTGACGATGTCCGGCATCATCATCGGCGTCTCCAGCGTCATCATCCTGGTCGCCGTGGGCACCGGCGCCAGCGCGGCGGCCACCGAGTCGTTGAGCTCGCTGGGCAGCGACACCCTGACGATCACCCCCGGCGCCGACGAACGGGAGGCCGACGAGATCGGGCCGCCCCAGCAGGGGGACCCCTCGAAGGCCGGCCCGGAGATCGACGGCAGCACCGACGTCCGGGCCGCGGAGCTGACCCTTCAGGACGCCGAGGCGCTGCTGGACCCCGAACTGGCCCCCGACGTGGCCTCGGTCGCGCCGGTCGTCACCGCGAACTCGGTCACCGCGACCTACCGGGGCGAGTCGCACCCGATCGGCTCCATGACCGGCTCCACCCCCAGCTACCTCGTCAACGGCGACGACACCGTGCAGGCCGGTGCCCTGCTCACCGACACCGACTACAGCGCGCGCAGCCGGTTCGCCCTCGTCGGCCCCACCGTGGCCAAGAACCTCATCGGCGGCGACGGCCTGGCCCTGCTCGGCGAGATCGTGCAGCTCAACGGCGTGTCCTTCCAGGTCGTGGGGATCCTGACCGAGGAGGGATCCGACGGCCCGGGCGGCGACCAGGACGACCGGGTGATCGCCCCGCTGACCGCCGTGCAGGACACCCTCACCGGCTACGGCCCGCTGAGCAGCATCTCGGTCAAGGTCGGCAGCGCGCCCGACGCCGTCGACGCGGCCACCGCCCAGGTCACCGCCATCCTCGACACCCGCCACCGCACCGCCGGCGGCACGTCGGACTTCACCATCTTCAGCGCCACCCAGATCCTGGAGGCCGTCGGCGAGATCACCGGCCTGCTCACCGTCATGCTCGGCGCGATCGCCGGCATCTCCCTGGTCGTCGGCGGCATCGGCGTCATGAACATCATGCTGGTCACCGTCACCGAGCGGACCCGCGAGATCGGCATCCGCAAGGCCGTCGGCGCGCAGCGCAGCGACGTCGTCGGCCAGTTCCTGCTGGAAGCGGTGATCCTGTCCATCTCCGGGGGCCTCATCGGCATCGCCATCGGCGTCGGGGTGGGCTCGCTGGAGGTGGCCGGCTTCCAGCTCATCGTCGCCCCGGGCTCGGTCGTGCTCGCCTTCGTCGTCTCCGTGGCGATCGGCCTGGTCTTCGGCATCTACCCGGCCAACAAGGCGGCGAAGCTGCGCCCCATCGACGCCCTCCGCCACGAGTAGGAGCGACACGTGCCCGTCCCGTTCGAGGACCAACTCACCGAGCACCTGTTCGTCAAGGCGCCCGCCGGGCCGGCGCCCGGTCCGACGCCGGGCGGGGCCGTCGACGACCGGACCGACGAGCCCGACGACCTGCTCGAACCGGACTGGGACCAGCCCCGGCGGTTCAGCCGGCTCACCGTCGCGCTGGCCATCAGCGTGCTCGTCGTGCTCGCCTTCGCCGTCGGGGCGTTCACCGCGGGCGCGCTCGCCGGCCCGCCCGACGCCGCCTGCTACCCGCCCGGCGGGCCACCCGCCGCCACGACCGCTCCCTGACCGCCGATCCGCACCGTCCCGAACCCCCGGGTAAATCGAGCCGATCGCCCTCGGGACGGCCGGCGGAGACGTCCTCGCAGAGTTCCTGTACGCCGCGCAAGGTCCGGGGGCCCTGTACCGCGTACACGCACCCTGCGAAGTCGAGCCGCAACCCACCCGCAGCGGTCGTCCGACGTCGAGCCGGCCCCGCTCAGCGGACGGTGCGGTTGCCGTGCTCGACGGACAGGCGGGCCTTCACGCCCAGCAGCGTCTCGATGATGAAGTCCTCGCGGCCACCGTCCAGGCGGCTCTTGGGCACCGTGACGCTCAGCCCGTCGATCGCCGGACGGGCGAAGGGCAACGCCACGCCGAAGCAGCGGACTCCCACGCAGGACTCGTCGCTCTCCGCCGCGTAGCCGAGCCGGGCCGCGTCGTCGATGATCGCCAGCACCGCGTCCCGGTCGGTCACCGTGTAGGCGGTGATCGGCTCGATGGTGTCGGGGACGAGGCCGGCGCGGACGGCGTCCGGTTGCTCGGCCAGGATCGCGCGGCCGAGGGCGGTCGTGTACGCCGGCAGCTGCCGGCCGACCGGGGAGTGCATGCGCAGGGGGTGCAGGGACTCGCGCTTGGCGGTGTAGACGACGTGCGCGCCGTGGAGCCGGCCCAGGTTCACGGTCTCCTCGGTGACGGCGGCGATCTCGTCCATCACCGATGCGGCGCGGGACAGGGAGGGGTCCCCGGCCAGGTACGCCGAGCTGGCCACCAGCGAACGGATCCCCAGCTGGTACACGGTGCCGGTCGGGTCGGTCTGCAGCCATCCGCGGTCGGTCATCGTCCGCAGGAGGGCGTGCAGGCTGCTCTTGGGGATGCTCAGCCGGGTCGACAGCTGCAGCTGGGTGCCCGGGCCGTTCGCCGCGATCTCGTCGAGCAGGTCCAGGGCGCGGGCGGCGGACTTGACCCCTCCCCCGGGGGCGCCGTTCGTCGTCACCTGCACCTGCATCGCGGGCACCTCCTGTCGGGCACGCGCCTCGTGCGCATGCCGGCAAACGATCCTAACCCCAAGACGTTCACATACATGAACTGCGTTCAGCTCCTTGACCGACCGTGGAGCCACCCATACAGTCCCCGGTTCACAGGGGTGACTTCAGTTCACATATGAGGAGCGCGCGTGATCCAGGTTCGATACTCGGCCGCACCGTCGAGCGTGGAGACAGCTCGCACCGCGGAGCTGCGCGAGAACTTCCTCGTCGACGACCTGTTCCGCGCCGGCGAGGTGCACGGGGTCTACACCCACGACGACCGGATGGTCGTCGGCGGCGCGGTCCCGGGGAGCGAGCAGCTCCCCCTGCCGGCCTGGACCGAGGTCCTGGGCGTGGCCTCGCACCTGCAGCGCCGCGAGCTCGGCGTCATCAACATCGGCGAGTCCGGGCACGTCCTGGTGGACGGCGAGAAGTTCGAGCTCGGGCACCTCGACGGGCTGTACGTCGGTCGTGGCTGCGAGGTCACCTTCGCCGGTCCCGGCGCGGCCTTCTACTTCGTCTCCGCCGCCGCCGACGCCACCCACCCCACGACGCGGCTGGACCACGGCGAGGTCGAGCCGGTGCCCGTGGGTTCCGCGCGGGGCGCCAGCGAGCGGAACCTGTTCCGCTACGCCTGGGGCTCGGACCTCCGGACGTCGGGGCTCCAGTTCGGCGTGACCGTCGTGGCCGACGGCTCGGTGTGGAACACCATGCCGCCGCACCTGCACGACCGGCGCACCGAGGTGTACCTGTACGCCGACCTGTCCCCCGACGACCGGGTCTTCCACCTCCTCGGCCGCCCCGGCGCCACCCGGCACCTGGTCGTGGCGAACCGACAGGCGGTCATCTCACCGCCGTGGTCCATCCACTCCGGCGCCGGCACCGGCTCCTACGCGTTCGTGTGGGCGATGGCCGGCGAGAACAACGACTACACCGACCTCCTCCCCGTCGCGCTGCCGGACCTGTGAGCACCGGAGCGAGCACCCGGTCGGCGACCGAGCACCGCTCACCGTTCGACCTGCACGGCAGGTGCGCCGTCGTGACCGGGGCCGGTCGCGGTCTCGGCCGGGCCGTTGCGCTCGGCCTGGCGCAGGCGGGCGCCGACCTCGTGCTGGTCGGCCGGCCCGGCAGCCACACCGCCACCGAGGGGATGCTCCGCGAGCTCGGACGCGACGCCGAGGTGATCGACCTCGACATCGGCGACCTCAAGGCGGTCGAGCGGGTCGGCGCACGGGTGAGCGCCGGCCGCCAGGTCGACATCGTGGTGAACAACGCCGGCATCATCGACCGGGAGGACTCCGTCGCGGTCAGCCCCGACTCGTGGGGCCGGGTGCTGGAGGTCAACCTCACGGGGCTGTTCTTCCTCACCCAGCAGTTCGGCCGCCCCATGGTCGAGCGCGGGCACGGCAAGGTCGTCAGCATCGCCAGCCTGCTGTCGTTCCAGGGCGGGTTGCGGGTGGCGTCCTACGCGGCCAGCAAGCACGGCGTCGCCGGCATCACCAGGGCCCTGGCCAACGAGTGGGGCCCGCACGGCGTGCAGGTCAACGCCATCGCGCCGGGCTACATGGCCACCGACAACACCACGGCCCTGCGGGAGGACCCCGACCGCTCGCGAGCCATCCTCGAGCGCATCCCCGCCGGTCGCTGGGGCACCGCCGACGACGTCGCCGGTGCGGCCGTGTTCCTCAGCTCGCCCGCCGCCGACTACGTCAACGGCCACGTCCTCGTCGTGGACGGCGGCTGGATGGCCCGCTGACCCCGCCCGCCCCGCCTCCGCCTGCCACTCCCGCGCCCGCGGCCCACCCCTGACGTCCCGGATCCGACCCGACCGAACTCCCGGCGCCCAGAAATCGAGGATCGACGATGACCTTCACCCTTCGCCCCGCCGCCACGCTGCTCAGCCTCTGCGTGGTGGCCCTGACGGTCACCGCCTGCGGTGGCGGGTCCGATGCCGGCTCGGCAGGCTCCGGCGACACCGGTGCCTGCGACCCGGCCGACGTCAAGCTGGTCGGGCAGGTCCGCAACGAGTCCAACCCGTACGAGGCGTCGTGGCTGGACGGCGGGGACGCCTTCGCGGCCTCGGTCGGCCTGGAGCAGCAGCGGCTGACCTACGACGGGGAGTCGACCAAGCAGCAGGAGCAGATCCGCCAGCTCCTGGCGAGCGGTCAGACCGAGTGCATGGTCCTGAACGTGCTGCCCAACGGCGACTCCGACACCGTGCCCATCGTCCGGGCCGCCGACGCCGCCGACGCCTACCTGGTGACCCAGTGGAACAAGCCGGCCGAGCTCCGGCCGGCGGACTACGACCGCTGGATCAGCCACATCACCTACGACGGCGTCGAGTCCGGCCGCCAGATCGCCGACTCGCTGTTCGGGGCCATGGGCGGGTCGGGCGGCGTCATCGCCCTGCAGGGCGTCCTGGACACCGCGGCCGCGAAGGACCGCTTCGCCGGGCTGGAGGCGGCGCTCGCCGCGAATCCGGGGATCACCCTGCTCGACCAGCAGTCCGCGAACTTCTCCCGCGCGGAGGCGCTCACCGTCACCGAGACGCTGCTGACCAAGCACGGGGACGCGATCACGGGCATCTGGGCGGCCAACGACGACATGGCGCTCGGCGCCCTGCAGGCGCTGGAGCAGGCCGGGCGCGCCGGCGAGGTCGCCGTGGTCGGCATCGACGCCGTCCCGGACGCCCTCACGGCCATCGGCGAGTCGAAGATGACCGCGACGGTCTCCAGCGACGGCCCCTGGCAGGGCGGCATCGGGCTGGCCATCGGCTACTGCGTCGCGACCGGTGAGCTCGCGATGGCCGACGTCGCCGCCGAGCAGCGCGCGTTCTACGCCGAGCAGTTCCTGATCACCGAGGACAACGTCGCCGAGTTCCAGGACCCGCGGACCGACGCCGCGGACTTCGAGTGCGCCAACGTCTTCAACCGGATGGCGGGACCGCTGACGTGACCGTCGCGCCTCCCGTCGGCGCCCGACCGGCACGCGTACGGCGACGCCCTGGCGTGTCGGTCGGGGCCGCCGGCCCGCTGATCGCCCTGGTGCTCGTCGTGGTGGTCTTCGCCGCGCTGAACCCGCAGTTCCGCACCCTGGGCAACGTCCAGAACATCCTCGACGCCGCGGCCGTGCTGGCCGTCGTCACCTGCGGGACCACGTTCGTGCTGCTGCTCGGCTCGATCGACCTGTCCGCGGCCGGGGTGATGGCCGCGTCGTCGCTGACCGTGGCGCTCCTGGTCGAGAACACCCGCAACGGCGCGGACTACGGCGTCCTCGGGATCGTCGTCGCGGTGCTGCTGGGCGCGGCCCTCGGCGGCCTGAGCGGTCTGCTGCTGGTCCTGCTGAAGGTGCCGTCGTTCATGACCACGCTCGGGGTGTCGGCGGTCGGTCTCGGGATCGCGACGCTGCTGTTCGCGGGCGTCCAGCCCGGAGTGGTCGACGCCGGCCTGCGGAGCTGGGCGACCGGGCGCCTCCTCGGGTTCACCCACCTCACCTGGATCGCCGCGGCCTGCGTCCTGGCCGGCTGGGTGGTGCAGCGCTACACCCGGCTGGGGCGCTACGCCATGGCGATCGGCGGCGCGGAGGAGGTACTGGCGCTGTCCGGCGTGCGGGTGGCGCCGTACAAGGTCGCGGTGTTCGCCATGGCCGGCGCGTTCTACGGGCTGGGTGCGGTCATGGTGACCAGCCAGCTCGGCTCGGGCGTCGTGCAGGCCGGGGCCGACTTCAGCTTCTCCGCGATCACCGCGGCCGTGGTCGGCGGCACCCTGCTGGTCGGCGGACGGGGCGGGGTCCTGCACTCCACCGTGGGGGTGCTGCTGCTCACGGTCCTGGCCAACGGGTTGGTGCTGATCGGGGTCAGTCCCTACGTGCAGGGCGGGGTGCAGGGCCTCATCGTCGTCGTCGCGGTGGCGGTCGCAGCCGCGCCACTGCGCCATCGGAACCAGGTGGTCAAATGAGTGCGAGTCCCGAAGCCGGACCGCAGCCCGTCGCCGCTGCGCCCCCGGTGCTGGAGGTCCGTGGGCTGGTCAAGTCCTACCCCGGGGTCAGGGCGTTGGACGGGGTGGACCTGCAGGTGCGCCCCAACGAGGTGCTCGGCCTGGCCGGGGAGAACGGCGCGGGCAAGTCCACGCTGCTCAAGGCGCTCGTCGGCCTGGTCCGCCCGGATGCCGGGGAGATCTACGTGCGCGGGGAGCGCGTCCGGCTGCGCAGCGTCGAGGACGCCGCCGACCACGGCATCGGCATGGTGTTCCAGGAGCAGTCGCTCGTCCCCAACCTCACCGCCGCGGAGAACATCGTCCTGGGCTGCGAGGGCCCCGGGGTACGCCGCGGCTTCTACCGCTGGGCCACCATGCGCCGGCTGGCCCAGGAGCAGCTCGACAAGATCGGCTCCACCATCGACCCGCTGGCCCGCACCGACTCGCTCACCTTCGCCGAGCGGCAGATGGTCGAGATCGCCAAGGTGCTGCGCATCGAGCAGCGCACCCACAACACCCCGGTCGTCATCCTCGACGAGCCCACGTCCGTGCTCGAATCGAGCGAGATCGAGACCCTCTTCGAGCAGGTGCGCAGGCTGCGGGCGTTCGCCTCGGTCGTCTTCGTCTCCCACCGGCTCGACGAGGTGCTCGACGTCTGCGACCGCGTCTACGTGCTGCGCGGCGGGCGAGCCGCCGGCGAGATCCGCCCGGCCGACGCCGCCCCGGGCCAGCTGCACCGGATGATGATCGGGACGGCCGCCCACGAGGACCACTACCACGGCGGCGCGGCGACTCCCGCCGTGACGACGCAGGAGCCGCTGCTGACCGTCCGCGGCCTGACGGGCACGACGTTCCGCGACGTGGACCTCGACATCCGCGCCGGGGAGATCGTGGCCGTCGTCGGCGTCCACGGCTCGGGCCGCGAGGAACTCTGCAAGGCGCTTTTCGGCGCGGTGGCGACCATCGCCGGAGAAGTGACGCTCGACGGCCGCAAACTGGCCCTGACCAGCCCCCGCGCGGCGTGCGCCGCCGGTGTGGGGTACGTGCCGGCCGAGCGGAAGACCGAGGGCATGGTCGGGCCGATGTCCGTGGCCGACAACATGACCCTGGCCAAGCAGCGGGTGCGCTGCGCCGGGCCCGTGGTCGTGCCGCAGCGGCAGGCCGAGATCGTCGACAGCTGGATCAGCCGGCTCTCCATCCGCACGCCCGGCCGCCGGACCGCCATCGGGCGCCTCTCCGGCGGCAACCAGCAGAAGGTCGTGCTGGCCCGCTGGCTGGTGGGCGGCGACGTCCGCCTGCTCCTGCTGGACCACCCCACCCGCGGCCTGGACGTCGGGGCGCGCTCCGAGGTGTACCGGCTCATGCGCGAGCTGGCGGGCAGCGGGGTGGCCACGCTGCTGCTGGCCGACAGCCTCGAGGAGGCCATCGGCATGGCCGACCGGGTGGTCGTGATGAGCGACGGCCGGGTCGTCACCGATGTGCCCTGCCCCGCGGACGGCAAACCGAGCCCGCTGGACCTCGTCAAGGAGATGGTGTGAGCATCCGCGCCCGGGTCGCGAAGCCGGCGGAGTCCGGCGTGGTCACGGCCGGTCCCACCGCGTCCGAGCGGCTGACGTCCCTGATGCCCGTCCTGGCCCTGGCGGGCCTGGTCGTCGCCCTGTCCGCGGCCGATCCCGACTTCCTGAGCCGGTCGAGCCTGACCGCGGTGGTCGACGCGGCCGCACCGCTGGCCGTCCTGGCCGCCGGCGCGACCCTCGTCGTCCTCTGCGGCGGCATCGACCTGTCCATCGCGGCCCTCGCGTCGCTGTCCTCCGTGCTGCTCGCGCTGTGGCTGCCCGTCCTCGACGGGCTGGCCTGGCCGACCGTGGTCGCGGTGGCGGCGGCAGCGGGCGCGCTGCAGGGCGCCGCGCACGTGTTCCTCCGCATCCCGTCGTTCATCGTCACGCTGGGCGGGATGAGCATCTTCTCCTCGATCGCGCTGGTGGCCTCCGGCGCCGCGACGGTGTCCATCGTCGACGACACGCCGATCCGGTGGGGCTTCACCCGGATCTTCGGCACCGTGCCCTCGGCCGCCGTCGTCGCCGTCGTGGTGGTGGCCGTGCTGGCCCTGATCGTCAAGGTCACCCCGCTGGAGAGCTCGATCAAGGCCACCGGCTACTCCGAGGCGGCGGCGAGGCTGGCCGGCATCCCGGTCGACCTGGTCAAGATCGGCGCGTTCTGCGTGTCCGGTGCCTGTGCCGGGCTGGCGGCCGTGCTGCTGGTGGCGCGCACGTTCAGCGGGGGACCCACGCTGGCCGACTCCCTGCTGCTGCCCGCCGTCGCGGCGATCGTCATCGGCGGCACCGCGATCACCGGCGGTCACGGCGGCGTGTGGCGGACGGTGGTGGGAGCCCTCGTCGTCACGCTGCTGCGGGTGGGGCTGTCCATCGTCGGCGTCTCCGCCGCGTACGAGTCGATCCTGTACGGCGCGATCATCGTCGTCGCGGTCGCGCTCACCCTCGACCGGTCGAAGCTGCTGGTCGTCAAGTAGCCCGTCTCCCCCGTCGTACACCCCGTGCGTGGTCATCGGCCGCGTCACCGAGGAAGGCCTTCATGACCACCATCGCCACCGGCCGATCCACGCTCCTGCCCTCGGTCCGCTCGTTCCTGTCCTCGCCCAGGCAACTGCTCATCGGCGGCGCCCGGGTGGACGCGGCGGGCGGCCGGACCTTCGCCACCGTCGACCCCGCGACCGAGGAGGTGCTCGTCCAGGTCGCCCGGGCGTCCGCGACGGACGTCGACCGCGCGGTCGCGGCGGCGCGCGCCGCGTTCGAAGCGCCGTCGTCGTGGTCGCGGACGACGCCGCGCGACCGGTCCCACCTGCTGTGGCGCATCGGCGACCTGATCGAGGCCCACGCCGACGAGCTCGCCCAGCTCGAGGCCCTCGACAACGGCAAGCGGGTCGAGGCGGCCAGGGACGGCGACGTGGCCACCGCCGCGGAGCTGTTCCGCTACTTCGCCGGCTCGGCCACCAGGATGGAGGGCACGACCATCCCGATGTCGGTGCCCGGTCGGTCGTTCCACGCCTACACGCGCCGGGAGCCCATCGGTGTCGTCGCCGGCATCGTGCCGTGGAACTTCCCGCTCCTGATGGCCTGCTTCAAGATCGTCCCGGCGATCACCGCGGGCAACACGGTGGTCCTCAAGCCGGCCGAGCAGACCCCCCTGACCGCCCTCCGGCTGGGCGAGCTGCTGCTCGAGGCCGGGGTTCCCGCCGGGGTCGTGAACGTGGTGACCGGCTACGGCGACACCGGCGCCGCGCTGGTCGAGCACCCCGGGGTCGACAAGGTCGCCTTCACCGGCAGCACCGAGGTCGGCAAGAAGATCGCCGCCGCGGCCGCCGGCAACCTCAAGAAGGTCTCGCTCGAACTCGGCGGCAAGGCGCCCAACATCGTCTTCGCGGACGCCGACCTCGACGCCGCCGTGGCCGGAGCCGTCCTCGGCGGCTACTTCAACGAGGGGCAGTGCTGCGTCAACGGGTCGCGCCTCTACGTCCAGCGAGCCGTCTTCGACGAGGTCGTGGCGGGCGTGGCCGCCGCCGCGGAGGCCATCACCGTCGGGGACGGCTTCGACCCGGGCTCGGACATGGGACCGCTCGTCTCGCGGGAGCAGCACGACAAGGTGCTGTCCTACCTCCGCGGCGCCGTCGGCGAGGGCGCCGTCGTCAGCGCGGGCAGCACGGACGCCGCGCGCGACCGCGGCTACTTCGTGACGCCGACCCTCATCACGTCGGTGACCGAGGAGATGGCGGTGCAGACCGACGAGATCTTCGGACCGGTGGTGACCGCGGTGCCCTTCGACACCGAGGACGAGGTCGTCGCCGCCGCCAACAACACGGTCTACGGCCTGGCCGCGGGCGTCTGGTCACGCGACCTCGGCACGGCCCACCGGGTCGGGTCGCGGCTGCGGGCCGGCACGGTCTGGCTCAACACCTGGCACGCCGACGACGTCACGCTGCCGCGGGGCGGGTTCAAGCAGTCCGGGTGGGGTCGTGAGCTCGGGTCGTCCGGTCTCGACGACTACACCGAGCTCAAGACCGTCGTCGCCGAACTGCGCTGACGCCCGCCGACGTACCAGGCTCGCTCACCTGGACGGGATCGTCCCGACACTGATCACCCCGAGAAGGAGGCCGGAATGCCCAACATCACCGTCGAACTGCTCCGAGGCCGGACCCTGGACCAGCGCCGCGCGTTCGCGCAGGCCGTGGCCGACAGCGCGGTCGAACTGCTCGGCGCCCGCCGCCAGGACGTCCGCATGGTCTTCACCGAGATCACGCCCGACGCCGTCGCCAACGGCGGCGTGCTCGCCAGCGAGGACGACAGCCGCGCCGGGGTGGTGGCCGCCCTGGCCGACGAGGCCTGACCCCGGCGCGCCCGCCTGCCGGCCGACCCCGAGGAGCGTTCATGATCACCCTGCGGCCCGCGGCCGAGTGCGCGTTCGACGCGGTGGCCCTCGGCGAGGTGATGTTGCGGTTCGACCCCGGGGAGGGTCGCATCCACACGGCGCGGTCGTTCCGGGTGTGGGAGGGCGGCGGCGAGTACAACGTGGTCCGCGGCCTGCGGCGCACCTTCGGGCTGCGCGCCGCGATCGTGACCGCGCTGGTCGACAACCCAGTCGGCCGGCTGATCGAGGACCTCGTCCTGCAGGGCGGCGTCGACCCGTCGCTGATCACCTGGGTACCCGACGACGGCGTCGGGCGCGCCGCGCGCAACGGCCTGAACTTCGTCGAGCGCGGTTTCGGCGTCCGCGGTGCCCTCGGCTGCTCCGACCGCGGCCACACCGCCGTCTCCCGGCTGCGGCCCGGCGAGGTGGACTGGGACGCCCTCTTCGGCGCCGCCGGGGTGCGCTGGTTCCACACCGGCGGGGTGTTCGCGGCGCTGTCCGACTCCACGGCGGAGGTCGCCCGCGAGGCGCTGCGGGCGGCGCGCCGGCACGGGACGGTCACCTCGTTCGACCTCAACTACCGGCCGAGCCTGTGGCGGGACCGGGGCGGGCGCGACCGGGCGCAGGAGGTCAACCGCGAGCTCGCCCAGCACGTCGACGTCCTGATCGGCGCGCCCTTCGACGACCCCGATCACGACGCCGCGTCGATGCTCGAGAAGGCGGCCGAGGCCTTCGCGGACCTGCAGGTGGTGGGCATGACCGAGCGGGTCGTGCACTCGGCCGGGAGCAACGACTGGGGTGCGCTCGCATGGTCGCGCGAGTCGGGCGTCGTGCACGCCACCCGCCGCCGCGGCCTGCAGGTCATGGACCGGATCGGGTCGGGCGACGGGTTCGTGTCCGGGCTGGTCCACGGGCTGATCGAGGGCGAGCCGCTGCAGGTCGCCGTGGAGTTGGGCGCCGCGCACGCCGCGCTGGCGATGACCACACCCGGCGACACCTCCATGGCCACGGCCGAGGAGGTCCGCCGGCTCGCCGGCGGCTCGGACGCCACGGTGCGGCGCTGACCACCCGGCCCCCAGCTCGGTGTTCACCCTCGCGTTGTCGTTGTCCGCTAGACCAGACGGTATGGTATGGTCTCGGGCATGAGCCAGCCCCGGGAGCAGCCAAGGCGCGTCGGCCCCCTCATCGCCGCAGTCGGTGTCGTGCACGTCGCCAGCACCCCGGTGTTCTTCCCCGCCTCGGTGCGGAGCATCGCCGACAGCGGCGTCCTCGGCGCTGTGAGCGGGGAGTCCTCGGCGCTGCCCTTGCGAGCGGCCGGCTTCTGGTACGCGATGACCGGAGTGGCACTGACCGCTCTCGGGTGGATGGTCTCCGAGGTCGAGCGCGACGAAGGTGCGGCACCGCCTGCGCTGTCGGCCGTCCTCGCGGGCATGGGTGTGGTCGGCGCGGCACTCGACCCGCGGTCCGGCTTCTGGGCGTTCTTCCCCCTGGCCGTGATCGCTCGCCGGCGGAGCCGCCGCCGGCCGGGACGTGGCCAGCGGTGATCCGACCGGTCGGCTCCGCGCCGGCCGCCTACGCCGCCACACGGGCGTCGGGGTCCCGACCAAGGGCCTCCCGCGGGAGCGTCCGTCCTCGACACACCTCCAGGCGATGGGATGCCACCATGGCGCAAGCACGGGCCCGACGAATCATGGCGTGCTCTCCGGACGAATTCCTCGAATTCGCGCTCGACGTCGAGCGGTACGCAGAAGTGGACGACAAGCTCGGACAGTTCGACTGGGTCCGCCGCGAGGAGCACCGCGTCGAGTTCAAGTTCCGCCCCGTGCTGCCCGGAATCCCGATGCCCTCGCCGAAGATGGTCGCCCAGGGTGTTCTCACGCCGGGCAAGCGGATCGATGTCGCACTCTCGTCGCTGCCCGACAACAGGCTCTGGCATCGGCTGATGAAGTTCGACGCGAGTTTCGTGTGCGAGCCCGTCGGGAACGGAACCCTGGTGACCAGGACGATGTCGGCCGAACTCACCCCGGCAGTGCGCTGGTTGCTCGATCCCGTCCTGCGCCGCAAGCTGCCGGGAAACATCGAGTCCGAGGTCGAGAAGGCCAAGGCCTACATCGAACAGCGCGCGTGGTAGACACCCGGTCATGACGCCGAGACGCCGATGGCTCGACGAAGGCCTCGCACTGCTGGCGGCATCCGGGGTCAACGGCGTGACGATCGAAGCGCTGTGCGACCGGCTCGGCCTGAGCAAGGGTTCGTTCTACCACCACTTCAAGGGCATGGCGGGCTACCGGACGGCACTGCTGGAGCACTTCGAGGAGCGCGAGACCGAGGCCTTCATCGACCTGGTCGAGCGCCTCCCTACCGACGACGGCGCGCAGAAGCTGCGCGAGCTCATCAAGGCGGTCGTGGCCGACGAGCTGCACGACGCCCTCGAGCCCCAGGTCCGCATCTGGGCCAGCCAGGACGAGGTGGCGCGTGAATGTCTCGAGCGCGTGGACCGCAAGCGCGGCGAGTACCTCCGGCGTCAGTGCCGGGCGGTCGCGGGCGATGCCGACCTCGCCGACGACGTGGCGAAGATGATCTACCTTGTCGTGATCGGAGCCGGCCACATCGTGCCGCAGCTGCCCGTACGCGACCAGGCGCGGATATGGGACCGGCTCATCGACTACCTCGAAGCCGAGGGGAAGCACCGCGAGACCTGAGTTCACCGCCCGCCTCCCCGTCAGGAGACGACCACCCGGTCATCGCGGTGCGTGGCACGGTGGTCGAGGGGGGCCGATCGAGACGGTCACGGGTGACGCGTCGTCGCTCCGGTCGACCGACGTCCGGGCCTACAACGGTGTCGTCGGACTGCAGTTTCGCGAGCAGAGGAGTCGGGAAATGGCGCGGATCGTCGAGCTCGTCACCTACCCGGTCAAGGGATGCGCGGGAACGCCCGTGCCCGACGCGTTGCTGACGTCCGCCGGCCTCGCGCACGACCGCAGCTTCATGATCGTGGACGGCGACGGCGTGTTCCGCAGCCAGCGTCGGGTCCCGCGGATGGCGGTGATCAGACCCCACATCGGAGCCGGCGGCGAGCGGCTCGTCCTGGATGCGCCGGGTGCAGCTGCCGTGCACATCGACGTCGACACCGACGGTTCGCGGCGTGACGTGGTCCTGTTCGGCGCGCCGTTCCGAGGTATCGACCAGGGTGACGAGGTAGCGGCATGGCTCACCGACGTCCTCGGGAGCACGAGCAGATTGGTGCGGGTGCCTCCGGAGCACGAGCGCGTCACCGACGGCGTCTTCCCCGGTAGCTGCGGATACGCCGACAGCGGCGCGACCCTGCTGGTCTCGCGGTCCTCGTTGGCCGAGCTGAACTCGCGGATCCCGGGCGGCGCACTGCCCATGGACCGCTTCCGGCCCAACATCGTGGTGGACGGTTGGGACGAGCCACATGTCGAGGACCTCGCGCGCCGGATCGTCGTCGGCGACGTCGAGCTGGGATACGCGAAGCTCGCGACCCGGTGCGCGGTGACCACCGTCGACCAGTTGATCGGCACGAAGGCGGGCCCCGAGCCGCTCCGCACCCTCGCGGCCTACCGCCGCGCGGCCGCAGGCGGGGTGGTATTCGGTGCGAAGTTCTCCGTGCTGCGTACTGGCCAGGTGAGCATCGGTGACGAACTGGGGGTGACGGCGTGGGGCGAGTCGGAGCTCGACGCCGAGGCTCCGCGGCCCCACGGCGCTGCACCTGATGCGAGTTGATCTCAGTGGCCGGGCCCGGGCCACTGCGCCTCCCCTGCGAACCGGCACACCGCGGACGGGGTGTCGACGCGGAATCAGAGCCGTGCGCGATGTCGGCGTGGAGCGGGCATCGCCGTCATGCCGCGTCACGGTGGGAGAGCTCCCAGGCGTCCCGAGGGTGCTGGACCTGACCCAGCGACACCACCTCGCGACGGAACAGCAACGCCAGCGCCCAGTCCGCGACCACCCGCACCTTGCGGTCGAGCGTCGGGACCCGGGTGAGGTGGTAGAAGCGGTGCAGCAGCCAGGCCGGCCATCCGCGCAGCTTCACCCCGTAGATCTCGGCGACGCCCTTGTGCAGCCCGAGGCCGGCCACCGAGCCGACGTAGGCGTGCCGGTACGGCCTGACCGGCTTCCCGCGCAGGGTGGCGACGATGTTCGTGGCGAGCAGATCGGCCTGGCGCACCGCGTGCTGCGCGCTGGGGCCGCACACCGCCCCGGGGGCAGCGCGACGGGACAGATCGGGTACCGCTGCGCAGTCGCCCGCGCTCCAGACCCCGGGAAGGTCGACGACCTGCAGCTCCGCCGTGCACAGCAGGCGCCCGCCTGCGCCGGTCGCCAGGCCGGTCCGCGCGACGAGCGGGTGGGCGCGCACCCCTGCGGTCCACACGACGGTATCCGCCTCGAACCGCTGCCCGTCGGACAGCACCACGTGACCGTCCACCATGGACTCGACGCGGGTGCGCAGTGCGATCTCCATGCCACGCTCACGCAGCCGTGCGACGGTGTAGTCGGCGAGCGAGGCGCTGACCTCGGGCAGGACGCGTTCAGCTGCCTCGACCAGCACCCACCGCAGCTGCGTCGGGGACAACTCGGGGTAGCTGCCCGTCGCGTGGCTCGCCATGTCCTGCAGCTCGGCGACGACCTCGACACCGGAGTAGCCGCCGCCGACGACCACGAAGGTCAGCATCCGACGTCGCCGCGCCTCGTCGACGGTGGCCGCGGCGTCGTCCAATCGGGTCAGCACGTGGTTGCGCAGCCAGATCGCCTCGCCCACGGTGGTGAACCCGATGCCCGACTCGGCGAGCCCCGGGACCGGCAGCGTGCGCGACACCGAGCCGGGCGCGAGCACCAGCTGGTCGTAGCCCAGCTCGCTCGACTCGCCCTCCGCGTTCTGCACCGTCACCACCCGGCGGCCGGGGTCCACCGCCGTCACCGTTGCGGTCAGCACCCGGCACCGGGGCAGCACCCGGCGCAGCGGCACCACGACGTGGCGGGCCTCGATCGATCCGGCGGCGGCCTCGGCCAGGAACGGCTGGTAGGTCATGTTCGGCTGCGGATCCACCACCGTGACCGTGGCCTCGCCCGCGCGCAGCCGCTTCTGCAGCCGCAACGCGGTGTACATGCCGACGTACCCCCCACCCACGATCAGGATGTGCGGGGTGCGCGGCTCAACGACGGTGGGCATCGGGACTCCCTGCGGGTTGTGACGGAGTGAGGATGACGACGGGCAGCGGACGCGACGTCCGCCGCTGGTAGTGCTCGACGGGGACGTGGTCGGCGAGATCCCGCCACAACCGGTCACGTTCCGGGCCGCTCGCCTCACGCGGCCGAACGGGGACGTCGTCGCGGCCGAGGACGGCGACGCCGCGTCCGGCGGCGCGCAGGTTGAGCCACCAGTCCGGGTGGCCTGGCGCACCCCCGTTCGCGGCGACGACGACCAGGTCCCGGCCGTCCCGCAGGAACACCAGCGGCGTGGCGCGTTGCCGCCCGGATCGCCGCCCGAGCGTGTGCAGGACGAGGACGCTGCCACCGAACCAGCGCCCGAGCAGCCGCCCGTGGGTCCGCTCGTACAGGTCGGCGTGCACCGCGGCCAGTGCGCGCAGCGCGCCGGGAAGGCGGACGGCGAGCGGGGCGAGCCCGATGAGTGCGGCCGGCACACCCGCGGGTGCATCAATCGGATGGGTGGACATGGCACTCCCCCTTCCCATCACGTCGAGGGCGGAGGCGTGAGCCGGCGACACTTCAGCTGTAGCGCCATCGTCGAGCTACTCAGCGGTGTGGGTTCGGCGATCAGGACCTCGGCGCGCGTTCCAGGCGCCGACCACGAGCAGCACGCCGATGAGCAGCAGAATCATCGTGCCGGTGTCGAAACCACCCAGCAGTCCGATGAGAACGGCCCACCCGGCGACGCCGCATCCCAGCCATCCGGGCACGCGTTCGCCGCGCCGGGTCGTCCAGACCACGAGTGAGCCGAGCAGGAGCAACGGCACGCCGAAACTTCCCGGGCTGAACCAGAATGCCTCCGCCACCGCCAGCCGGTCGGCCGACGGGTACAGCGAGACCGTATTGAAGAACCCTTCGTCGACGATCTGCACCCAGACTTCGCGTCGCATCAGAGCGGCGCTCACGGTGTGCAAGAGGCCTCCGCACACCGCGAGGACCCCGCCCCATGCGGAAGGGTTGCGCCACCAGGCGCGTGACGATATCGCTTCCGGATTCGTGTCGATGCGTGGCATGTGCACCAGCCTGCGCGTCGAACCCGCCGAGATCATCGATCCCAGGTCGCCGACCGATCCACCAGAATGATGAGATGCGGCTAGTTCGGACGAACGAGCCCGTTCTCGTACGCGAAGATCACCGCCTGCACCCGGTCGCGGACCTCGAGCTTGGCGAGGAGGTGGCCGACGTGCGTCTTCACCGTGGCCTCGGAGAGGAAGAGCCGCTGCGCGGTCTCGGCGTTGGAGTGACCCCGAGCGATCTCCAGCAGCACGTCGCGTTCGCGTGCGGTGAGCCGCTCCAGCAGCGGAGAAGCGCCGCGTGCGACCCGTGCGGTCGCGAGATGGTCCAGCATGCGGCGGGTCGTGGAGGGCGCGATCACGGCATCGCCGGCGTGGACGGCGCGGATGGCGTGGAGCACCTCGTCGGCCGACGCGTCCTTGAGCAGGAACCCGCTCGCGCCGGCGCGCAGCCCGGCGAAGGCGTAATCGTCGAGATCGAACGTCGTCAGCACGATCACCTTGGGCGCGTTCTCCCGCGCGGTCACCAACGCGGTGGCCTCGACGCCGTTCATGCCCGGCATCTGCACGTCCATCAGCACGACGTCGACCGGCGTCTCGGCGAGCTTCGCGACCGCCTCCGCACCGTCGGCGGCCTGCACGACGATCTGGATGTCGTCGGTGGCGTCGATCAGCATGGCCAGGCCGACCCGGACCAGCTGCTGGTCGTCGACCAGGGCGACTCTGATCGTCATCCCGAAGCCTGCTGTCGCCGACGGGGAAACTCCGCACGCACCCTGAAGCCACCGTCGACAGGACCGGCCTCGAACGTGCCGCCCGCGGCGTGCACGCGCTCCTGGATACCGCACAGGCCGGCACCGCCCCCGGGGACGGCCGACCGGTCCTCGGCGTCTCCGCCGTCGTCGTCGACAGTGACCACCGACGCCTGCGGTTCGTGCGCGATGGTGACGGTGACCGTGGGGTGCGAGCCCGCGTGCTTCACGCTGTTGGTCAGTGCCTCCTGGATCAGGCGGTACGCCGCCGTGGCCGCGCCGGCCGTCATGGCATCGGTCGACCCGTGCTCGGCCAGGCGGACGTCCACGCCTGTCGCGCGTACCCGTTCCACCAAGGCCGGTATCGCGGCGAGTGAGGGCTGCACGGCCTCCTCCGTACTGGCCTCCCGCAACAGCCGCAGCGTGCCCCGCATGTCGGCCAGGGCCTCCCGGGCGGTGTCGGCGATGACGGACAGCGCCTGGGTCGCGCGATCCGGCGCCTTGGCGGCGATGGCGGAGCCGCCCTCGGCCTGACGCACGATGACCGCCAACGAGTGGGCGACGATGTCGTGCATGTCGCGAGCGATGCGCTGGCGTTCGTCGGTCGCGGCACGCTCGGCGGCTTCAGCGGCCTCGCCGATCAGGCGTTGCCCCCGGTCGAAGTGGGAACGGCCCACGGCCCAGGTGCCTGCCACGGCCGCAACCAGGGCGAGGAGAGCCAGCAGCGCTGTGAGCCATCCCGCGGGAAGCGCGCCGTACGCCGTCGTCGTCTTCGCGGTGCACAGCAACGCCCCGGTCACGCCGATCACGAGGGCGAGCAGGCTCTTGGGCCGGGGGCGCTGCGCGGCGACGGTGTACAGGAGCACGAGGTAGACCGCCGACGTCGGGAGGAAGAACAGCGGGATCTCCATCTCGTCGCTCGCCCCCACCAGACCGAGCCCTGCGGGCCGAACCACCGTGTTCGGCAGGGCGACGGTCACCACCATCGCCAGGCTGGCCAGGAAGAACGCGACTTCAGTGGCGATCCGCCGCAGCACGACGGTGGCGAGCAGCACGAAGCCGCAGGTACCGGCCACCCACAGCACCCATGCCTGGGACCTGGCCGCTTCGAGGATCTCGAGCGAAGGCGGCACCAGGAAGGCGGCGACGACCAGGGCGAGAAGGGCATCCGGCACGACCGGGTGTGCCCGCATCCACCGATCCGGGCGATCGGTCCACGTCACGGACGTGATCGTAGGCTCCGACACCTGCCTCGACCCGCCGCCCGTGCCCTCAGTTGCGGTTGTCGATCCTTCACATCGTCCGGCAACCGGTTCCGCGAAGGCATCACAGAGCCATCTCCCGTTCCGACCGGTGCACTGGGTGGCCCGGCGGGGACGGGCCGCTCGGCTCGGCCGACCGGCTCCACCACCTGGGGTCGCCGACGATCGCCGTGGCCCGGTCGACCGCGCTCGTCGTCGTGCGGGTCAACACTCGGGCCGGTAGGCGCGGTGCAGCGCCACCCCACCCAGGGCCAGGTCCCGCCAGCTGACCTGCTCCCAGCCGGCGGCGACGATGCGACGGGCCAGCTCGGGCTGCGGGAACCAGGCCCGAACTGATTCGGCGAGGTAGCAGTAGGCCTCGGGATTGCTCGACACGCACCTGGCTATCGCCGGCACCACGTGCTCCAACGCGACGTTGCGCGCTGCGCGGACCAGCGCCCGCGTGGGGCGGCCGGTCTCGCACACCACCAGGCGCCCGCCGGGCCGGGTCACCCGGGCGAGCTCGCGCAGGGCCAGATCCGTGTCCGCGATGTTGCGCAGTCCGAACGAGATCGTCACCGCGTCGAACGCACCGTCCCGGAACGGTAGGTGCAGCGCGTCGGCGGCGACCTTCGGCACGTCCCGAGCCACGCCGGCACGCAGCATCCCGAGCGAGAAGTCGACGGCGACGCAGTATCCGCCCGATCGCCGCAGCTCGTCGCTCGACACCGCCGTGCCTGCGGCCAGGTCCAGTACCCGCTCCCCCGGCCGCACCGCCAGGGCTCGGCGGGTGAGCCGGCGCCAGCGCCGGTCCTGCCCGGCCGTGAAGACGGTGTTGGTGAGGTCGTAGCGCCGTGCGACTCCGTCGAACATGGCGGCGATGTCGTACGGGTCCTTCCGCAGATCCGCGCGGGACAGGCCGACCTGGCGGCCCGCGAGAGCGATTCGCGCTCCAGCGGGGGGATCTGACGAGCAGGGCACCGCCGGACGCGGCCGGCCCGCGTCCTCGCGCCCGCGGGTACCGCTCACGACGCGGCAGGGATCAGCCGTGGTGCGCGAGTGCGACACCGGCGAAGCCACCTCATGACCCGCAACATACCATGAGGTACGGTCTATTCCGGCAGCACGGCGGTTCAGCTCGGGCGCCGCTGGCGTCGATCAGCGGAGCCGCGCCGGGAGGGTCGACGTGCCGTGGTCGGGCAGCGTGATCGCGTCGGCCTTGCCGAACTGCCGGGCGAGCAGGGAACGCAGGGGCCAACGCGTCATCCAGCGCACCGAGCTCCGGAACAGCGCGATCTCCGCGCGCGTACCGGGGGCGAACCCGCGCACGCCACCGGGGGGCAGTTCCTGGCCCTGTGCGACGTAGGGTCGCATCGTCGCCTCGTACCGCGCGAACGCCGCGGCCGGCGGGTCCCCGGCGGCCAGCTCCCCGGCCAGCACGTACGCCCCGACCAGCGCCAGGCTGGTGCCCATGCCCGACAACGGCGACGGGCAGTACCCGGCGTCGCCCACCAGCGCGACCCGCCCGCTCGACCACGTGGGCAGGTGCACCTGGCCGAGCGTGTCGAGGTAGAAGTCGGGGCTGGCGGGCAGGTCGGCGAGGACCTGCGGCCCGACCCAGCCCACGCCGTCCAGGGCCCTGGTCACCAGCGCCCGCTGCCCGGCGAGGTCGCGGTGGTGTACCGGACCAGGTGCTCGCACGCCCACCAGGGCCTTGACCTGCCCCGGCGTCCGGTCCGGGCGCAGCGCGAGCGTGACGCCGGGCGCGTTGTGCATGTGGAACCAGCCATCGAGGTCGTAGCGGTCGGGCACCGTGAAGAACGACATCGCCAGGTCGAGCGGCCGCACGAACCGCGACTCCGGTCCGAACGCCAGCGCGCGCACCCCGGAGTGCAGCCCGTCGGCGCCGACGACGAGCCCGAAGCGCCGCTGCGGCCCGTGCTCGAACCGCGCGGTGACGCCGTTCTCGTCCTGTTCCAAGCCCGTGATCATGTTGTCGAACAGGTACTCGGTGTCGTCGCGGGTGGCGTCGACCAGCAGGTGGGTGAGGTCGCCGCGCAGCACCTCGATCTCGGCGACGACGCCCTGTCCGCCGAACGCCGTGGCCGGTAGTTCGGCCCGGCGCCGGCCGGTGCCGTCGACGTAGGCGATGCCGCGCTCGGGCACGGCCACCTCGCGGACGGCGGGCAGCAGTCCCATCCGCTCGACGACTGCGCGACCCGCCCCCCGCAGATCGACGGTCTGGCCGCCGGGCCGGGGCGCCGGGGCGCGTTCGACGATCGTGGGACGGAAGCCGTGGTGGCCCAGCCAGAACGCCAGCGCCGGTCCGGCGATGCTCGCGCCGGAGATCAGAACGTCCTTCTCGTGCACTGTAAGCTCCTCTCGAAACGTGAGCGCGAATGTACGCTGTACGAGCTTCTACGCGCCATAGACCGGCGCCCAACTGGGAAGAGACTTCGACTGCACTAGAGCACCCAGGTCTACAGCTGCGGTGCACTACCCTCGTTCGAGCCCGCCGCCTGCTGATCGCACTAGTGCACAAGGAGTGGCGCCGTGACGGATCCGCCCTACCTCGTGATCGCGGCCGAACTGCGCCGCCGGATCACCGCCGGCGAGCTGGCGCCCGGCGACCGGGTGCCCTCGACCCGCGAGCTGACCCGCCGGTGGGGCGTCGCCATGGCCACGGCGACCAAGGCGATCACGACCCTGCGCCACGAGGGGCTCGTCCGACCGGTGCGGGGTGTCGGCACCGTCGTCGAGGCTCCTCCGGCCACGCGCCGGCCACGCAGGCACGCCTCCCCCGGGGCGACGCCGACGCGGGATCGCGTCGTCCGCGCCGCGATCGAGGTGGCCGACGCCGAGGGGCTCTCCACGCTGTCCATGCGGCGCGTCGCGGCCGAGCTGGGCATCGCGCCGATGTCGCTGTACCGCCACGTCGCGAGCAAGGACGACCTGCTGCTGCTGATGATCGACGCGACGTTCGGCGAGGAGCCGCTGCCGGACCCGCGCGGGGAGTGGCGCGTGGCGCTGGAGGCGTCCGCCCGGCTGCAATGGGCCACCTACCGTCGCCATCCCTGGCTCGCCCCGGCGATGTCCCTGACCCACCCGCAGCCCGCCGCCAGCGCACTCGCCCACACCGAGTGGGTGCTCGGCGCACTCGACGGGTACGGGCTGGACACGACGGCGATGTTCACGGTGCACCTCACGCTGTTCAGCTTCGTCCGGGGCATGGCGGTGAACCTGGAGTCGGCGGCCCAGGCCGAGGCGGAGAGCGGCTTGACCAGCGAGGAGTGGACGGACCAGCAGCTGGAGACCCTGGAGTCGATCATCGGCGAGGCGCCGATGTTCGGTCGGGTCGCCGCGCTGGAGGACTTCGACCTGGACCTGGACGCGCTGTTCGAGTTCGGCCTCCAGGCCATGCTCGACGGCCTGCGCGGACATTTTGCGGGGCCCGGCCGGGGAACGGCGTGATCCCTCGACCGCTGGTCACCGATTCGGGTGCCCCAGCCGGGGGCCAGGCCGCCACCCCCTGCGGGCGTGTCATGTCGGTCATCGGTGCTACTTCCATGATCAGGAGTTACACCGATCTTCTTCTTACAGTCCCCCGGTCACGCCGAGTCGGCTCGTCCGGCTCGCGGGCGCTGTCGGGGCGTCAGGCATCCATCGAGGTACGTGGTCAGCCCGGGCGGTAGGAGAAGCCGGCTCGGCTGAGCTGGTGCGGACGGCCTGGAGTTCCTCGGCGGAGGTGGGTGACCGCCACGCCGCCGTACCCGACGAGGTAGTCCGGTGTGATGCGACGAGGCGGATCGGAGATCCAGGCCGTGCCATCGGTGGACTCCGCCCGGAACGCGTCCATCAACGCCATGAGCTGGTCGGCCTCGTCGAGGAAGGACTGCTCGCCCGTCCACTGTGCGACGTCGAGCAGCAACTCCACGTTGCCGGCCAGTCCGTGGCAGAGCGTGGGGCCGCTCCATCGTGACCCGCTCGCGACCGAACGGCAGGTACGCCGGAGGAGGTCGGGGGCGTCGTCCGACACGCCGAGCCTGGCGGCGTGCAGGAGTAGCCGGCCGACTCCTGTTGCGCCGTGGCACCAGAACGCCGGGTGCGGGCGTCCTCCCTCGATCTGCGGCCAGCCGAGCCCGCTGAGGTCGTCGAGGACGGGGACGGCCTGATCGGCGAGGAACTTGATCCCCTCGAGCGCGGCGGCGGCGTACCGCTGCTCCTCGGTCACTTCGTAGAGATCGAGCAGCACGTCGGCGATGCCGGCCGCGCCGTGCGCGTAGCCCAGGTAGCACTTGCCGCTGAGATCGCCGTATCCGGCCGGGATCCGCCACTGCGCCCGTCCGGGTGCTGCGTCACGCATGTCAAGGATCGCGTCTCCCAGTTCCACCGCGCGATCAAGGATGTGCGGGTCGTGGGTCTGATCCCACAGCAGGAGCTGTACGAGAAGTCGCCCTGCGGCTCCATGGAAGAGATCAGGAGAACCGACAGGCTCCTCCGCGGCCTGACGACCGCCGGCGAGGGCTACGTCGAGCAGGTGAGCATCGTCCAGCACTTGCCCGGCGCGAAGCAGTGCCGCCGCGACTCCGGCATCGCCGATGAACAGGCCCGACGGGCGGTCACCGGGGAACGGGGCGAAAGCGGCCAGCGCCCGCGCCCCCCGGCTCACCACGTCCACGTGCACCGGGTCCGCGAACTGGCCGACCAGTTCCGACAGGGCCAGGACGATGCCGGCCATGCCCGAACTGAGGTCCCGACCGACGAGTCCTTTGCCGAGGTAGTGGGTGCTGCGCCACGCCAATCCGTGTTCGGCTGGTTCTGCCTGCGCACAGATGTGGTCGGCTGCTCGCCGAGCCATCCGGAGGGCGTCCTCGCCCCTGGTTCCGGCACGAACGGAGGTCCCGGTGGCCTCGGTCGTCGTGCCCGAGTCGGCCTGCAACGCGGTCACCACGGACCGCGCCGAGGTGATCCGGCGGCCGGGGTCGTCGGTGAGGCACTGCGATATAACGGTCGCCACCGCGGGGTCGATCGCGGGGTTCAGCAGGCCCAGAGGGCGGTTCAGCAGGTTCTCGATGGTCGGTGCTCGCGACGGCTCCGCCCCGGTGGCCAGGAAGTACAGGAGGGCTCCGAGTGCGTAGACGTCGTCGCAGGCACTCACGGGCGCGCCCGCTCGACAGTCGACGGAGGTGTAGCCCCGGGTGCCCGAGCCAGGTAGACGGTTGGGACCCGATCCGGTGGGCGAGGTCGAGGTCGATGAGTCTGAGCCGGCCATCCGCGTCGAACACCACGTTGGTCGACTTCAAGTCGCCGTGGACGTGTCCGCTGTCGTGGAGGGCCGCGACGGCGTCCGCCAGGGCCACTCCGATCTCGACCACCCGCTCATGCGGGAGACAGCGTCCGCGGACCGCGAGCGCCCGGACGTGCTGCTCCAGCGTCTCCCCGCCGAGATCTTCGATGACGAGGGCCAGTTCTTCGCCGTCGTCACAGACGTCGTACAGCTGCGGCAGCACGCTGAGCGAGGACAGATCCGCGAGGAGGTCCTTCTCGCGATGCAGGCGTGGTCCGGGGTCGTCCGGGCTCTCCGCGCTGCCCCGGTAGGGCCGGGCACGCTTGAGGATGCACGTCCTGGGCAGGAAAACGTCGATCGCCAGTTGGACCAGGACGCCCGGGGACTGGCTCAACGTCACGACAGGCCGGTAGCGGTCGGCGACCCGGGCAGCGAGACGCGACGGGGCTCCGAGGCCACGTGCCGCGAACGGATCCACGACCCAGGAGGGCAGTTGCGCGGTCGCACCGCGACGGTCAGGTTCCAGCCCGCCGCTGGGCGTCGACAACGCCGGGGTGATCTCACCAAGGCGCGTCTGCATGAGCAGATCGCCGAAGGCGCCGTAGCGGTAGTGGACAACGCCACCGGCGGCCACGGCTCGGTCGGAGGGGACCTCGGGTCCGCGGAGCTCGCGAGTGGCAGCTGCAAGCGCCGCGGCGACTTCGACGGTGCGTGACTCGCCACCCGTGTAGACGGTGATGAACTTGCCGATCTGGGAGAGGCCTGCGCTTCCGCGGTTGAGGTCGCGCAGCCACGCGGTCGAGCCGATGACCTTGAAGGCCACGGCTTCGTCCACGAGGATCGGCAGCACACGGTCCAGCGTGTCGCCTGCGGACGTCGCGAAGCTCGCCACGTGCAGTTTCCACCCTTGCGCCCGCAGAGGTACGCCGAGCGGCTCGGCGAAGATCCAGGGGCGTCTTGCATCGATAGCGGGCGACAACCGCCATGCACGGTCACTCCTGTTCAACGCCGCCCGGACGGTGTCGAACAGCCAAGGACCATCCTCGAGATCTTGCGTGGCTGGCCCTTCGACCCGCGCGACCGGCGAAGCCGCATCTCCACGCCCTGCTGGATCTGACCCTGCGAGGTCAGGAGTCGGGTGCATCGATGGGGATCGAGATGTAGCACGTGGGTCCGCAATGGCTCCAGATGCACGTGAAGTCGCGGCAACCGTCGGTGTGGATGCACCCAGTGGGATCGTCGGCAGCCGCTACCGCATCGAGCCGGGCGTTGCTGAGGTCTCGCGCATAGTCCTCGACGGCGCCCTCAGGAATGGCGTACTCGCCGAGAACCGCGGCGGTGTCGTCCGCCAGCCTCTGACGGAACTCCTCGTCGCTCTCGGCATGGCTGACGATCGCCGCCAGACGCAGTCGGATGGCTGCGACGTCTTCCATGGAAGCACCCCCGCCGTTGTGGCCGCGACCCGGAACGCTAGCCGCATAAAATAGAGGGTCGACATGCGGAAGTCAACATTCGGGCGCCGAGGCGAAGATGCATTCCTCCTGTTGGACAGCCGATCCCAGTGGATCGGCGAGGGCGGGCGGCCGGGCATTCCGCCGCCCGGCGAGGGCCTCGTAGGACTGCGGCGAGGCGTCCGGGACGACGCCGGCGCCGATCATCGGGGAGGTCGCGGTGGGCACCCGCACCGGGAACTCGCGCAGCACCGGCCGGGCCTGCTCGGGGGTCAGCTCGACCAG
>JASLAP010000683.1 GCA_030147065.1 Pseudonocardia sp. | reverse complement strand
CGCCGGCCCGCCGGCAGTGCCGCGGCCGACAACCGCATCCGGTCCACCGGGCGCAGCGCCGCCCGGGTGGCCGCCCACGCCGCCAGCGTCACCACCGCGGCCAGCACCAGTGCCGCCAGGATCATCCCGACCGCCGCGTGGGCCAGCAGCGTCCGGCTGCCGACCAGGTCGCCGCTGACCACCACCAGCCGGGTCGAGCCGTCCGGGGCCACCGCGGACACCGCCAGCCAGCGGCGCAGGTCGCGGAACCCGCCGACGATCACCGGTTCGCCGGCCGCCAGCTGCCGCACCTGGCCCGGCGCCAGCGGCAGCCGGGGTCCGCCGTCGACCGGCACCCCGGTGGTGTCGACGACCCGGATCCCCTGCCCGCGCACCGCCGCGGGCGACGCGCCGGCCACGAGCTGCCCGGCCGCGGCGTCGGCCTGCCCGCGCAGCTCGGTGTCGGCCGCGTTGACCAGGGCGTCGGTCAGCACCAGCCCGCCGAGCCGGCTGAGCATCAGCAGCGCGGCCAGCGCCACCAGGCCGACGACCAGGGTGATCCGCAGCCGCAGGGTCCGCCGGGCCCACCAGCGGCGGACCCGGGTCACGGCTGCCGTTCGGGCGTGGCGACGATGTAGCCGTAGCCGCGGACGGTGCGCAGCACGTGCCCGGCCCCGACGGATTCGAGCTTGCGGCGCACGTAGCCGACGTAGACCTCGACGACGTTGCGGCTGACCGCCTGCTCGTCGCCCCACACCAGGCGCAGCAGGTCGTCCTTGGCGACCGCGGTGTCCGGTCGGCTGGCCAGCGCGTGCAGCAGCGCGAACTCCCGGGGCGACAGCTCGATCGCGTCGCCGTCCCAGCTCACCGCGCGGGCGACCGGGTCGACGATCAGCGGGCCCAGCCGGACGCGCTGGCCGGTGCGGCCCAGCGCCGCGTCGCGGCGGCGCAGCATCGCCCGCAGCTGGGCGACCAGCACCACGAACGCGAACGGCTTGACCAGGTAGCCGTCGGCCCCCAGGTCCAGCCCGTCGGCCTGGTCGAACTCGCCGTCCTTGGCCGAGAGCAGCAGCACCGGGGTGTCCACGCCGGCCGCGCGCAGCTGCTCGAGCACCCGGTACCCGGACAGCCCGGGCAGGATGATGTCCAGCACGATCGCGTCGAACCCGCCGGTGAGCCCGGCGTCCAGGGCGGAGCGGCCGTCCGCGACCGCGACCACCTCCATGCCCTCGGCGGTCAGGCCACGGGCGACCGCCGTCCGGATGCCCGGTTCGTCGTCGACCACCAGTACGCGTGCCATCGCCGCGGACGCTACTCACCCCGCCGTCCGCGCACCTCAGAACACTCTCAGGCCCGATGGGCCAAGCTTGGCGGCATGACAGCAGGGGCCAGGACATCAGGACGGGGCGCGACGGGGCGCCGGGCCGCGGCGGGGGTCGCGGTGGCGGGCGCGGTGGGACTCGGTCTGCTGGCGCTGCCGGGGGGCGCGGGCGCCGCCCCGGAGCTGCCCCCGGTCACCGCCGAGGAGCTGGTCGCCTCGGTGCTCACCGCGGACGCCGGCGCGTTCGGCGGGACCGTCGAGCTGGACAACGCGCTGGGGCTGCCGGCGCTGCCGAACCTGCCGCAGGCCGCGGAGGGCTCCAGTCAGGCCCGGCTGTGGTCCGACGGCGAGGGCGCCGGGCGCGTCCAGCTGCCCACCGACTCCGGCGAGCGCACGCTGGTCACCGACGGCGAGACGTTCTGGGCGTGGAACTCCGAGGACGGCACGGTCATCACCGCCCCGGCCGGGGACAAGGGCCCGGGCCCCGGTGAGGCCGCCGTGACCGACCCGACCGCCGCGGCCACCGAGGCGCTCGCCGGCCTGCGGGCCACCAGCGAGGTCCGGGTGGACGGCACCGCCGAGGTCGCCGGGCGGCCCGCCTACGACCTGGTGCTCACCCCGGCCGCGTCCGAGCGGACCCTGCTGCGCGAGGTCCGGCTGGCCGTGGACGCCGAGAAGCGGGTCCCGCTGCGGCTGACGGTGCTGGCCAACGGCTCCACCGAGCCTGCCCTGCAGCTCGGCTTCACCGACCTGGAGTTCGGCGCCCAGGACCCGGCGCTGTTCACCTTCACCCCGCCGCCGGGTGCCACGGTGCAGCCCGCCCCGGAGCACGGCGACCGGCCGCGGCCCGGGGGCGGCCCCGGGGGCTTCCCGGAGGGCGCGCAGCCGACCGTCGTCGGCGACGGGTGGGACACCGTGATCGTGGCCGACGGGGTTCCCGGCGGGATGCTGGACGACCCCGACGAGGGCCGCCGCGGGATCGACGTGTCCGCGCTCGGCACCCCGGTCAGCGGGCCGTGGGGCAGCGGCACCCTGATCAGCACCGCGGTCGCCAGCGCGATCATCACCGACGACGGCCGGGTGGCCGCGGGCGCGGTGCCCGAGCAGGTGCTCACCGAGGCGCTCTCCCGGTGACGACGGCCCCGTCCCGGTCCGGGCCGCGCTGATGTCGCTGCCGAACACCGCGGTGCCGGGTACCGCGGACCCCGACGCGGTCGACCGCGGTCCGACCCCGCTCGCCGACCCCGCGCCGGCCACCCCGCAGGCACCGGGGGTGGCGGCCCGGGCGGTCGGGCTGCGCAAGGTCTTCGGCTCCACGGTGGCCGTGGACGGCGTCGACCTGGACGTCCCGGCCGGCTCGGTGCTGGGCATGCTCGGCCCGAACGGCTCGGGCAAGACCACGCTGATCC
>JASLAP010000681.1 GCA_030147065.1 Pseudonocardia sp. | reverse complement strand
AGCTTGGCCCACAGCAGCCGGGCCGCGCGGAGCTTGGCGACCTCCATGAAGAAGTTCATCCCGATGCCCCAGAAGAAGCTCAGCCGGGGCGCGAACCGGTCCACGTCCAGCCCGGCGCCGATCCCGGCCCGCAGGTACTCCACCCCGTCGGCCAGCGTGTAGGCCAGCTCCAGGTCGGCGGTCGCCCCGGCCTCCTGGATGTGGTAGCCGGAGATGGAGATCGAGTTGAACTTCGGCATCTCCCGGGAGGTGAAGGAGAAGATGTCGGAGATGATCTGCATCGACGGCTGCGGCGGGTAGATGTAGGTGTTGCGGACCATGAACTCCTTGAGGATGTCGTTCTGGATGGTCCCGGTCAGCTTCTCCCGCGCCACGCCCTGCTCCTGGGCGGCCACGATGTAGAGCGCCAGCACCGGCAGCACGGCACCGTTCATGGTCATCGACACCGACATCTCGCCCAACGGGATGCCGTCGAAGAGCTGGCGCATGTCGTAGATCGAGTCGATGGCGACCCCGGCCATCCCGACGTCGCCGCCGACGCGCGGGTGGTCGGAGTCGTAGCCGCGGTGGGTGGCCAGGTCGAACGCGATCGACAGGCCCTTCTGCCCGGCCGCGAGGTTGCGCCGGTAGAACGCGTTGGACTCGGTCGCGGTGGAGAACCCGGCGTACTGGCGCACCGTCCACGGCTGGGTGGCGTACATCGTCGGGTAGGGCCCGCGCAGGAACGGCGCGATGCCCGGCCAGGTGTGCAGGAAGTCCACCCCGGCCAGGTCCTCGGCGGTGTAGAGCGGGCTGACCGGGATGCCCTCCGGGGAGTCCCACACCGGCAGCCCGGCCCGGTCGGCGACCGCGGCCGCCGGGTCGGCCGGCGACTCCAGCGGGACCCGGGTGAAGTCCGGGATGCTCATGACCCCTCCAGCGCGGCGTAGACAGCGTCGATCACGGCCAGGGCGTCGCCGCCGGCCTTCAGGTGCCCGTCCAGGCCGGGCGCGTCGACGGCACCGGCCAGCAGGATGTGCCGCGCCCCGGCGGCGCGCAGCGCGGCGACGGTCTCGGCGGCCCGTTCGGCGTAGAGGGCGTCGGTCGAGCAGAGCACCGCGACCGGGGCGCCGGCCTGCCCGAACGCCGCGGTCACCTCGTCGGCGCCGGTGGTCGGGCCGGCCTCGACGGTGTCGATCCCGCCGGCGTGCAGCAGGTTGCGCGCGAACCCGGCGCGCACGGTGTAGGCGGCCAGCGGTCCGAGCGTGGCCAGGAAGGCGCGCGGCCGGGACCCGGTGGCGGCCAGCATCGCGTCGGAGCGGTCGCGGCGCTCCTCGAACGGCCCGGCCGCCCGGAACACCGGCAGTCCGCCGCCGACCGGCGCGGCGAGCGGCTCGCGCGGCACCGGCTTCTCGTGCAGGTCGGGGAACTCGCTGACCCCGGTGATCGGGGTCCGCCGGGTGGCGACGTCGCGGACCCGGCGCTCGCGGACCGCGCCCACCCGCTCGTCGACCAGCCCGGAGTCCAGCGCCGCGAGCACCCCGCCGGCGCCCTCCAGCTCCTGGAAGAACGCCCAGCCCGCCCGGGCCAGCTCGTCGGTGAGCGACTCGACGAACCACGACCCGCCGGCCGCGTCCAGCACCCGGGCCAGGTGCGACTCCTGCACCAGCAGCGACTGGGTGTTGCGGGCGATCCGCCGGGAGAACGGGGTGTCCGCGCCGAGCGCGGCGTCGAACGGGGCGACGGTGACCGCATCCGCGCCACCGATCCCGGCCGCGAACCCGGCGACCGTGCCGCGCAGCAGATTCACGTACGGGTCGCGCCGGCTGAGCACGGCCGGCGAGGACACCGCGTGCTGGTACTGGCCGCGGTCCGGGGCCACGCCGCTGGCCTCCAGCACCCGCGACCACAACCGCCGCGCCGCGCGCAGCTTGGCGATGGTCGGGAACTGCTCCACCGACGCGGCGAAGCGGAACTCCAGCAGCCGGGCCGCGGTCGCCGCGTCCAGCCCGCCGCCGACCAGCGCCCGCAGGTAGGCGACCCCGGCGGCCAGCGAGAACCCCAGCTCCTGGGCGTCCGAGCCGCCGGCGCCCGGCACCGGCGTGGCGTCCACGACGACGGCCCGCACCAGCGGGAACCCGTCGGCCACCCGGCGGGCGAGCGGGACCACCGAGTCGGTCTCCGGGCCGGTGCCGGTCCGGGCCCGCAGACCCACCGGGTCCAGGCCCAGCGTGCCGAGCAGGGCATCCGGGGCGGTGCCGCGGTCGGCGGCCAGGGCCAGGAACGCCTCCGCGGCTTCCTCGGCGGCCGTCCCGGCGTCCAGCACGACCGGGGCCAGGTCCAGGTGCACCCCGTCCAGCGCGGCGGGCAGGTCCGCGACCGCGACGCCGCCCTCGCCCACCACCAGCCACAGCGAGGTGACGCCGTTCTCCAGGTCGGCCAGCATGGCTGTGCGGGCTGTGGCGGGGTCGGCGTGCGCGTGCCGCTGGCGGACGTCCCAGCCGTCGGGGACCGGACCGCGGGCGGTGGACCCGCGGACGAACGGCGCCGACCCCGGCACCCCGACCGGGGCCGCCGGGACGTCCTCGGCGCTGTAGAGGGGCTGCACCGCGATGCCGTCCGGGCTGCGGCGGACCAGCCGCTCCACCCCGGCGCCCGCCGGGGCGTCCGCGTCGATCCGCCCGGCCCGCCGCAGCACCTCGTCGACCAGGCCCAGCCAGCGCTCCCGGCTCGCGTCCGGGAACTCGCCGGCCAGCCGGAGCTCGTCGGGCTCGTGCGGGTCGGGACGGGCGGCCACGGCGCCACCGCCGTCGGTGCTCGCCGGGTCGGTGCTGGCGGTGTCCGCGCTGCTCTGCGCGCCGTCGGCCATGCGCGGAGTCTAGTTCCCGGGGACGCTCCCGCCGGGTGCGGAACCGTGAACCGGAGCACGTCCCCCGGACGGGCGCGAGCCGATCAGGCGAGGGTGATCGCCGCGCCGTCGACCGCGACCTGCTTCTCCGCCAGCGGCTCGGTCGCCGGCCCGGCGGTCGGGGAGCCGTCCTCCACCGAGAACCGGCTGCCGTGGCACGGGCAGTTGATGGTCCCGTCGACCACCTCGTTCACCGCGCACCCGGCGTGCGTGCAGACGCTGGAGAAGGCCTTGAACTCGCCCTCGGCCGGCTGGGTGATCACGGTGTCGCCGACGATCAGCCCGCCGCCGACGGGCACGTCGGCGGTCTGGGCCAGGGCCGCCGGACCACCCCCGGGGGCGGGCGCCGGGGCGGGGGCGGGGGCCGGGGCGGCGGGCGGGCCGTAGGTCGCGCAGCCGGTGGCGGTGGCCGCGCAGGCGGCGCAGGCACCGGCCAGGACGGCACGGCGGGTGAGGGTGCTGGAGTCGGGCATGTGGTGGGGCCCCTTTCACGGGGTGGTTCGGTCCATCGGGGGGAGCGGCCGTCGGGCGCGGCCGTGGGGAGCACACCAGACGAGCGGGCAGGACACTGTGAAGAACGACCGGTTCGGGGGCCGACTCCGGCTCAGAAGGTCAGGCCCGAGGTCCCGAAGAACCACAGCGAGGAGGTCAGCCAGATCGCGGTCAGCCCGGTGAACACCAGCCCGCCGAACACCGGCAGCGCCCAGCGCGGGGCGCCGTCCCGGCCCAGCAGCAGCATCTTGGCCGCGAAGGCGCCGTAGAAGAAGCAGCCCAGCGCGGAGTGCGCCAGGACCCGCGGGGTGGAGTCCTGGAAGCCCAGCGCGTACAGGCAGTGCACGGCCACCGGGACCGTGACGAGCACCGCCAACCGGCCCGACCACCGGTGCACCCGGCCCGACCACACCCCGGTCGCCGCGCGGCCGAGCTTGCCGTACATCCGCAGCGCGGTGACCAGTTGCACCAGCGCGAGCAGGAAGGCGACCGACCCCAGCCAGGCCTTGGCCGCCAGCCCGCTGGAGAACCCGGCCACGCTGACCGCGACGAAGCTCGCCTCGTGGAACCGGCCGTAGACACCGAGCCCCACGGTCACCGCGATGCCCACGGTCACCGCGATCAGCAGCGTCCCGCGGGCTCGGCGGGCCGGCGCGCCATCCGCCGGCACCACGGGGATCGGCTGCGTCTCGGCGGCCGCCAGCCGCGGGTCGTCGTACCCGGTCGGCGCGCTCACAGCCCGATCTTCTCCGCGACCTCGCCGACGTCGTCGCGGCCGTCGGTGATCGCCCGGGCGACGGTGGTCTCGCTGGCGACGTAGTCGACGTCGTCGCCGTCGATGGTCACCGTCCCGCTGAAGGTGGAGCCGTCCAGGGTGCCGGTCATCGTCACGTCACCGCTGCGGTCGACCAGGTCCAGCCCGTCGGTGGTGGCCGGCCCGGACAGCCACAGCTCCACCGCGCCGCCGTCGCAGACGTACGCGACGGCCTCGCCGTCCTTGATGGCGATGGCCACGGTCATCCGGTCCTCGGTGCGGCCGGCGTAGACGTTGTCGTCGAGGGCTTCGGCCTCGGCGGCGGCGGGCGCGTCGGCCGGATCGGCGTCGGCCTCGTCGGCGCCCGCATCGGCGTCGGCATCCGCGTCGGCGCCGGCCACCGGCACCTGGGACAGGTCGATCTCGGTGGCCGAACCGGCCGGGGCGGGCCCGGCCACCGGCTGCGCCGCGGGGGCCTGCGGAGCCGCCGGCGCCGCGGCGGCGGTGTTCGCCGAGGCGGCCGAGGAGTCGGCCGTTCCCACGGAGTTGGCCACGAAGAGGGCGCCACCCAGGACACCGACGGCCAGGAGCGTCATCAGCGGCGCTGTTCTCGTCATGTCCCGGACACGGATCCCGCGGCGGGGAGGTTCACCCGGTCCGACTACGTTTCGCCGCGTGGCGGGGACGGGCGACGAGGCACTCGTACATGCTGTGTACTCCGAGCACGGCCGGGCCATGCTGGCCTACGCGACCCGGTTGCTCAACGACCGGGCCGCGGCCGAGGACGTCGTGCAGGAGGCCCTGGTCCGGGCCTGGCGCAATCCGCAGGTGCTCACCAACGGCAAGGGCTCGACCCGCGGCTGGCTGCTCACGGTGGTGCGCAACCTGGTCATCGACCGGGTGCGGGCGCGGGCGGCCCGGCCGCCCGAGGTCGCCGAGTCCGCGGAGCAGCCGGCCGTGGAGCGCGACCACGCTGACGCAGTAGCGACAGCCGTGACCGTCCGGGCCGCGATGGACTCCCTCTCGGAGGACCATCGGGGGGTGCTCGAGCAGCTGTACTTCCAGGGCCGCAGCCTCGGCGAGGCGGCGGCCGCGCTCGGCGTTCCACCCGGCACGGTCAAGTCGCGGTCGTACTATGCGTTGCGAGCGCTGCGGCGGGCGATCGATCGGACCGAGGGGGTGTCGCCATGACCGGGGCGCACGATCCGGGCGAACTGGCCGCGCACGCCCTCGGACTGCTGGACGGGCCCGACGCGCGGGCCGTGCAGGTCCACCTGGCCACCTGCCCGGAGTGCCGGCGGGAGTGGGACGAGCTGCGCGGCACCGGCGGCCTGCTGGCCGGGGTGCCGCCGGAGATGTTCCTGGACGGCCCGCCGGACGGCGACGTGGTGCTGCAGCGGGCGCTGTGGCAGGTCCGCGGCGAGGCCCGGGGGCAGCGCGGCAGGCGCCGGCTTGCACTGGCCGCTGCCGCCGTGGTCACCTGCGTCGCCCTGGCCGGTGGGGCGGCCGCGATCGGCCGCGCGCCCGCGCCGGAGGTGGTCGCCGC
>JASLAP010000541.1 GCA_030147065.1 Pseudonocardia sp. | reverse complement strand
CGTGGGGCCGGCGGCCCCACGCGCACCGAGCGCGGTCGGGTCGTGCCGGGTCAGGTAGCCGGTGTCGGTGCGCCCGGCCAGGAACTCCGGTTCGCGCAGGATCGCGACCAGCAGGTCGCGGTTGGTCGTCACGCCGTGGATCCGGGCGCGGGCCAGCGCCCGGGCCAGCGTGCGGGCGGCCTCGGCCCGGGTGCGGCCGTGCGCGATCACCTTGGCCAGCATCGGGTCGTAGCTGGTGCCCACGACCGAGCCGTCCTCGACGCCGGAGTCCACCCGGACACCGGGCTGCTCGGGGATCGCGAAGCGGTGCAGGGTGCCGGTGGCGGGCAGGAACCCGGCCGGCACGTCCTCGGCGTAGAGCCGCACCTCGATGGCGTGCCCGTCGATCCGGGCCCCGGTGACCTCCGGCGGCAGCGGCGCGCCCTCGGCCACCCGAAGCTGCAGGGCCACCAGGTCGAGCCCGGTGACAAGCTCGGTGACCGGGTGCTCGACCTGCAACCGGGTGTTGACCTCCAGGAAGAAGAACCGCCCGTCCTGGTCCAGCACGAACTCCACGGTCCCGGCGCCGGTGTAGCCGATGGCCTTCCCGGCGGCCACCGCGGCGGCCCCGAGCTCGGCGCGCAGGGCGTCGTCCACGGCCGGCGACGGGCTCTCCTCGACGATCTTCTGGTAGCGCCGCTGGATCGAGCACTCGCGCTCGAACAGGTGGACCACCTCGCCGTGGGTGTCGCCGACGATCTGCACCTCGACGTGGCGCGGGTCGACGACGAACCGCTCCAGGAACACCGTCCCGTCGCCGAACGCCGACGTGGCCTCCCGGCGCGCGCCCTCGACCGCCTCGTCGAGGGCCGCGGGCTCGTGCACCACCCGCATGCCCCGCCCACCGCCACCGAACGCGGCCTTGACCAGCACCGGGAACCCGATGTCGGCGGCGACCGCACCCAGGTCGGTCACGTCGGTGACCGTGGCGCCGGGCAGCACCGGCACGCCGGCCTGCTCCATCAGCGCCTTGGCCTCCAGCTTGGAGCCCATCGCGGCGATCGCGTCCGGGGCCGGCCCGACGAAGGTCAGCCCGGCCTCCGCGCAGGCCCGGGCGAAGCCGGCGTTCTCCGACAGGAAGCCGTAGCCGGGGTGCACGGCGTCGGCGCCGGTGGCCCGGGCCGCGTCGACCAGCAGGTCGGCCCGCAGGTAGGTGTCGGCCGGGGCGGCGCCGGGCAGCCGGACCGCCTCGTCGGCGAGCCGGACGAACGGGGCGTCGGCGTCGGGGTCGGAGTGCACCGCGACGGTGGCGATGCCCAGCGCGTGCGCCGTGCGCATGATCCGCGCGGCGATCTCGCCGCGGTTGGCGACCAGCAACTTGGTGATGGACTTCGGTGGCATCGCCGCTCACATCCGGAAGACGCCGAAGCCGGGGCGCCCGGCGACGGCGTTGGAGTGGACGGCCGAGAGCGACATCCCGAGCACCTCCCGGGTGTCGCGCGGGTCGACGATGCCATCGTCGTAGAGCCGAGCGGTGACGGCGAAGGCGTGCGACTCCGCCTCGATCTGCGCCTCGATGGCGGCGGTGCGCGCGCGGTCGGCGTCCTCGTCGAAGGTCCGGCCCTGCGCCGCCGCCGACGCCCGGCCGACGATCGACATCACCCCGGCCAGCTGGGCCGCGCCCATCACCGCGAGCTTGGCCCCGGGCCAGGCGAACATCAGCCGCGGGTCGTAGGCGCGCCCGGACATGCCGTAGTTGCCGGCGCCGAACGACGAGGCCATGTTGATCGTCAGGTGCGGGACCCGGCTATTGGTCACCGCATTGATCATCTTGGCGCCGTCCTTGATGATCCCGCCCTGCTCGTAGTCCTTGCCGACCATGTACCCGGTGGTGTTCTGCAGGAAGACCAGCGGGGTGTCGGTCTGGTTGGCCAGCAGGACGAACTCGGTGGCCTTCTGCGCCTCCTCGCTGAACAGCACGCCGCGGTGGTTGGCCAGCACCCCCACCGGATAGCCGTGGATGCTCGCCCACCCGGCGACCAGCGAGGTGCCGTAGAGCGGCTTGTACTCGTCGAACTCCGAGCCGTCGACGGTGCGGGCCAGCACCTCGCGCGGGTCGAAGGGCACCTTGGCGTCCGGCGGGACGATCCCGAGGATCTCCTCCGGGTCGTAGCGCGGCGGCTGCGGGTCGCGCGCCGGGGGCGGGCCGAGCTTGCGCCAGTTGATCCGCGAGATGATCGCCCGGCCGAGCCGGATCGCGTCGCGCTCGTCGGCGGCGAGGTAGTCCGACAGGCCCGACACCCGCGAGTGCATCTCCGCGCCGCCGAGCGACTCGTCGTCGGACTCCTCCCCGGTGGCCATCTTGACCAGCGGCGGCCCGCCGAGGAACACCTTGGCGCGGCGGTCGACCAGCACCGCGTAGTCGCACATCCCCGGCACGTACGCGCCGCCCGCGGTGGAGTTGCCGAACACCAGCGCGACGGTCGGGATCGCCAGCGCGGACAGCGCGGTGAGCTCGTGGAAGATCCGCCCGCCGGGGACGAACAGGTCGGCCTGGGAGGGCAGGTCGGCCCCACCGGACTCGACCAGGTTGACCACCGGCAGCCGATTGGTGCGGGCGATCTCCAGCGCGCGCAGCGTCTTGCGCAGCGAGTACGGGTTCATCGCCCCGCCGCGCACGGTCGGGTCGTGCCCGATCACCACGCACTCCACGCCGGACACCACGCCGATGCCGGTGAGCACCGAGGCGCCGACGGTGAATCCGGTGCCCCACGCCGCCAGCGCGGACAGCTCCAGGAACGGGCTGTCCGGGTCGAGCAGCAACTCCAGGCGCTCGCGCACCGGCAGCTTGCCGCGCTCGCGGTGGCGGCCGGTGTAGCGCTCGCCGCCGCCGGCGATCACCGCGCGGACCTGCTCGTCGAGCTGGTCGAGCACGGCGAGCTGGGCCCGGCGGTTGCTCGCGTAGGCCTCCGACGACGTGTCGAGCAGCGACGTCAGCACCGGCATCAGCGGAACCTACCCGCCGCCCGCGACGGGAGCAGCCACCACGGGCCGGCGCGAGCCAGCCGGTGGACCCGCATCGGCATCGCGGCGGGACACCCCGACGAGCTCCCCGATCAGCGCTGGAGCCGGGAGCGGTAGAGCCACTCCAGGGCCGTCCAGTGCCGCTGCGCGGCGTCCGCGTCGTAGGTGGGGTTGTCGGCGACCGCGAACCCGTGGTGGGCGGGGTAGAACTCGACGGTGTGCTCCACGCCGGCGTCGGCCAGCGCCGTGCGCAGCAGCTCGGCCTGGTCCTCGGTGAACGCCCGGTCCTCGACGGCGCCGGCGACGTAGACCGCGGCCTCGATGCGCGCCGCGGCGCGGTGCGGGCTGTCGGGGTCGTCGGCCACCGCGATCCCGCCGCCGTGGAAGGACGCCGCTGCCGCGACCCGCTGCGGGTGCGCGGCGGCGACGATCAGCGAGGTCTTCCCGCCCATGCAGTAGCCGGTGGTGCCGACCGCGGTGCCGGTGACCTCCGGGCGCGCCAGCAGGAAGTCCAGGTACGCCGCGGAGTCGGCCACGATGCGCTCCCGCGTCAGCTCGCCGGCCAGCGCGCCGAGGCGCGCGCGCTCCGGCGGGTCGCTGAACACCGTGGCCGCGTCGAACGGCGCCCACTCCCCCGCCCGGTAGTACACGTCGGGCAGCAGCGTCGCGTAGCCGGTCCCGGCGAGGTGGTCGGCCATCTCCCGGAACGTCTCGCGCACCCCGCCGGCGTCGGGGAACAGGATCACCCCGGGCCACGACCCGTCGCCGTCGGGCAGGTGCAGGGTGGCGGGGCAGGCCCCGTCGGGGGCGGGGACGGTGACGTCGATGCGCGGCAAGCTCGGACCTCCGGTCGGGGCGGCCGGTCGGGACCGGCGCCCAGGCGTACCCGGACGACGCTACGGCGTGGCCGCAGCCTCGCTCCCGCACACCAGCCCGGAGCCCTCCCACCCGGGACCTCGCCGAGCTTCTGCCGGTTCGCGCGGTGCGGGCCCTCGCACCGGCCGCGACACCCCCTGCCGCACGAGGCGCGAGTTCGGGATCAGCCGGGGGGTGAACCGGGACCGGCGCCGAAGCGGCGCAGGACGCCGCGGACCCCGTCGAGGTAGTCGACCACGACCTGCTGGTCGTGCGCGTCCAGGGACCGGGCCAGCCCGTCGAGCTCGACCAGCATCGGTGCGATGGCCTCGGCGGTGCGCTCGTGGGCCTGCGGTGTCGGCTCCACCACGACACGGCGCCGGTCGGACGGGTGCGGGGCGCGTCGGACCAGGCCGGCCGTCTCCAGCCGGTCGACCAGGGCCGTGGCCGACGGCGACCGGATGCCGAGCAGCTCGGCGAGGTCGCGGGTGCCGGCGGCACCCCCGCTGAGCAAGTGGTCCAGCGCCGTGAGGTCGGTCAGGCCGAGCCGCAGCCGCAGCGCGATCTCGTGGTTGGCCACGGCCGCGGCGAGCAGGACGTCGCGCAGGGCGAGGGACGGCCCGGCAGGCCCGCTGGCGGTCATGCCGTTCACCGTAGCGGGGTCAGTTGGTCTACCCAGTAGGCCTGTCTACCTGTATTTTAGATAGACACACCTATCTAGTAACTACTTCTACCATCCGACCGCTCAGGAGCCCCCATGCCCTCCTCGCCCACCGACGTCGACGTGCTCGTCGTCGGCGCCGGCCCGACCGGCCTCACCCTCACCGCCGACCTGCTGCGCCGCGGGCTGCGCGTCCGGTTGATCGACGCCGCCGGCGTCCCGGCGACCACGTCGCGCGCCACCAGCGTCACGCCGCGGACCCTGGAGGTCCTCGACGACCTGGGCGCCGCCGACGAGCTCGTCGCCGCCGGGATCCCGATCCGGACGACCGAGGCCTACGACGGCGACACCCCGACCTTCCGGCTGTCCTTCCCGGAGACCGACGCCACCCGCCACCCCTTCCTGCTCAACGTCTCCCAGCAGCGCACCGAGGAGGCGCTGACAACGCTGACCGGGTCGCTCGGCGGCCGGGTCGAGCGCGGCCGCGCGCTGACCGGGTTCCGCCAGGAGCGCGACGCCGTGGTGGCCGGCATCGACGGCCCGGACGGGACCGAGCTGGTGCGGGCCGGCTGGCTGGTCGGCGCGGACGGCGGGCGCAGCACCGTGCGGCGCACGCTCGGCGTCCCGTTCCGGGGCCCGCGCGGCGGGGTCCGGGAGACGATCGTGCTCGCCGACGTCCTGCTGGACCGGAACCTGTCCGCCGACCGCATCTACACCTGGTTCAACGCCGACGGCGCCCTGCTGGCCTTCCCCTTCCCCGAGCCGCGCCGCTGGCGGGTCACCGCGGCGCTGTCCCCGCGGGAGGAGGCGGTGGGCGGGTTCATCGACGGCTCGGCCGAGTCCTTCGCCGCGCTGTACCGACGCCGGACCGGGGACCACCGCACCCGACTCACCGACATGGTCGGCTTCTCGGTGTACCGGGTGAACCAGCGGGTGGTCGACCACTTCCGGCGCGGCCGGGTTCTGCTGGCCGGGGACGCGGCCCACGTGCACACGCCGGCCGGCGGGCTGGGGATGAACACCGGCATCCAGGACGCCTACGCCCTGGGCTGGCGGCTCGCCGCCGCCGTGCACGAGACCGACAGTGGCGACGGAGAAGACGGTGGCGACGGAGAAGGCGGTGGCGACGGCGCGGCGGACATCGTCGACGGCTACGAGCGCGAACGGCGTCCGGTCGCCGTGGCGCTGCTCACCGGCACCGGCGGGCTGCAGCGGCTCTACAGCATCCGGGACCGCCGGGCACAGCGCCTGCGCGACGCGGCCCTGCAAGGGCTGCTCGGCCTCGGCCCGCTGCAGCAGGCCTTCTTCCGCCGTGCGGCGCAACTCGACGTCGGCTACCGCGCCCCCCGGGACCGCTGGCGGCGCGGCCTGCGGGCCGGTGACCGGGCACCCGACGCCGCCGTCCTCAGCTGGCCCGATCGCACACCGGCCCGGCTGCACGACGTGTTGCGCGGAACCGACCCGGTCCGGCTGGTCTTCTCACCGCCGCGGGGCACCGTCCGCTGCGGCGACGTGCGGACCGTCGTCGTGACGCGCGGGGGGCCGACCGCAGCGCACCACGACCGGGTCGTCGTCGATCCGGACGGAACGGTCCACCGCCGCTACGGCGCGGTCCCGGCGACGGCGGTCCTGGTGCGCCCCGACGGCCACGTCGCCGCCATCAGCCGGTAGCCGGGAGGCCGAGACGCTCCGCCCGCGCGGGACGGGCCGGCCCGGCGGCGAGCACGGTGTCGCGCAGCAGCATCGCGATGGTCATCGGCCCCACCCCGCCGGGGACCGGGGTGAGCGCACTCGCGACCTCGGCCACCTCCGCGGCCCGGGCGTCGCCGCACAGACCGGTGTCGGTGCGGTGGATGCCGACGTCGATCACGACCGCGCCCGGCCGGACGGCGTCGGCGCCGATCAGCCCGGGCACCCCGGCCGCGACGACCAGGACCTCGGCCCGCCGGCAGACCGCGGCGAGGTCGCGGGTGCGGGAGTGGCAGGTGGTCACGGTGGCGTTCGCCGCCAGGAGTAGCTGGGCCACCGGCTTGCCCACCAGCTCCGAGCGCCCCACGACGACGGCCTCGGCCCGCCGAGCTCGACGCCGTGGCTGTCCAGCAGGGCCATCACCCCCGAGGGCGTGCAGGGCCGCAGGCCCGGCCGCCCCAGCACCAGGCGCCCGGCGCTGGCCTCGGTGAGCCCGTCGACGTCCTTCTCCGGCGGGATCCGGGCGATCATGGCCGCGGCGTCCAGGTGCGCCGGCAGCGGGAGCTGGAGCAGGATCCCGGTGACCTCCGGATCGGCGGCGAGCTCGTCCAGGACCGCGGCGAGGTCGGTCTGCGCGACGTCACCGGGCAGCCGTCGGTGCAGGTCGCGGATTCCCGCCGCGACGCACGACTTGCGCTTGCTGCGGACGTAGACCGCCGAGGCGGGGTCGTCGCCAGCGAGGACGGTCGCCAGGCCGGGGGCCCGGTCCAGCGCCGCGACGTCCCGGGCGACCTCGGCCCGGACCCGCGCCGCCAGCGCCGTGCCGTCGATGGTCGTCGCGGTCACCGGTCCTCCAGGGCGACCCGCAGGACGGCCGCGATCTCCTCGCCGGCAGCCGGCCCGAAGGCCCCGGAGAGGCGGGTGCCCGCGGTGTCGGCGTCGATCCGCCACTCCTGCGCGCCGTCGGTCTCGATCACCAGGGTGGCCACCAGGGCGCCGAGCTGGGCGGCCCGCTCGACACCCAGGCCGTGGTCGCGCCCGGCCAGGAAGCCCGCCCGGAACCCGTCGCCGACCCCGGTCGGGTCCTGCACGCGACGCGCCGGGACGACACCGACCCGCAGGTCGGTGCCTCCCGCGCCGACCAGGGCGGGGCCGGATCGGGGCGGTCGGCCAGCTCGGCGCGGACGATGCGGGTGCGGGTGCCGGCGACCATCGCGGCCAGCTTCGCCCGGGCGACCTCGCCGGACAGGTGGCGCAGGCCGCAGTCGGGGTTGACGACCAGCCGGTCAGGCGCGACCAGCTCCAGCGCGCTGCGGATCCGGGCGGCGATCAGGGCGGGGGTCTCGACCTCGGCCGACTTGACGTCGACCACGCCGAGCCCGATCCCCCGGTCCCAGCCGAACTTCTCGATCACCGGCAGGTCCTGGTAGCCCTTGCGGGCGAACTCCAGGACCAGCTGGTCGACGCGCGCGCCGAGCACGGCGGGGAACAGGAAGTCGTAGTGCCCCTCCCAGCGCGGCCGGGAGTAGCGGTTGCCGTAGCAGACGTGCAGCGCCCAGGTCACGTCCACGCCCTCGGTGACGATGTTGACCGCGTCGATGGCGGTCCGCACCGCGTCCGGGTGGCCGGCCAGGAAGGGCTCGTCGATCTGCAGCAGCCGGGCGCCCTGCGCGGCCAGGGCGTGCGCCTCGGCGTTCAGGATCCGGGCCAGGCCGAGCACCAGCTCCCGCCGGTCGCCGCCGGTGCGGTCGTCGATCCGGTGCGCGATCGAGAACGGCCCGGTGAACGAGAACTTGATCGGCCCGCGGGCCTGGCCGGCGATGAAGGCGTAGTCCGGGGCGAGCCCCAGCGGCGGGTCGGTGAACCGGTCGGCCGGCGGGGCGTCGATCGCGGCGTCGTAGTAGTCGAAGTAGAAGTCCTTGGCGGTCTCGGCGATCCGCACCCCCGGGATCCGGGCCAGGAAGTAGTCGATGTCGTTGTCGCGGCGCAGCTCACCGTCGCTGACGATGTCGATGCCGGCCTGCTCCTGGTCGCGCAGCGCCGCCTTGGTCGCCATCTCGTGCAGGTCGGTGAGCTGGGCGTGGCTCATCCGGCCGCGGTAGTAGTCGGTCTTGAGCCGCTCCATCCACTCCGGCACCGGCCAGGAGCCCACGACCGTGGTGGGCAGCACCGGCAGCCGGCCCATCAGGTCCGCGGTGCGCGGGGCCGACATCAGTCCCCCACCTGCGCGGTCATCGTGATGATGTTGCCGCCGGTGCGGTGCGCGAACGGCGCGTAGTGCACGTCGAAGCCGTGCCGGCGGCCGATGTGCGCGAGCAGCGGCCCGTTCACCCAGTTGACCACCGACCCGTCGTACTTCCCCGGGCCGCGGAAGTTGCTGCGGTAGGCGTCCACGTCGGTCACGAAGATGTCGTGGCAGACCAGCTTCCCGAACGGGTGCAGCAGGTGCAGGCTGTCGACGAAGCTGGCCACCGCCCCGTTGTTGACGTGCATCCGTCGTGCCCGGTCGCGGCGGCCCGCTCGTAGGCGATCACCCACACGCAGACCTCCTCCGGCACGACCTCGCAGCGGCCCTCGGTCGAGACGCCGCCGCACGGCCCGTTCCGCAGCTGTTTCGGGCAGGTCATGGGGCAGGCGTAGGCGGTGTCCGGGAGCGCGCACTGGCCGCACATCCGGCACCCGAACAGCACCTCCTTGGTGGCCTTCTCCCCCGCGGTGAACCAGCGGTAGAGCCGCGGCCTGCGCTCGAGCCAGGCCCCGATCCGGGCGTACGCCGGGTTCGCCGCGAGCAGCACGTGCGACAGGTAGGCGGAACGGGCCCGGATGCGCGGCCGGAACGGCCGGGTCTCGGCGGTCCGGCCCGGCGGAACGGAGTCCGGCATCGTCGCTCACCCGCTTTCTGCTGAATCGGCCGGATCGGCACCGGTCGGCCTCCGGAGCGATTCCCCGAATCGCCGCCCACCGGTCGGACCGGCCGGTATTGGCAGCGTATGGCCGTGCGAGGGCGGCCGACGGCGACGATTTGGAGGTGCACTGTTGCCGTCAGGTCAACGGTTGAACGCCGTGCCGACGGCGAATTCGCGGCGGCGGATCAGTCGATTCGAGGCACGCCCGCGGAAGTGGCGGGGAAACGCCGACGGCGCCACTCCCGGCGCCGTCGTGGGCGGCGCAGGACGGAGGTCAGGGACGCAGGGTGGCGAGCAGCGGCCGGTGGTCGGAGCTGGGGACCCAGAACGTCTCCGGGTCGCCGACCTGGGTCAGCCCCTTGACGAACAGGTAGTCGATCTTGTTCGCGGCGGCCGACCCGGGCTCCTCGACCCGGTTGTTCCCGGTGGGCGCGTTGCGGTCCCGATCGACCTCCACCAGGCCGGCCCGCTCCACGACGTCGAGCTTCGGGTCGTCGGGCCCCACGTTGAGGTCGCCGAGCACCAGGACGCGCTCCCCGCCGTCGGCCGCCGCCCGCCCCACGACCTCGATCTGCTCGGCCTGCAGGGCCACCCGCCGGGCGGCGGTGGTAGAGCTGTCCCCGGCCTCGGGGCCGACGGTGATGTGGGTGGTCAGCAGCCGGACCGGGGCGCCGGGCACGTCGAGGGTCACGGCCAGGAGCGCGCGGGGCTCGTCGAGGTCGTCGCCGTCGGGCAGGATCGTGGTCACCGCGTCCCGCAGCGACACCCGCGACAGCACCGCCTGGCCGAACACGACCGGGCCGGCCGCGGTGGTCTCGCAGCTCTCGTAGAGCGCTTCGCGCGCCGGTCCGGGGGCGACCTGGTAGTCCAGGCCGTGCTCGGCGCGGAGCAGGTCGGCGAGGTCCTGGGCGTCACCGGCGCAGATCTCCTGGAAGGCGACGACATCGGGGCGCAGCTCGGCCACCACGGGGGCCCAGTCGGGGGCGTCGAAGGTGTTGGTGCGGACGTTCCAGGTCATCACCCGCAGCTCGGGGCGCTGCTCGGCGGGCGGGGTCGGGGCCGCGGCAGGGGTCGGAGCCGCGGCAGGGGTCGGAGCCGCGGCGGGAACCGCGGTGGCGGGCCCGGACAGCAGCGGAACCAGGACCACGGCGAGGACGATGAGGCACGACAGCGCCACCAGGATGGCGGTGCGTGGGGCACCCCGAGACACCTCGCGGCCTCCCACCGGCGCCGGACAGTTCGCCGATCATAACCGTGGCGCGTGGCCCGTAGGCCAACGCGCGGTGACCGGCGCCCGGCGGGCCCCCGACACCGGCACGCACGGTCGCGGCAGTGGAGCAATCGCTGCGTGGCTCGAGGAGCAGTGCCCCGGCCGGGCACCCGGTCACCCTGCTCCGGCGTCGGCGGTCACTTCCCGACGTGTGCGTCGAAGGCCGCGTCGAGCACGTCGAGCGCCTCGACGAGCAGGTCCTGCCCGATGACCAGCGGGGGCAGGAAGCGCAGCACGTTGCCGAAGGTGCCGGCGGTCAGGGTGATGACGCCCTCGGCGTGGCAGGCCTTGGCGA
>JASLAP010000498.1 GCA_030147065.1 Pseudonocardia sp. | reverse complement strand
CGCGCAGCTGCGGGCCGGACGGCCGGCGATGCCCAGCCGCACCGGTCCGCCGTCGACCGGCGGGCGGTGGGCGCTGGCCGTGGCCCGCGAGCCCGACCCGACCCGCCGGGCGCACGCCCGGGCCGAGGCCCTGCTGGAGCGGCACGGCGTGCTGACCCGTGGCGCGCTCGGCACCGAGCGGGTGAGCGGCGGGTTCGCGGCGGTCTACCGGGTGCTGCGGGCGATGGAGGACTCCGGCCGGGCCCGGCGCGGCTACGTCGTGGAGGGCCTGGGCGCGGCGCAGTTCGCGGTGCCGGGCGCGATCGACCGGTTGCGCGCCTCGTCCCGCCCCGACGGGGCCCCCACCGGGCCCGACCCCGGCGGGTTCGACTCCGCCGGGCCGGTCGCTCCCGGACCGGACGGCACGCGGCTGTCCAGCGTGGTGCTCGCCGCGGCCGATCCCGCCCAGGCCTACGGGGCGGCGCTGTCCTGGCCGGACTCGATCGGCGAGACCAAGCACCGCCCGGGTCGCAAGGCCGGGGCCCTGGTCGTGCTGGTGGAGGGCGCACCGGCGCTGTACGTGGAGCGCGGCGGGCGGTCGCTGCTGTCGTTCACCACCGACCGGGCCGAGCTGTCCGCCGCCGCCCAGGCCCTGGCCGGGGCGGTCCACGAGGGGTGGCTGGGGTCGCTGGCGGTGGAGCGGGCCGACGGCGTGGGGTCGCTGGGGTCCGAGCTGGCCGACGTGCTGACCGAGGCCGGCTTCCGGGTCACCCCGAAGGGACTGCGCCTGCGCGCCTGACCCGGCGCCGGTCGCGTGGCGGACGGCGGCGCCGGGGGTCTGGGAACGACCGTCGCGAGCGGCGCCGCGGGCGGCGGCAGCGACTGCCGCGGACCGCTCGGCCTGGCCCACCGACGACCGGTCCGCCCGATCGGCGTCCTCGGACCGGGGCCGCCGACGTCACCGCTCGCGGCGGTCCGGACGCATCCGGTGATCACCGGACCAGCCGCCCGGACGGGTGACCGGCATGCGGCACACTGCCGTGATCGCGCGGGGGGACCGCCGGCAGACAGGGGGGCGTGTGAGCAGCGGAGACGGCCCGGACGACGAGGAGCGCAGGCGGCGCCGGGAGCGCCGGCGCCGCCGCCAGCGGCGTCGCGAGGAGCGCGACATCAGCGACGTCGGTGACGTCATCGACGTGGCCGAGGCGGCCACCGGCGACGGTTCGTTCATCCCCGGCATCGGCGGGAGCGGGTCCGGGAGCCGCGGGCCGGGCGGGCAGGGGTGGGGCGGCCCCGGACCCGGCGGGCAGGGCTCCGGCCCGGGATCAACCGGCCCCGGCCAGGCAGGTCCCGGCGGGCACGGCTCCGGCAGCCACGGACCCGGCGGCCACAACTCCGGGTACGGGCCCGGCGGACAGGGCTCCGGCGGACAGGGGTTCAGCGGGCAAGGATCCAGCGGGCAAGGATCCGGTCCTCCCGGTACCGGCGCGCAGGGCTCCGGCAGCCCAGGCTCCGCCGATGGGCCGCCCGGCGGCTCCTCCTCGGGCGGCTCCTCCGGCGATGGCCCGTCCGGCGGCGGATCGGGCGGCTCCTCCGGTGACGGCTGCGGACACGGCAGCTGCAACGGTGGCGGAGGACGCGGCGGGGGCGGGTGCGACGGCTGCGACTGCAACCTGTTGCTGCGGGTGTCGACCCTGTTGTTCGTGGCCGCCGCGGTGGTCCCGCACCGGGGCGGCGCGGCGGTACTGGCCCTGCTGCGCTTCTACCGGCGCAGGCTCACCCGGTTCACCCCGCGCTGCCCCTCCACCCCCAGTTGCAGCGCCTTCGCGGTCACCGCGGTGCAGGAGCTCGGTCCACGGCGCGGACTGGTCGCCGCCGCCAGGCGGGTCGGGGACTGCGGCCGCCCGGTCCCCTCCCGCGACGTCGCGCGATAACGCGCACAGCCAGTGTCCCCGGGCGAGGCGCTTCGGCCGGAGGCATTTGCGCCGATAGCGGTGAAGGCGCAGCACCGGCAGGTCCGGCGGATGAGAGGGATGGCCCAGGAGCGACGGCACCGGCGGGGAACGGCAACGCCCCCGGAGGGCAACGGATCCCCGGGAGCGCAGCCAACCCAGGGGCCCGACGGCACCCCGGAAGCGCAGGCAACCCGGAAGCAGCGGCACCCTGGAGCGCAGGCAACCGGGGAGCGGCGGCATCCTGGAGCGCAGGCAACCCGGGAGCAGCGGCATCCCGGAACGCAGGCAGCCCGGGAGCAGCGGCATCGGGGAAGCGGCGGTACCGCGAAGTGGGCCCGTCGACGGCTCGCCCCGTCAGGCGGGAAGGTCGGGGAAGAGACGGCGCCCGTAGCCGTCGGCGTAGACGACGTCTTCCACCGGCGCCCGGCGCAGCCTGGTCGGGAACGGCCGCGCCGGATACCCCACGGCGAGGTGCCCCGCTGTGATCATCTCGTCCGGGATGCCGAGCAGGTCGCGCACCGCGGGCTCAGCGCGGCACAGCAGCGTCGTGAACGCCGTGCCCACACCCTGGTCGCGCAGCGCCAGGCAGAGGTTCTGCACGGTCGGGTAGATCGATCCCCCGCCGACCACCGACAGCCGGCCCAGCTCGGCGTCGGTCGCGTGCAGGGCGGCCAGTTCCGCGCACACCACGACGATCGCCGGGACCTCGGCCAGGTGCCGGGCGAAGTGGTCGGCGTCGGCCGGCACCCGCACCGGCTGCCCCTGTGGCGTGCCGCGCCGCAGGTACGCCTGCCACAACGGCTGGTAGAGGTCGGCGAGTGCCCCGCGGAGGCCCTGGTCGCGCACGACGATCCAGCGCAGTGGCTGGCGGTTCCCACCCTGCGGGCCGAACCGGGCCGCTTCGAACGCCCGGTGCAGCACGTCGTCGGGTACCGGGTCGGGGCGGAAGTAGCGGCACGTACCGGTGGTCCGCATCGCCTCGGTCAGCTCCATCGCCGCGCTCCCCTGTCGTCGTGACTCCGGGACCGGAGCCTGCGGCGGCACCCGGACGGCGTCAAGCCGAAGATCGTCGCCGTACCCGCACCCGGTGGGTGGACGTGGTCACCGCGCCGGGCAACCGGTCCCTTCGAGCCCTGTGGGCCCGCGCCCGTCGCACCGGATCGACATCGGCCGCGGCGACGACGGCTCTGGCCGCGGCCAGCCACCCGGCCGCCCACCGAGTGCACGGCGACGCTGCGCCCGGCCGGCTCCGGGCTCCCCACCGCGCCTCGCAGGACCGCTCGGACGACCCGGCAACCAGCGTGACCAGGGGGTTCACGGCGCGCTCCAGGCCGCCCGCCAGGTCTGCGGGCCGAGCCGCCCGGACGGAGTGATGCCGCGGGCCCGCTGCAGGTCGAGCACGGCCCGCCGGGTCTCCTCGCGGTAGCAGCCGGTGCCCTGGAAGTCGTGGCCGTGGGCGTTCATCCGCAGTTGCCAGGTGCGCAGCGCCGGGGCGCAGTCGCCGAACGCGTAGACCACGCCGGGCCACGGTGGCGGGACCGCCGGGTCGGGGGGCGCGGCCGGGGCGGCGGGAGCCCGCCGGTGGGGTGGCGCGGGCGTGCCGGGCGCCATGTAGGCCGACTCGGCGCGGCTCGGGACCCGCTTGCTGGCCGCGTCGGCGTCGGGGCGCAGACCACGCAGGCCTGCGCACTCCCACGGCTGCCAGCCCCGCATCCGGTACAGGTACAGCGCCCGGTAGTCCTGCTCGGCCGGGCTGGCGTCGGAGGGCAGGCCGGTGCCGCCGACGCTCTGCCAGGTCGGCAGGTCGAACTGGTAGGCGCCGTAGTAGGGCCCGTGGGTGGCCACGACGCCGTACCGCCCGCTGGACTCGCATTCCCGCAGGACCGTCCACGCCTCGGCCGGCGGGTCGGCCTGCGCCGCGGTGACCCCGAGCAGCGGGAGCCCGACCAGCACAGCCACCACCGCACCGGTCCGGCCGAACACCCCGAACCTCACGGCCGCGACCCGCGGTCGCGCAGCGGCGTGCCTGCTTTCCACCGGCCGCACCGATCCAGCCGCGCTGTCCCCCGATGGCGAAACGGGAATGCGCCGGGAGAGCGCCGGGGGCAATGAGATCGACGACCAGTGCCCGATCTTATTTGCATTTCGGCAGCCATCGGGGTAGTCCCTCCCGGGACGGGCGACGACAATCCCACAACCGTGTACAGCATCATTTCTCCAGCTTTCCGACCGCTGAGCATCCAAGTCGATGAGCCTCACGGCTACCGACGGTCGACACCGGGTACGCGCTGACGGCCCGGCAGCCGCGGCGAGGCACTTCCCTTCACCCGTGGGCCGTTCCCCGCCCACCGCGACCGGACGGGAAGGACCGACGGAGCGTGCGGCGAGGAGTGCGATGCCGCTCGAGCAGCCACCGCGAACCGTCGGCGCCCCGGGCGCGGATCGTGGGGAGTGAGCCGGCGCAGCGGTGCCGCGGCACCGCTGCGCCGGCATCTCATCGCCAGGGGCAGGGCGGGTGGTGGCGGGCCGCCACCCGGAGCGCCCACCGGCGGCCCGGAGTCGCGGGACGCCCGCTGTCCGGGTCCGGGTCGGTTCCCGCACCGATCGGCGTCCCGGGCCCGGGGATCACCCCGCCGCCCTCGGAGGTGCGCCGTCGGCCGGTGCGCGGCCCGGTCGAGCCGGGGTCACCGGTCGGGAGCCGTCGGTTCGGCCCGGTGCCGTCCACCGCCGACGCGCGGGGACCGGGCCCGTCCCGCAGGACTGCGGCCAGGGCGTCCGCGGCCCGTCCGGACCGGACGACCCCGACCCGCTCCGGGTCGCAGTTGCCCTCGACTGCCGGCCACGGCTGCACCGTCGGAATGGTTCTCCCGGCGTGCCTCGCGGCGTCGGACGCCCGCTCGGCGGCCCCGATGCCGGGTCGCGCCGTCATCGGTCGGATCCGGTCGCGAGCAGGTAGGCGATGAGCAGGGTGCGGAACTCCGCCAGCAGGTCCTGCAACTGGTCCCGCAGCTCGACCAGGGCCTCCTCGGCGACCGGGGGTGCCGGCGACGTCGGGATCGGGGTCGTGGTCGGCGGCGTCGGCTCCGGCGTCGTCGAGAGCTCCGGCGCTGTCGTCGGGGCCGGCGTCGTGGTCGTGGGCGGCGTGGTCGTGGGCGGTGTCGTCGTCGGCGGAGTCGTCGTGGGCGGAGTGGCCGGCGCAGTCGTCGGCGCAGTCGTCGGCGCGGTCGTCGGCGCAGTCGTCGGCGCAGTCGTCGGCGCAGTCGTCGGCGGCGGGGTCGGCGGCGTCGTCGGCGCCGTCGTGTGGCGGGGACGTGGGCGGGGTCGTGGGCGGGGTCGTGGGCACAGTGGTCGGCGGCGTGGTCGGCGCAGTCGTCGGCGGCGACGTCGGCGCGGTCGTCGGCGGCTGGGCGTCCCGCAGCGGGTACTGGCGCACCCAGTCCACCAGCATCTGCGACTCGGTCACCTCACCCCGGCCGTTCTCCGGGAACCAGTCCAGCTGGATGCACAGGTGCATCGGCCCCGGCGGCAGGATCGAGGTGTCCTCGGTCCGCCACCACTCCCGGCCGTTGACGTAGGCGACCATGCGGTCGGGGGTCCACTCCACGGCCCAGTTGTTCCACTGCGTGCCGTCGATCCGCACCTCGCCGCTGACCTGCGAGTTGTCCGGTCCGTAGTGCAGGAACATGCTGGTGAGCTGGCGGCTGGGCTCCATCATCTCCATGAAGTCGACCTCGCCGCCGACCGGCCAGTCCTCGGCGTCGGGCCACAGCAGCAGCAGCGCGTTGTAGCTCTCGTCGCTGGCCGGCGCCCGCACCCGGCCCTCCCAGCGGCCGTACTTCTGGCCCGGGTTCCAGGCCATGCCCGCGGTGTTGCCGCGCGCGTCGCCGGTGATCGTCATGACGCCGTCCTGGACGTCCACCGCGTCGGGGGTGCGCCGGCCGTTGCCGACGTGACCGGGCGAGTCGTAGACGTCCCAGTCGGGGCCGAGCCCGCCGTCGAAGTCGTCGACGCGGTTCGGCTCCCCCCAGCCCAGCAGGTGGGCCGCACTCGTCTCGAAGCCGGCCGGTCCCGCCGGGGCCGCCGTAGCCGGTGGTGCGGGCAGGGAGGGCGTCGGGGGCGGAGTGGGCTCCGGAGGCGGGGTGGGCTCGGGCGGCGGGGTGAGGGCCGGAGGAGGGGTGGGCGCTGCGGGCGGGGCCGGCGCGCTGACCGGCACCCGCGCCGCGGGCACCGCTGCGGCGGCCGGGGTCGGAACTGCCGCGGTCGGTTCGGGCGGCACCGGCAGCCCGGCGGTGGCCGGGGTCGGTGGCGCCGGGACCGCGCCGGTGGCCGCCGCACCCGCCGGCGGAGTGGGCACCGGCGGGGAGAGCGGCCCCGACCCCGGCAGCGCGGCGGCCTCCGATGTCGGCGGGATCGCCGCCGCGCTCGCCGTCCCGGTGAGGAGCATCGCCACCACCGCCGCACCAACCGTCATCCCTCGTCGCACGGGACACCTCCACACCCTGATCCGTTGTCGGATGCGGTGAAGGTATGTCCGTGATTTCCGCTGCGTCGGGGCCGCCATCTGTTCGGGTGAATATCAGAGCGCCTGGTCGGTGGCCCGTGACGCATTCGCATTCAGCCGCCTCACGGGTTACCGGAGGCAGATCCATTCGGTTCACCGCCGGCCGCGCCGGTCGCCGAGCGCGACAGAACGTGAACGAACGACAGGCGTGTGATTCGGTCCGCACTCACGGCGTGTCCTGGCCCATCACGGAGTGGCGCGACGGCAGTACCACTGCCCGGTGCGATCATCCGGTCACTTTGTGTATCAATCTCCGACGACGGCACCCCGTCCCTGATCGACCTCCGCCAGCACCAGACCCGGGTCACCCGGACCGCTCGGCGCACGGCTCCGACGTCATCGCTGCGCTGCTGGTCAGAGGGGGTGTGCTGGCCGGCGCCGGCGCGGGATCCACCGGAACGGGTGACGGTGCCGCGATCGACCCGGAAGGCGTATTCCGGTGGCGGTCCGGCGCCCGGTCGGTCACCGTGACCGGGTGCTCCCCGTGGTCGCCGAAGACCTGCCCGCGCTGCGTCCGTGGTTCGCGCCGGAGCGGCCGGGCCCGATCATCTTCGCGCACATCGCCGCCACCGGTCACGGCGGGTGCCGGGTCGACAGCCTGCCCCGCCCACGGGCCGTGCTCGCCGAGGTGGGCGGCAACTACGCGCTGCGGGGCGACCCGGACGCCGTCGAGCCGGCGGAGCTGGCCGACGTCGCCGGCTTCGTGGAGGCACCGCCGGAGTGGCTGCCGCGGCTGTGCGAGTCCGACCCGGCCACCCGGATCTGGCCGCGGGTCGTGGCCGCCCTGCCCCCGGACGCCCCGCTGCCACCGGCCCGGGCCGAGGTCCACCGGCTGACCGACGCGGACGCCGACCTGCTGGCCGCGCTGCCGGCCGACCTCGCCTGGATCCACGCGACCTGGGGCGGGCCCGACGGCATGCTCGCCGCGGCCGTCGGGCACGCCACCGTCGTCGACGGCCGGATCGCCTCGGTCGCGGTGCCGTTCTACCGGGGCGCCCGGCACGAGGACATCGGCGTGGTCACCGCGGCCGAGCACCGCCGCCACGGGCTGTCCGTGGCCTGCGCAGCGGCCGTCGTGGCCGACATCCGGGCCCGCGGGCGGGTTCCCACCTGGTCGACCTCACCGGACAACGCCGGCAGCCTGGCAGTCGCCGAGCGGTTGGGCTTCGTGCACGTCCGCAACGACGTCCTGTACGCCGTGCGCACCACGATCCCGACCTGACCGCCCATCGCCCCCGGACCTTCAGCGGCCCTCGGGCACCAGCAGCCCGCGCTGGTAGCCGACGGCCACCGCGGACGCCCGGTCGCGCACCTCCAGCTTGGCGTAGATGTGCAGCAGGTGGGTCTTCACCGTGGCCTCGCTGATGAACAGCCGCCTGGCCGTCTCCCGGTTGGTCGAGCCGGCCGCGACCAGGGTGAGGACCTCCAGCTCCCGGGCGCTGAGCACCGCCGCCTCCGGGCCGCGGACCTGCCCCATCAGCCTGCCGGCCACCGCCGGGGACAGCACCGCCTCGCCGCGGTGCGCCGAGCGCACCGCGCGCAGCAGGTCCGCGCGCGGGGTGTCCTTGAGCAGGTAGCCGGTCGCGCCGGCCTCGACGGCGGGCAGCACGTCGCGATCGGTGTCGAAGGTGGTGAGCACCAGCACCCGCACCGACGGCGCCCGGCGGCGCAGCTCCTTGATCGCCTCGACGCCGCCCATCTCCGGCATCCGCAGGTCCATCAGCACCAGGTCGACGTCCGTGCCGGCCACCCGGGCCAGCGCCTCGACACCGTTGCCGGCCTCGCCGACGACCACCATGTCGGGCTCGCCGTCGATCACCCCGCGCAGCCCGTCCCGGACCACCGGGTGGTCGTCCACGATGAGCACCCTGATCGTCACGATCGCACCTCCGCCGGGATCGCCGGCACGCTCGCGCTCAGGGCGGTCCCTTCGCCCGGGGCGCTCTCGACGGTGAGGGTGCCCGAGACGCGCCGCACCCGCTGCTCCATGGCGGCCAGCCCGTAGCCGGACCCGCCGGTGGTCACCACCGCGTCGGGGGCGAAGCCGCGGCCGTCGTCGCGGACGTCGAGCACCACGACGTCGTCCATGTAGGACAGGGTCAGGCCGACCCGGTCGGCGTGGGCGTGCTTGCCCACGTTGACCAGCGACTCCTGGGCGATGCGGAACAGGGTGACCTCCAGTTCGGGCAGCAGCGGCACCGGGTTCCCGGTGGTGTCGAGCACCAGCTCGACGCCCGCGGCGTCGGCCCAGCGCTTGGCCATGTCGGTGATCGCGTCGGGCAGCTGGGCCCGGTCCAGCTGACCCGGGCTGAGCGCCTCCACCGACCGGCGGGCCTCGGTCAGGCTCTCCCGGGCCAGCGCCATCGCCGTGCCGACGTGCCGGTGGCGGGCCGCCGCGTCGCCGTCCGCGCCGGCGGCCGCCTCCAGCTGGGCGACCACTCCGGTCAGCCCCTGGGCGATGGTGTCGTGGATCTCCCGGGCCAGCCGGGCCCGCTCGTCGAGCACGCCGGCCTCCCGGGCACTGGCCAGCAGCCGGGTCTGCAGGGCGGCGTTCTCGGCCAGCGTCTCCGACAGCCGCCGGTTGGCCTCGTTGAGCTCGTCGATGATCTCCCGGCGGCGCTGTCCCTGGGTCGAGGTGAGCTCGGAGAAGTACATGAAGATGCTCGCCACGCCGCCGTTGAGCGCCGCGAGGACCAGCCAACCCACCAGCAGCCCGGGGGTCATCGTCACCGCCGAGCCACCGACCTGGCCGTAGGCGGCCAGCGCGCCGGTGACCGCCATCCCCACCCAGCGGGCCCGGCCGCGCAGGTAGGCGAACGAGTGCGCGTACCCGGCGAAGGCCTGGAACCCGAAGAACCCGGACTGGTGCACCAGCGCGGCCATCAGGCCCAACAACCCGATCATGTAGACCGCGCCCCAGGTGGGGTTCTCGGCCAGGGCCGGGCGGCGGGTGACGAACAGGTAGGTCCACAGCGCGCTGGCCAGCGCCAGCCCGAGGACGGCGGCCATGAACGGCACCGTCGGCTCGAAGACGAACGGGCTGAGCACCACGCCGATGATCAGTCCGAGGTAGCCGATGTAGCGGCCCAGGAACGTGTCCATCTGGCGTTCGCGGGCGTCCATGCGGGCGTCGGTGACCAGCGCCGGCCGGCCGGCCGGGTGCGGCGGCGTCGACCGCTCCGGCCCGGCCTCCGGGGTCATTCCCACCGGAACAACCTAGCCGCCCCGGCGGTCGCGGCCACCGCGACCAGGGCCATGACCAGCAGCACCACCGGGTCGGCCCCGGCGCCCGTCCAGCTGTCCTTGATCGCCGCGATGCCCGGGGGCACGTAGGCGCCGATCCGCACGACCAGCCCGGGCAGCAGGAAGTGGGGCAGGTACACCCCGGCGAAGAACAGCGTGAGCATGAAGGCCAGGGCGCCGATGCCGCCCGCGGTGCGCGCCCGGGGGGCGACCGCGGCGATGAGCAGCCCGATCGAGAACACCGCGGCCAGGCCGAGCAGCAGGGCGAGCACGAACTGGACGGGGTGCTGCGGGGCGGGCACGCCGAACACGAGCACGGCCACGGCGACCAGGAGCAGGGTGGCGACCGCGGCCGTCACCAGGCTGACCAGCAGTTGCACCGCGAGGACCGCGGCCGGGCTGACCGGGCTGGCCGAGAAGCGCCGCAGCACCCCGCGCTCCCGGTAGGTGGCCAGCCCGGTCGGCAGGGTCTGCAGGCCGAGTTGGGTGATGGTGATGGCCAGCAGCGACGGGGCGAAGTAGGAGACGAAGGTGACCCCGCCGAACATCGGGTTCGGTTCGCGCAGCGCCGGCACGCTGCCCAGGCCGGCCAGCACGACCGCCGGGAGGAGCACGGCGATCAGGACGGTCACCGGGTCGCGCAGGAACAGCCGGGCCTCGGCCCGGAACAGCGCGGCCAGCATGGTGGTGGTTCGGGTGGGCAAGGCGGACGTCCTCGTGCTGGGCGCGGTGGCGGTGACGGTGACAGGCATGGTGGTCTCACTCCCCCGGCGGACGGCCGGTCAGGGCGACGAACGCGTCGTCGAGGGTGGCCTGGTCCAGGCGCAGGTCGGCCGGGACGACCTGGTGGCCGGCCAGCGCGGAGGTGACGACCTGCAGCAGGTCGCCGCGCCCGGTCACCTCGACGCCCGCGCCGGTGCGGTGCAGGGAGTGCACCTCGGGCAGGTCGGTGAGCAGGGCGTCGGGGAAGGGCGCCGACGGCCGGAAGCGCAGCCGCTGCCCGCCGGGCACGGCGGCGATCAACCCGCTCGGGGTGTCGACGGCCAGCACCCGACCGGCCTCGATCACCGCGATCCGGTCGCAGAGCCGCTCGGCCTCCTCCATGAAGTGGCTGACCAGCACGACGGTCACCCCGGTGTCGCGGATCTGCTCGATCGAGGCCCAGGTGTCCCGGCGGGCCTGCGGGTCGAGCCCGGTGGTCAGCTCGTCCAGGATGATCACCCGGGGGTTGCCGACCAGGGCGAGCACGATCGACAACCGCTGCTTCTGGCCGCCGGAGAGCGTGCCGAACGCGGCCTTGCGCTTGGCCGTGAGGCCCCAGCGCTCGAGCAGCTCGTCCGGGTCGGCCGGGTCGGCGTAGAAGGCGGCGAACAGCTCCACCGCCTCCCGCACCCGCATCCGGTCCGGCAGCTCGCTGGCCTGGAGCTGGATCCCGAGCTCCTGGCGCAGGGCGGTGCGGTCGCGGACCGGGTCCAGCCCGAGCACCGAGATCGTGCCGCCGTCCGGGGCGCGCAGGCCACCGATGCACTCGACGGTGGTGGTCTTCCCGGCGCCGTTGCGACCGCAGACGCCGAAGATCTCGCCCGGCTCGATGCTGAGCGAGACGTCGTGCACCGCGACGTGGTCGCGGTAGCGCTTGCGGAGGTGGTCGACCTCGATCACTGGCATACCCGGAGCCTGCTCGGCGCGGGGCCGCGGTGGATCGGTCGACGGGTCGTCGCGGCAGCCGATCGCGGTGGATGCGGGATCCACCGATCGGTGGAGGCGGGATCGCCGCGCTACCGTCGGACGGTGCCCGAGGGAGACACCGTGTACCTGGCCGGCAAGCGGCTGCGGGCCGCGCTGTCGGGCCGGGAACTGGTCCGCGGGGAGCTGCGCCACCCCCGGCTGGTGCAGCACGACCTGGCCGGGCGCACCGTGCTGGACGTGGCCTCGGTGGGCAAGCACCTGCTGACCCGCTTCGACGACGGCCGCACGCTGCACACCCACTTCCGGATGGACGGCTCGTGGCACCTGTACCGGCCCGGGATGTCCTGGCAGCGCCCGGCGCACGAGGCCAGGGCGGTGCTGGAGACCGCCGACCGGGTGGCGGTCGGGTTCGCCCTGCACGACATGGAGCTGGTGCCCACCGACCAGGAGGACCGGTTGGTGGGACACCTCGGACCGGACCTGCTCGACCCGGAGTGGTCGGAGTCGCACACCGCCGAGGCGCTGCGCCGGTTCACCGCGCGCGGGGACTCCGAGCTCGGTCTGGTGCTGCTGGAGCAGCGGGTGATGGCCGGCGTCGGCAACCTCTACAAGGCCGAGGTCTGCTTCCTGCTCGGGCTGTCACCCTGGACGCTCACCCGCGACGTCCCGGACCCGGCGAAGGCCGTCGAGCTCTCCCGCACGCTGCTGCTGCGCAACGCCGACCGCCCCGAGCAGTCCACCACCGGGGAGCTGGGCCGCGGCCGCCAGCACTGGGTGTTCGAGCGGTCCGGGCAGCGCTGCCGCCGCTGCGGCACCCGGATCCGCACCGCCGAGCAGGGCGACGGGGTGTACGCCCGGATCGCCTACTGGTGCCCGCGCTGCCAGCCCGGCCCCTCCCCCGCGCCGACGGGCCGGCCGCAGCGCGCCGCACCCCGGACATGACACCGCCGCCCGACCCGGGACCGGGCGGGGCGGCGGTGGACGTGCCGATCAGGCCGTGCCGGGCTGCTGCTGCTTGTTCAGCTGCGGCGTCGGGGCCGGCTGGGTGGCCGCGTCCCCGGCGGTGACCTGCGGGGTGACCGAACCGCCGTGCAGCGAGGCCCGGATCTGCTCGAGCCGGTTGGCTCCGGCCATGTCCACGCTGGACTGCTGGACCTCGAGCATCCGGCCCTGCACCGAGTTCTGCGCCAGCTCCGCGGAGCCGATCGCGTTGGCGTAGCGCCTTTCGATCTTGTCCCGCACCTCCTCCAGCGAGGGGGTGTTGCCGGGCGCGGCGAGCTCGGTCATCGACCGCAGCGAGGCCGCGGCCTGCTCCTGCATCTTGGCCTGCTCGAGCTGGCTGAGCAGCTTGGTCCGCTCGGCGATCTTCTGCTGCAGCATCATCGAGTTGCGCTCGACGGCGGTCTTGGCCTGTCCGGCGGCCTGGATCGCCTGGTCGTGCAGCGTCTTCATGTCCTCGACGGACTGCTCGGCGGTGACCAGCTGGGTGGCGAAGGCCTGCGCGGACTGCTCGTACTGCCCCGCCTTCACCTCGTCGCCGGACGCCCGCGCCTGATCGGCCAGCACCAGTGCCTGCCGCGCCGAGGACTGCAGCTTCTCGATCTCACCGAGCTGCCGGTTGAGCTTCATCTCCAACTGGCGCTGGTTGCCGATCACCGCCGCCGCCTGCTGGGACAGCGCCTGGTGCTGTCGCTGTGCATCCTCGATGGCCTGCTGGATCTGCACCTTCGGGTCCGCGTACTCGTCGACCTTGGACGAGAACAGCGCCATCAGGTACTTCCAGGCCTTCGTGAAACCGTTGGCCATCTGCTCCGCCTACCTCCGAGTGCGACACCACGTGTCGCGCCGACCTGCTGCCTGTCCGACCGAGTGCCGGTCCGACCCCGCGGCGCGTTCCCCCCTGCTGCGCCGTCCGGCCCTTGTGCCGGTGCGCTGTCCCCATCGTGGCATCGCAGCGCCCCGGCTTCCACCGATGAGCGACGATATCGGGGATCTTCCTGATCCCGCGGTCGGGGCAACCCGGAGTCCGGCCCGGGGCGACCCCTCCCCAGTCGGGGTCAGGCCGCCGCGCGGACGGTGCCGACCGGCTGGGGCGCGACCGGCTGGGCCGGCGCGGCCGGGCCGACCGGAGCCAGCGGCGCGGTGGCGGGCAGCGCGGCGGGCAGCGGCCCGGCGACCCCGCCGTCCGACCCGGCCAGTCGCAGGTCCATGTGCCGCAGGCCGACCAGCCGCTGCGGCCTGGCCGCGGCGGCGTCCGCCGCAGCCGCGGCGTCCAGGGTCTGCGCCGCGTCGGACAGCAGCTCCGACAGCGCCACGTCGAGCGCGTCGCAGATCGCCGCGAGCAGCTCGCTGGAGGGCTCCTTGCGGCCGCGCTCGACCTCGGAGAGGTAACCGAGGCTGACCCGGGCCCGGCGGGACACGTCCCGCAGCGTCCGCCGCCGCGTGGTCCGGATCCGCCGCAGGCTGGCGCCGATCGCCTCCCGCATCAGCACCGCCATGCGACCCTCCTCGTGGACGTCCGCCGGACCGGTCCGGTGGTGAGATCACCGTACCGACATCCGCGCCCGCACGACGGCGCTCGCCGCGCGCGGGCGCGTCCGCCCACGGCGAACACGCCCCGGTGCGGGGCGGAGGTCCAGGTCAGCCGGTGTCGCGCACCGTGGTGGTGGCCGCGGCCCTGAGCCGGATGGCCCGCAGCACGTAGTCCAGGCCGGTGACCACGGTCAGCGCCAGCGCGGCGACCATCACCGTCCAGCGCAGCGCGTCCACCGCCCCGGCGGCGCCGAGCAGCTCGGTCAGCGGCAGCACGAACAGCCCGATGGCCACCGTCTGCACCAGGGTCTTGGCCTTGCCGCCGCGGCTGGCCGGGATGATGCCGTGGCGCAGCACGAGGAAGCGCAGCAACGTGATGCCGACCTCCCGGCCCATGATGACCACGGTCACCCACCAGGGCAGCTGCCCGAGCACCGACAGCCCGATCAGCGCGGCGCCGATCAGCGCCTTGTCCGCGATCGGGTCGGCGATCGTGCCGAACGCGGTCACCAGACCCCACCGGCGGGCGATCTCGCCGTCGAACCGGTCGGTCACCGCGGCCAGCGCGAACACCCCGAACGCGGCCAGCCGCCAGTCGGTGTCGGTGCCGTCGGAGTGCACCAGGAACACGACGAACACCGGGACCAGCAGCAGCCGCACCCCGGTGAGTACGTTGGCGATGTTGAGCAGCGGCGGCGGGGCGGCCGGCGGCACGCTCACGGCCGGCCCGCCCGCACGGCGTTCACCGCGCGCTCCGCGACAACGCGGACGCCAGCCCGGACCGCTCGATCAGCTCCCGCGGGGAGACCAGCAGGTCCGCACCCTCGGTACCGACGACGACCGCGCGCACCAGGTCGCCCACCGCCAGGCCGCTGCCCCGCTCGAGGACGCACTCGCCGTCGACCTCGGGGGCCTGGTGCGCGGCCCGGCCGGTGCACTCCATGTCCTCGTCCTCGGCCGCCTCGACGAGCACCTCGACCTCGGTGCCGACCCGGTCCTCGGCGCGCTGGGCCATCAGCTCGTCGGC
>JASLAP010000468.1 GCA_030147065.1 Pseudonocardia sp. | reverse complement strand
GGGCGCGGCGGCGGCCCAGCTCGCGGCGCAGCCGCCGCAGCTGGCGGGCCAGGTCGCCGTGCGCGGCGAGCGCCGCGAAAACCCGCTGGCCGGCCGGCGGCGGCCGGGTGCCGGTGCGGTCGCGGAGGTCGAGTAGGGCGTCACGGACCGCGGGCGGGGCCACCACCCAGCCCGCGCCCAGCGTCGGGGTGAGCAGCTTGCTGCACGTGCCCAGGTGCACCACGACGTCGCGGCCCAGCGCGGCCAGCAGCGGCAGCGGCGCCACGTCGTAGCGCATCTCGCCGTCGTAGTCGTCCTCGATGACCAGGAAGCCCTCGGCCCGGGCCCGGTCCACCAGTGCCACCCGCCGGCTCGCCGAGAGCCGCCCACCCAGCGGGAACTGGTGGGCGGGCGTGCAGTAGACCGCGGCGAGCCCGCCCGGCAGCGCCTCGACCACCAGGCCGGCGCCGTCGACCGGCGCGGGGACGACGGCCAGCCCGGCGGCCCGCAGCGCGGCCACCGCCCGCTGGTAGCCGGGCTCCTCGACGGCCACCCGGGCGCCGGGTGGGAACGTGCGGGCCAGTTCGGCGACCGCGGCGGTGCTGCCCGCGGTGGCCAGGACGTCGGACGGGTCGGCGGGCAGGCCCCGGTGGCGCAGCAGGTGCTCGACGACCGCGGCCCGGAACGCCGGCACGCCGACCGGGTCCGGTCCGCGGTCCGGGGGCGGATCGGCGGCGCCCCGCCAGGCCCGGCGCCAGGCCGTCCGGTCGATCACCTCGGTGCACGGCCGCCCCGGGGACAGGTCGATCAGCCCCGTCGGCGCGGCGCGCGGCACGACCGGGGCCGGTCCCGGGCCCGCCGGCCGGGCCGGGACATCGACGACGAAGGTCCCCGACCCGCGCCGGCCCTGCACCCACCCCTCGGCCAGCAGTTGCTCGTAGGCGGCCGCGGTGACCGTGCGGCTCACCCCGAGCGCGGCAGCCAGCGCCCGGGTGGACGGCAACCGGTCACCGGCTCGCAGCGTGCCGCCGGCAGTCGCGGCCCGCAGGCCCTCGGCCAGCTGGACGGCCAGTGGGCGGGGCCCGTTCCGGTCGAGAGCCAGGGGCGGCAGCTCCACGAGTGGCCCTCCGGAATCGTCGAGAAGTGGCTCTCCCAGGATGCCACTGCTGCGGTCAGGCTGGACCGGTGACCGCGACGATCCCGCCGACCCCCCTGTCCAGCACCGCCCGCAGCACCCCCACCCGCAAGCCGGCCCGGTTCCGCACCGACCGCGCCGACCTGTACGCGGTGCTCGACGCCGGGATGATCTGCCACTTCGGCCTGGTGCGCGACGGCGCGCCGGTGGTGCTGCCCACCGGCTACGGCCGCATCGGCGACTCGCTCTACCTGCACGGCTCGACCGGGGCGGGCTGGCTGCGGTCGATCGACGGGGCCCCGGTCTGCGTCTCGGTGACCCACCTGGACGGCATCGTCTACGCCCGCTCGCTCATGAACCACTCGATGAACTACCGCAGCGCGGTGGTGCACGCGGACGCGCGCCTGGTCACCGACCCCGACGAGCGCTGGGACGCGTTGCGCGCGATCACCGAGCAGCTCGCGCCCGGCTCGTGGGACTACGCCCGCCGGCCCACCGCCAAGGAGCTGGCGGCGACCGGGGTGTTCGCCGTCGACCTCACCGAGGCCGCGGTGAAGATCCGCACCGGGCCGCCCGGCGACGACGAGGAGGACGTCGCCGCCGGCGGTCGCTGGGCGGGGGTGCTGCCGGTGCGCACGGTGTTCGGTGCGGCCGACCCGGCGCCCGACCTGCCGACCGACGCCACGACCCCCGGTCACGTCACGGCCCGTACCTGATCGGGGCGCGGGTCCCCGACCCGGTGGAGGGGGCGGGGACCGCCCGTCGCCGTCCCGTAATCTCGGCCCGCGTGGAGCTCCCCCACCCGCACTACCCCGACGCCGAGCGCCTCGACCTGGTCGAGGATCTGCACGGTCACCGGGTCGCCGATCCCTACCGCTGGCTGGAGGACCCCGACTCCCCCGCCACCAAGGCCTGGTCCGCCGCCCAGGACGCGCTCACCCGCGAGCACCTCGACGGGCTCCACGGCCGCGACAAGCTCGCCGCGACCCTGCACGAGCTGCTGTCGGCCGGGTCGGTGTCGGCGCCGCTGTGGCGGGCCGGGCGGGCGTTCGCCGGCCGCCGCGAGCCCGGCCAGGAGCACGCCGTGCTGTACGTCCGCGAGCCCGACGGCACCGAGCGCGCGCTGCTCGACCCGGCCGCGATCGATCCCCGGGGCCTGACCACGCTGGACTCCTGGGTGCCCGACCTGGAGGGCCGCCGGCTGGCGTACTGGCTGTCCAGCGGCGGCGACGAGCACTCGGTGCTGCACGTGCTGGACGTGGCGACCGGCGAGGACGTCGAGGCGCCGATCGACCGCTGCCGCTACTCCAGCCTGACCTGGCTGCCCGGCGGCGAGGAGTTCTTCTTCGTCCGGATGGTCCGCCCGGAGGAGGCCGAACCGGGCCGGCAGGCGTTCCACCGGCGGATCTGGCGGCACCGGATCGGCACCGACCCGGACACCGACGAGCTGGTCGACGGCCCGGGCCTCTACACCGACCACAACTACTACTCGGTCCGCGCCTCCCGCGACGGCGAGTGGCTGGTCGTCACCGGGAACGTCGGCACCGCCCGCCGGGACAGCGTCTGGATCACCCGGGTCGGCCCCGGCGCCGCAGCACTGCCCACAGCGCCGCCGACGGAGCTGACCCCGGTGCTGACCCAGGACGACGACGTCCAGTGCAGCGCCTGGGTCGAGCGCGACGGCCGGCTGTACCTGCACACCACCGACGGGGCGCCGCGCTGGCGGCTGGCCGTGACCGATCCGGCCACGCCCGGCCGCGAGCACTGGCGCGAGCTGGTGCCCGAGGACCCGGGGTCGGTGCTGCAGGCGGTGCGCCGCCTGGAGACCGGCGACGGGGCGCTGCTGGCGCTGGCCCGTGCCCGGCACGCGGTGGCCGAGGTGGACCTGGTCTCCGCCGCCGACGGCAGCCCGCGCGGCACCGTCCCGCTGCCCGGCACCGGGTCGATCACCGGGTTCAGCGTGGCCGACCGGGACACCCCCGACCGCGCCGGGCAGCTGTGGCTCGGCTGGACCGACCTGGTCACCGCCCCGCAGGTGCACCGGTTCGAGCTGGCCACCGGGCGGACGGCGCTGGAGAGCGCGGCCCCGGGCGCGGTCACCGTGCCCCCGGTGCGCACCGAGCAGCGCACCTTCACCTCCGCCGACGGCACCACCGTGCGGATGTTCGTGGTCACCCCGCCCGGCCCGACCGCTGCGCGGCCCACCCTGGTCACCGGCTACGGCGGGTTCGCCATCAGCCGCGAGCCCGCCTACACCGCGTCCGCGCTGGCCTGGGTGGCCGCCGGCGGCAGCTACGCGCTGGTGTCGCTGCGCGGCGGCGGCGAGGAGGGCGAGCAGTGGCACCTGGCCGGCAACCGCGCCCACAAGCAGAACGTGTTCGACGACCTGCACGCCGCGGCCGGGGCACTGATCGACAGCGGTGACACCACCGCCGACCGGTTGGCGATCATGGGCGGGTCCAACGGCGGGCTGCTGGTCGGCGCCGCACTCACCCAGCGCCCGGCGCTGTACCGGGCGGTGGTGTGCTCGGCGCCGCTGCTGGACATGGTCCGCTACGAGCTGTTCTCCCTGGGCCGCACCTGGAACGACGAGTACGGCAGCGCCGACGACCCGACCGAGCTGGGCTGGTTGCTGTCCTACTCGCCCTACCACCACGTCGAGCCGGGCACCGAGTACCCGGCGGTGCTGTTCACCGTGTTCGACTCCGACACCCGGGTCGACCCGCTGCACGCCCGCAAGATGTGCGCGGCGCTGCAGCACGCCACCACCGGCGACCCGGCCCGGCGGCCGGTGCTGCTGCGCCGGGAGACCGACGTCGGGCACGGCGCCCGATCGGTGTCGCGGACCGTCGCGCTCGCCGCCGACCAGCTGGCCTTCCTGGCCGCCCACACCGGATTGGAGCTGTCGTGAGCATCATCGACGACGAGCCGCCGCCCCCGGGCGCCGCCGTGATGGACGTCGTGCTGCCGGTCCGCCCCGACTGCGCCGACGACGTCGGCACCTGGTGCGCCCGGTTCTACTCCTGGACCAACAACGACTTCCTGGCCCGGTCGGCCGACACGATCGTGGCGGCCAGCACGTCGATCGTGCTGATCCTGGTGCTGGCGCTGATCGCCCGGTTCCTCATCCACCGGGCCATCCACCGCATCGTCGACGGCGCGACCAGTTCGCGGGTGTCGCGGCTGCTCGGCCGCGCCCCGCGGGTGCGCACCGCGGCGGGCACCCCGCCGGCCTCGCAGCGCCGCGCCCAGCGCGCCCGCACGATCGGCTCGGTGCTGCGCTCGCTGAGCTCGGCGGTCGTCGGCCTGGTCGCGGTGATCATGATCCTGGCCGAGTTCGGGGTCGCCCTGGCGCCCATCCTGGCCTCGGCCGGCATCGTCGGCGTCGCGGTGGGCTTCGGCGCGCAGAACCTGGTCCGCGACTTCCTGTCCGGCATGTTCATGCTGCTGGAGGACCAGTACGGGGTCGGCGACATCGTCGACCTGGGGGAGGCCGGCGGCGTGGTGGAGGCGGTCGGGCTGCGCATCACCACCCTGCGCGACATCAACGGGACGGTCTGGTACGTCCGCAACGGCGAGATCCTGCGGGTCGGCAACAAGAGCCAGGGGTTCGCGGTGGCCGTGGTGGACATCCCGGTCGCGCACAGCGCCGACGTCACCACGGCGACCGACCTGCTCGGCCGGACGGCCGCCGAGCGCGTCGCCGCGGCCGACATCGCCGACGACGTCCTGGAACCCCCGGAGGTGCTCGGCATCGAACGGGTCGGCCCGGAGGGGGTCACGCTGCGGCTCACCGTGCGGGTGAACCCCGGTCGCCAGTTCGCCGTGCAGCGTGCCCTCAACGGCGCCATCACCGACGCCTTCGACGACAACGGGGTGCCCCGGCCGGGCATCATCCCGATGACCACCCCGCCGTCGGGCGGGCAGGTGAAGGCCTGATGCCCGGTCGCGTGCCGCGCCGGGCCCGGCAGGGATGATGGGGACGTGAGCGAACCCCAGAACTTCTACGCCGAGGTGGGCGGGGCACCGGTCTTCGAGAAGCTGGTGGCCCGCTTCTACCAGGAGGTGGCGCAGGACGAGGTGCTGCGCCCGCTGTACCCCGAGGAGGACCTCGGGCCGGCCGAGGTGCGGCTGCGGATGTTCCTCGAGCAGTACTGGGGCGGTCCGCGCACCTACTCCGACCAGCGCGGACACCCCCGGCTGCGGATGCGGCACGTGTCGTTCAAGGTCGGCCCGATCGAGCGCGACGCCTGGCTGCGCTGCATGCGCATCGCGGTGGACGAGGCCGACCTGGACGAGGCGCACCGCCAGCAGCTGTGGCAGTACCTCCAGTACGCCGCCCAGAGCATGCTCAACAGCGACTTCTGACCCGGATTCCGACGCGGGATCCGGCCAGGTCGGGTCAGGACCACCGACCGGTGGCGCGATTGACCGCCATCGGCCCTCGGACTTCGGGGCCGGAGTTTGACAGGATCACCCCCGTGCAGTGGTGGCGCGACGCCGTCGTCTACCAGATCTACGTCCGGTCGTTCACCGACTCGGACGGCGATGGCGTCGGCGACCTGGAGGGCATCCGGTCCCGGCTGGGCTACCTGGAACTGCTCGGCGTGGACGCGCTGTGGCTCAGCCCGTTCTCCCCCGCGCCGGCCACCGACCACGGCCACGACGTGTCCGACCCGCGGGCGGTCCCCCCGGCGTTCGGCGACCTGGAGACCTTCGACGACCTGGTCGAGGACGTCCAGGACCACAACATGCGGGTGACCGTCGACCTGGTCGCCAACCACACCTCCGACCAGCACGAGTGGTTCCAGGCCGCGCTGAGCTCGGCCCCCGGGAGCCCGGAGCGGGCGCGCTACCACTTCCGGCCCGGCCGCGGCCCGGACGGCGCCGAGCCGCCGAACGGCTGGCGCGCCGTGGACGGCGGACCGGCCTGGACCCGGGCGCCGAACCCGGCCGGGACCGGGCAGGCCGAGTGGTACCTGCACCTGTTCGGTCCCGAGCAGCCCGACCTGAACTGGGCCAACCCGGAGGTCTGGGCCGACCTGGAGAAGACCCTGCGGTTCTGGATGGACCGCGAGGTCGACGGGTTCCGCATCGACATCGCGCACGGGATGGTCAAGCCCGAGGGCCTGCCCGACGCCCTCCCCGACGACGGGGACGCAGGCGGGGCCGCTGACGTGCGCTTCGACGACGACGGGGTGCACGAGGTGCACCGCATGATCCGCTCGGTGGTCGACCACTACCCCGGGCGGATGACCGTCGGCGAGCTCCGGGTCGCCGACGACCAGCGGTTCGCCCGCTACCTGCGTCCCGACGAGCTGCACCTGGCCTTCGACTTCCGCCTCGCCCGGGCCGCGTTCGACGCCGCCGAGGTCCGCGAGGCCATCGAGCAGACCCTGGCCGCCGTGGCCGACGTGCCCGCGCCACCCACCTGGACGCTGTCCAACCACGCCATGAGCCGCCCGGCCACCCGCTACGGCGGCGGCGCCATCGGCCGCAAACGGGCCCGGGCCATGACCCTGGTCGAGCTGGCCCTGCCCGGCGTGGTCTTCCTCTACAACGGTGAGGAGCTGGGCCTGCCCGACGCCGAACTGCCCGAGGTCGACGGGCAGGACCCCGCCCAGCGCATCCGCGACGCGTCCCGGGTGCCGCTGCCGTGGGAGGGCGGGCCGCCGGGCTACGGGTTCACCGCGGGCGAGCCGTGGCTGCCGATGCCCCGCGAGTACGGCCTGATCACCGTGGCCGACCAGCTGGAGGACACCGCCTCCATGCTCTCGCTGGTGCGCCACGCGGTGGAGCTGCGCAAGACCCACCCCGGCTTCACCGCCGGTGGCGAGCTGGAGTGGTTCGGCGCCCCGGAGGGCTGCCTGGCCTTCCGCCGCGTCGGCACCACGCTGGTGTGCGCGCTGAACACCTCGGCGCAGCCGGTGCCGCTGCCGCCCGGCGACATCCTGCTCAACAGCGGACCGATCTACGCCGACATGCTCCCCCCGGACACCTCGGCCTGGCTGGCCTGAACCGGCCCCCGGTCAGGCGATGAGCAGCGGCAGGGCGGTGAGCCTGCGGCGCACCACGGCGCCGTAGCGGGCGTCGAGCCGCAGCCACCGGCCGGTGGCCGAGACCCGCACGACGTCGCCGTCGGTGCCGGTGTTCGGCCCCAGGAAGCCCATCCCGGACAGCGCGAACAGGCAGCGCAGCGGCACCTTCACCGGCGGCGGGGCGGTGCCGTCCGGACCCGGGTCCGGGGCCACCGTGAGCACGACCTGGTCCAGCAGCGACGCCGGCGGGCCCAGCGGCCCGGCGTTCTCCCGGGCCACCGCCAGCCCGCGCTCGGTGAGCCGCTCCAGCTCCGCGGAGGGCACCTGGTCGACCGGCGTCCAGCCGTCGTCGGGGGGCAGGTCGCCGGCCCACAGGCCGCCGGGGCCGGGGTCCACCGTCTCGGCCCGCTCCACGGTGAGAGCGGTCAGCAGCCCGGCCGCCGGCGCGGTGAGGTCGCCGGGTTCCAGGGTGCCGTGCACCGAGCGGGTGACCAGCACGTCGAACGGGGTGGCGGCCCACACCGTGACCCGGCCGTCGACGGCGCGCAGCCGCACGGTCGCGGCCTGGTCGAGCCGGACGACGCGGGCGACGAAGGAGCCGAGGTCGCCGCGCTCCTCGGGGTCGGGGATCTTGAGCGCGCTCACCCCGCCCATCGTTCCAGGAACAGCCGCTCCTCGGCGACCAGACGGCGGGGGCGCTGCGCGGCGAGGTCGTAGATGGCCATGTCGGTGTGCGCGGTCACCGCGACCGGGTCGGTCGCGTCGGCGCCGTCGTGCATCTCGTAGGCGATCCGGAACGACGCGGCGCGCACCCGCTCGACCCACATCGCCACCCGCAGCGGCCGCGACCGGTAGGTGATCTGGCGCCGGTAGGTCACCCCGAGCCCGGCCACCAGCAGCCCGTCGGTGAAGCCGCGCACCCCGCCGGCGGTGGCCGCGTCGAAGAACAGCGCGATGCGGGCCTCCTCCAGCAGGGTGACCGCGCGGGCGTGGTTGAGGTGGCGGTAGGCGTCCTGGTCGGTCCAGCGCAGCGGGACCGACGTGGCGAAACGGGCCACTACCGGGCCAGCCCGCGCAGCTGCCGGGACACCACCGAGAGCGTGGCCAGGTCGAGCTGGCCGACCCGGTCGACCTCCTCCAGCGCCGCCCGCGCCCGCAGCAGCCGGGACGCGTTGGCCTGCTCCCACTGGGCGATGGCGTGCTCCGGCGGGGTGCCGGGGTTCGCCTCGCGCAGCACGTCGAGGGTGATCGCGCGCAGCGAGCCGTACAGGTCGTCGCGCAGCGCCAGCCGGGCCAGCGCGTGCCAGCGGTCGCCGCGGGCCAGCGCGGACACCGAGGTCAGCGCCCGGTCGATGCCCAGGTGCTCGGACAGGCCGTAGTACAGCGCGGCGACCTCTCGGGGCTCGCGCGGCTCCCGGTCGCGCTCGGACAGCTCGGTCAGGTCGACCACGTCGAGCAGCCCGAACCCGTACATCAGCGCGGCGGACTCCGACGCGCACTCCTCGCCGACGCCGTCGGCGCGCAGCGCGGCCGCGTCCTCGTCGACGACCGCGCGCTCCCGTCCCCGCAGCAGGTCGGGCAGCTCCACCCGGAGCTCGGCCACGGTGGCCGCGAAGCGGGCGATCTCGGCGCTGACGGCCAGCGGCTGCGGCCGGTTGGTGAGGAACCACCGCGCCGCCCGGTCGAGCAGCCGCCGCGACTCCAGCACGATCCGGTCGGACACCGCGGTGGGGATGTGCGGGGCCCGCACGGACGCCCACAGCTTCGGCAGGTCGAACACCCGGGTGGTGACCGCGTAGGCGCGGGCGGCGTCGGTCGGCCCGGCGGCCAGCTCCTCCGACAGCCGGAACGCGTAGGTCGTGCCGGCCCCGTCGACCATCTCGTTGACCAGCTGGGTGGCCACGATCTCGCGGCGCAGCGGGTGCGCGGCCACCGCGGCCGGGAACCGCTCGCGCAGCGCGCGGGGGAAGTACTCCGGCAGCCGGGACGCGAACGCCGGCACGTCGGGCAGGTCGCCGGCTAGCACCCGGGCGGTCAGGTCGAGCTTGGTGTGGGCCAGCAGGGTGGCCAGCTCGGGGCTGGTCAGCCCGGTGCCGGACTCGTCGAGCGCGGCGAACGCGGCGTCGTCGGGCAGCACCTCCAGGTCGCGGTCCAGCCCGGTCCGGGCCACCAGCTCCGCGGTGAGCCGGCGGTGCACGTTGACCATCCCGGCCGCGTGCGCCCGGGAGATGCCCAGCACCGCGTTCTGGTCGCGGTTGTCGGCGAGCACCAGCTCGGCCACCTCGTCGGTCATCGACTCCAGCAGCGCGTTGCGCCCGTCGCGGTCGAGCTCGCCGGCCGCCACCAGCCGGTCCAGCAGGATCTTGATGTTGACCTCGTGGTCGGAGCAGTCCACCCCGGCGGAGTTGTCGATCGCGTCGGTGTTGATCTTCCCACCGTGCCGGGCGAACTCGATGCGCCCGCGCTGGGTCAGCCCGAGGTTGCCGCCCTCGCCGACGACCTTGACGCGCAGGTCGGCGCCGTCGACCCGGATGGCGTCGTTGGCCCGGTCGCCGACCTCGTCGCTGGACTCGGTGGTCGCCTTGACGTAGGTGCCGATCCCACCGTTCCAGAGCAGGTCGGCGGGCGCCCGCAGGATCGCCGAGATCAGCTCCGGCGGGCTGAGCGCGGTGACGTCGTCGGGCAGCCCGAGCGCGGCCCGCATCGGCGCCCCGACCGGCACCGTCTTGGCCGTGCGCGGCCACACCCCGCCGCCCTCGCTGATCGCGTCCCGGTCGTAGTCGTCCCAGCTGGAGCGGGGCAGCTCGAACAGCCGTCGGCGCTCGGCGAAGCCGCGGGCGGCGTCCGGGTCGGGGTCGACGAACACGTGCCGGTGGTCGAACGCGGCCAGCAGCCGGATGTGCTCGGACAGCAGCATCCCGTTGCCGAACACGTCACCGGACATGTCGCCGATGCCGACCACGGTGAACTCCTCGGCCTGGGTGTCCACGCCGAGCTCGCTGAAGTGCCGCTTGACGCTCTCCCAGGCGCCCTTCGCGGTGATGCCCATGGCCTTGTGGTCGTAGCCGACCGAGCCCCCCGAGGCGAACGCGTCGCCCAGCCAGAAGCCGTAGGACGCGGCCACCTCGTTGGCGGTGTCGGAGAACTTGGCGGTGCCCTTGTCCGCGGCGACCACCAGGTAGGAGTCGTCACCGTCGTGGCGCACGACGCCCGGCGGGGGCACCGTCACCCCGGGCCCGCTCTCCTCGGCGACCAGGTTGTCGGTGATGTCGAGCAGCCCCGAGATGAACGTCCGGTAGCAGTGCTCGACCTCGGCGGGCCCGGCGTCGACGCGGCGCACGACGAACCCGCCCTTGGCGCCCACCGGCACGATCACCGCGTTCTTCACCGCCTGCGCCTTGACCAGGCCGAGGATCTCGGTGCGGTAGTCCTGCTGGCGGTCCGACCAGCGCAGCCCGCCGCGGGCCACCGGGCCGTAGCGCAGGTGCACGCCCTCCACCCGGGGCGAGTACACGAAGATCTCGAACCGCGGCCGTGGGGCGGGCATGTCCGGCACCGCGGCAGGGTCGATCTTGAACGAGAAGTAGGGCCGGTCGCGGAACCAGTTGGTGCGCAGCGTGGCCATGATCGTGGCCAGGTAGCCGCGCAGGATCCGGTCGGTGTCCAACCCGGTGACCGCGTCGATGAGTCCGCGGACCTCGCCCAGCGCCGCGTCCACGGCCCGCCCGCGGTCCTCGACCGCCGGGTCGAACCGGGCCCGGAACAGCGCGATCAACCCCCGGGCGACGCCGGGCTGGGCGAGCAACGTCTCGGCCATGTACTGCGGGCTGTAGGGGTTGGCCAGCTGGCGGCCGTAGCGGGCGTAGGCGCGCAGCACCGCGACCTCCCGCCAGTGCAGCCCGGCGCGCAGCACCAGCGCGGAGAACCGGTCGGACTCCGCGTCGACCCGCCAGGCCGCGCTGAACGCCGCGCAGAAGCCCCGCTCGACCTCCTCCTCGTCCCGGTCGGCGAGGGCGGCGCTGGTGGTGTCGTCGAGCCGCAGCCCGAAGTCGTAGAGCCAGCAGCGCAGGCCGTCGTGGCGGAGGAACTCCGACGGGCGCTCGTCGAGCACGTCCACGCCGAGCTGCTGCATCAGCGGCAGCACCGCGGTCAGCGTGGCCGGGGCCCCGGCCAGGTAGAGGGTGAACCGGCGCTCGCCGGGGTCACCGGCCGCCGGGTGGCCGGCCCGGCCCGGGGTGCGGTAGAGCCGCACGTCGAACTCCCCCGGCCCGCCCAGGGCGGCGATCCGGCGCAGGTCCTCGATCGCCCGGTCCGGCGGGACCGCGGCCTTGTAGGCCTCGGGCACCTCGTCGAACAGGTCGGCCAGGCCGGCCGAATCGGGGGTGGAGACCAGCCGGTCGTCCCAGGTGCGGGCGGCCTCGGTGAGCTCGTCCTGCAGGTCGGCGATGTCGACCTCACCGAATCCGGCCGCGTCCGCCGGGGCGTGCACGGTGAAGTGCACCAGCGCCAGGTTGGACTCCGACACCCGCGCGGTGTGGTCGACCGAACGGCCGCCCAGGCGGTGCCGGAGCACGTCGGCCATCGCCAGCCGCGACGAGGTCGTGTACCGGTCGCGGGGCAGGTAGACCAGGCAGGACACGAACCGGCGGTAGGGGTCGCGGCGCAGGAACAGCCGCACCACCCGCCGCCCGGCGACCGCGAGCACCCCCAGGGCCGTGTCGTGCAGGCTCTCGGTGCTCGCGCTGAACAGCTCCTCGCGCGGCAGCGAGGAGATGACCTCGAGCATCTGCTGCCCGGAGTAGGACTCCAGCGGGAACCCGGCCCGGTGGATCGCCTGCCGCACCCGGCGGTCGACCACCGGGATGTCCAGCACGCTCTCGTGCTGGGCGAGCACGGTGAGGGTGCCGACGAACCGGTGCTCGCCCAGCAGCCGGCGCTCCGCGTCGAACTCGCGGACGGCCAGGTAGTACGGGTGCGCCGGGCGCACCGGGCTGGGCACCGTGGCGCGGGTGATGAGCAGCAGGTCGGGCACGGTGTCGGCGGGGAACGCGCCGGGGGCGAACTTGGCCGCCAGCCCGACCTTGCGGCGCAGCAGGCCGAGGCCGGGCGCCGGGGTGGTGGAGCGGTCGGCGACCGGCTGGTAGCGGTACCCGAGGAAGGTGAAGTGGTCGTCGGCCAGCCAGCGCAGCAGCTCCCCGACGTCGGCCGGGCTGGTGCCGTCCTCGGTGAGGGGGCGGCTGGGCAGGGCGTCGGCCAGCTCGCGGGCCCGGGCCACCATCGGCGCGGAGTCGTCGTCGACGGCGCGGACGTCGGCCAGCACGTCGTCGAGCTGCTCGGCCAACCCGGCGGGAGCACCCCCGGCCAGGTCGACGCGGATCCAGGACTCGACCTGGGCCCCGGGCGGCGGGGCGGCCGGGTTGGCGTCGGCCAGCACCTCGGCCAGCTTCCCGGCCGGGTCGCGGCGCACGACCACGATCGGGTGGATCAGCCGCCGGACCTCGCCACCGACCCGGCCGACCCCGGTGAGCACCGACTCGACCAGGAACGGCATGTCGTCGGTGACGATCTCGACGACCGCGCCGGGGGCATCGGGTCCGGTGGCGGACAGCGTGGTCGGCGGGGTGGCCGGCCGCGGCCCCGATTCCTCGGTGTCGCCTTCCTCGGTATCCCCCGGGGCGGTGGAAGTGCCCAGGCCGGGGACGGGGGCGGGGGCGGGGGCGGGGGCGGGCTGGGCCTCGGGAGCCGCGCCCCCGGCTTCCCCGGCCCCGGCCTGCCTGGCCCCGGTCTCCTCAGCAGCGGCGCGGCCGGCATCGGCGGACCCGGTGGGCTGCGGTTCGCTGATCTGGATGATCGGCGCGCCCGGCACCCGGTGCTCGGCCAACCGCAGGTGCGCGCGGGCCGCGTCCTCAAGTTGCCCGAGCTCCTCGTCCGTCGCGGTCTGCATGTCCGGGGCGTGCCGGGTGTACAGCTCCCGCAGAGCGGTCAGCTCCGGATCGGGGTCGGGCTCCACCCGCCGGCGGGTCGGGCTCGTCACATGCGGCTCCGTGGCTCGTCGGCGTCGGCCCCGGGTCGGCCGACCACCGTGGTTCGTGGTCTTCTCGCGGGCGACCCGGTCACCCTAACGGGCGCAAGCCGGCGCGGCGGGATGTGCGGTCGGCGACTCGGGCCGACCTGGCTGGTCGGGCCGAGCCGCACGGTCAGATGCCGCGGTACTCGGCAAGCGCACCGGCCAGCAGGTCGGCGAGGCCGAGACCCTCGGTCGGGTCGGTGCGGCTGCGGGACCGGCGGGCCTCGGCGTCCGCGTCGGCGGGCCCGGATCCCCCGTCCTCGCGCGAGCGGCCGGAACCGGCGGCCGGAGCTCCCGGCGACTGGCCGGAACCCTCCCCGGCACGGCGCCGACCCCCGCTCCCCGGCACGACCTCCACCGCGTCGCGCCAGGTGCCCGCGGCGGAACCGTGCCGTCCGGCCACCCGTTTCCCACCGGTCCCGCCGGCGGATGCGGCCGGCTCGGCCCGATCCGGCCGCGGGGTCGGATCCTCGGCCCGGCGCCGCCCCGCCGGGCGGGTGCCCGGTCCGGGGGTCCCCCCGGCAGGAGCCTCACGACCCGAACCGTCGCGCTGACGCGTGCCAGCGGCATCGCGCACGTCACCGGCGGGATCGGGAGCGGACCCGGCCGGGCCGTCGAGCACGGCGTCGGTACCGGAGGTCCCGGACCCGATCGGAGAGCCGGACCCCGCGGTGCCCGGCACGGCGCCGGATCGAGCACCGCTCCCGTCGGCGCCGCCGGGAGATCCGGCGCGCGGTCCGCGGCGAGCGGCCCCATGGACGCCGCCGTCCCGGCCACCGACCCTGCTGTTCCGGCCATCAACTCCGTTCCGGCTATCAACGCCGCCGTCCCGGCCGTCCAGGTTGCCGTCCCGGCCGTCCAGGTTGCCGTCCCGGCCGTCAACACTGCCCTCCCGGCCACCGACGCCGCTGTCCCGGCTATCCAAGCCACCGTTCCGGCCATCCAGGTTGCCGTCCCGGCCATCGACGCTGCCGTCCCGGCCGCCAACGTCGCCGCCCCGGCCACCGACACTGCCGTCCCGGCCACCCACGCCGCCGTTGCGGCCACCGCCGTGGCCGTTCACCTCCGGGCTCCCGCTCGCGGCATCGCGACCCGCCGGTCCCGAGCCGGCGCCCTCGCGGGCCGCGCCGGAACCGTTGACCTCGGCAGCTCCCGTGCTCCGCCGGCCGCCGACCGCGCGCCGGGCGGAGGCGGCGCGGAAGGCAGCGAGCGGGTCGGCCAGCTGCTCCCGGATGCCGGTGGTGTCGAGCCGCTGCAGCAGCTGGGCCCCCACCGGACCGTCGGCGTCGCGCACCACCGCGCGCAGGTGCATCCCCGAGACGTCGAGGTCGTCGAGGTGCCCGTCGAGCACCCCGGGCAGCTCGCGCCGCATCCACTCGGTCGCCGAGCGCCGCCCCCACCCCGGCACGGCCACGGTCAGCGTGCTCGGTTCCTCGCGGCGGATCCGGCCGCCCCGCGGCAGCCGGTCGGTGAGCAGGTCGGCGACCTTGCGCATCACCCGGTCCGAGCGACGACCGGCCAGCCGGCGGCCTTCCCGGGCGATGTCGACCGCGACCGCGCAGCCCGCCGCGGCGGCCTCGTCGCCGTCCGGTCCCGGGTCGGCGTCCGGGAGCGGACCGACGACCGGCTCGGAGATCCGGTCCCAGATCCGCTGCAGGTCGGCCAACTCCTCCTGCACCCAACCGGCGATGAACGAGGACGGGGCCGAGCGCCCGGACGCCGCGCGCCGCGCTTCCAGCTCCTCGGCCGCCGTGCGTCGCGCCGCCGGCTCCGGGTCCGCCTCGGAGTCGTCCGCCAGGGGTGGCGAGTCGCGGTCGCTGTGGTGGTGGCCGTTGCCGGCACCGCTGTCGACCGGCAACTCGGCCGACCGGGGGTCGGGACCCACCGGGCCGCTGTCCTCCCGGGCGATGCCCAGGATGGTGTAGGCGTCGGCGGCTCCGGCGTCGCCCGGCGCGTCCCGCTCCGGGTGGCCGGGGACGGCGGAGGGGTCGGCCTGGCGAGCGCCGTTGCGCGGGCGGTCGCCGCGGTCAGCGGTGTCGTCGCGCTCGCCGAACCGACCGCTCCCGGGATCGTGCGTGTCGGGGGCCGGGCGCTCCCGCCGTCCCTGAGCACTGGTCAGGCCGCCGGTAACACCAGCGCCCGATCGGCGCCGGGCGTCGTCACCGCTGCCGTGGCGGCCGCCGGCGAGGTCGTCGCTCGCTCCGCCCTCGTCCCCGGGTCCGTCGCCCGCCGAGCCGTCCCCGGGGCGAGGACCCGCATCGGGGTCGGTGGCGCGCCGATGGCCGTTGCGGCCGAGGGGGTCCTCCGCGCCGCCCTCCTCCCGACGACGGCGACGCCCGCCTCGACCTGGGGCCGGGCCGTCGGGATCCCCGTCGTCCCGCTCTCCGGGTGCACCCGGCTCGGTGGCACCGCCGGACGCGCGGGCGCGGCGCGCCGAGCCGTTGGTCGGGCGACCGGATCCGGGCGCGGCGTCTCCGGCCCCGGACCGCGGCGAACCGTTGCGCGGTCGGTCCGGGCCACCCGTCGCGTCCACGGAGGGGGCCCGCCGCTCCGGTGCTGCTCCCTCGGGCGTCCGCTCGGCGGGAGCCGGCCCGGACACCGGATCGTCGGCCGGGGCGCCGGCACCGCGCAGGCTCCGCATCAGCAGGCTGCCGATCGGCGACTCCTCGGCGTCCCACTCCGCGTCCCACCCCGCGGGACGCTCAGTGCGTTCGTCGGACCCGGCGGCGGGAGCGGGCTCCGGTCCCGCGGAGGCACTCCCAGCCGGATCGGGGGCGCCGTCGGCGCCGCGGGAGTGGCGGCGTCGCGCGTCGGCCGGTTCGGGGTCCTCGCGGTCGGCCGGCCCGGGCGCCGAGCGCGCCGCGGTGTGCCGAGCGGCCGGGCCGGCCCCCGGACCGCCTTCGTGGCGGCCGAGCGGCCGCTCGGGGCGGACCTCCAGGCGCTCGCCGATCTGCCAGGCCCGGTCGACCGCGAGGCCGCGCCGGGAGCGAGCCGCGGTAGCCCTCCGCGAGCGGGAACCCCCGCGCAGCCCGCCGGACTCGTCCGGGTCCGGGTCTGCCGAGTCCTCGGCGACTCGAGGAGCCCGCCCCGGGTCGGCGGCGTGACTGCCGCCGTGCGCCGGCCGGGACGACAGCGCCGTGTCTCGCTCCGCGACCGGGGTCTCCGGACCACCGGTGGCGTCGGCGCCGTGCAGGTAGGCCGGCGACAACGCAGCCAGGGTCGCTCGGAACCGGGCACCGCGCTCGCGGTCGCGGCGCTGGGCGTCCTGGGCCCGCTCGGCCGCGGTCTGCGCGAGGTCGGGTCTCTCCGCCGTCTCGTACACCGAGCCGAGCGCCGCGCAGCAGACCGCTTCGAGATCCGGAGCGTCGCACTCGGCGGCGTCCTGGACGGCCCGGGCCAGGGCCCGCGCCGTCTCGACCACGGTGCCGTCCACGGCGTTGGTCCGGGCCACGGCGAACCGCAGCCGGGCCAGCTGACGGCTCGGCCGGCTGTGGTCGGCCAGCCGCGGGACCAGCTCCACGCACCCCGCCTTGGCGTCGTCGATCTGCCCGGCGTCGAGCAGCGCCAGGAGCCACTCGGCCGCCAGGGCCGCGGCGAGGTGACCGGAGCCGGAGCCCCGCCCGGTGCGGGCCTGCTCCAGCCGGGCCAGACCCGCGGCCCGGGCGGCCGCGTGGCTCCTGGCGCTGCTCGACGCCGGGCAGATCGACGACGCCAAGGCGGGGTGCGTGGAGCTGGTCCCGCGGCTGGCCGACCAC
>JASLAP010000460.1 GCA_030147065.1 Pseudonocardia sp. | reverse complement strand
CAGCCGGGCGACCAGCGCCTCGACGTTCCCGTCCGGCACGTCCAGCACGACGATCTTCTGCTGCGGGGTCAGCCGCACCCGCCCGGAGCCGGCTTCCTCGGCGGCGTCGGCGAGGGCGATCAGCGTGGTCCCGGAGACCCGTCCGGACGCCGGGGCGACCCCGACGTAGTTGCGGCCGTCGACCTGCTTGTGCACGCCGATGTGGTCGATCGGGGCGTCCGGTGTCGCCGGGGCCGGCCCGTCGAGCAGCGGGCGGTGCAGGTACTCCTGCTCCAGCACCCGGCGGAATTCCGCGGCGCCCCAGTCGGCGACCAGGAACTTGATCCGGGCCCGGTGGCGCAGCCGCCGGTAGCCGTAGTCGCGGAAGACCGAGATGATCCCGGCCCAGACGTCCGGGACCTCGTCCAGCGACACCCACGCGCCGAGCCGCTGGGCGATCTTCGGGTTGGTCGACAGGCCGCCGCCGACCCACACGTCGAAGCCCGGGCCGTGCTCGGGGTGCTCCACCCCGATGAACGACACGTCGTTCACCTCGTGCGCGATGTCCTGCTGCCAGGAGATCGCGGTCTTGAACTTGCGCGGCAGGTTGGAGAACTCCGGGCTGCCGATGTAGCGGTCCAGGATGGCGTCGATCGCCGGCGTCGGGTCGACCCGCTCGTCGGCGGCGACCCCGGCCACCGGGGAGCCGAGGATCACCCGCGGGGTGTCGCCGCAGGCCTCGGTGGTCAGCAGGCCCAGGCCCTCCAGCTTGGCCCAGATCGCCGGCATGTCCTCGATCTCGATCCAGTGGTACTGGATGTTCTGCCGGTCGGTGACGTCGGCGGTGTCGCGGCCGTGGTCGCGGGAGATCTCACCAACCGCGCGCAGCTGCTCGGTGGTCAGCGCGCCGCCGTCGATCCGGACCCGCAGCATGAAATAGCGGTCGTCGAGCTCCTCGGGCTCCAGCACCGCGGTGCGGCCGCCGTCGATGCCCGGCTTGCGCTGGGTGTAGAGCCCCCACCAGCGCATCCGGCCGCGCAGGTCGGCCGGGTCGATGGAGTCGAAGCCGCGCTTGGCGTAGATGTTCTCGATGCGGGCGCGGACGTTCAGCCCGTCGTCGTCGCGCTTGGTGCGCTCGTTCGGGTTGAGCGGTTCGCGGTGGCCGAGCTTCCACTGGCCTTCGCCGCGCTTGCGCTTGACCGGGGGGGTGGTGGGGGGCAAGACGGTGCCTCCGGTTCGCCGGACGGCCCGCGGCGGCGCGGGCACGGCCGGGTGGTGGTCGGACAGGCGGTCGGGCGGGATGAGCGGGACGCTCAGCGGGACGGGCGACTCACCGTCGACACAGCGCGCTGCTGACCCGGCTGAGGTCGACGTGGCGACGGGCCACGAGACGCAGGGTGAGCGCGGACATGGGGACCAGCGTGCCACCTGTCCGGTCGGGGTTCCACGGGCGTCCGCATGCTGGGAGCCGATTCACACGTCCTCGCGCGGCGACTCCCCGGCCAGCTCGCCCGGTGGGCGCCGCGGCAGGCCGAGTTCGGCGAGGACGCCGTAGTGGTCGCTGGCCTGCACGCCGTCCACCGGCCCGGGCAGCACCAGCTCGCAGGACAGCACCCGCAGCGTCGGGCCGTGGTGGCCACCCCGCACCAGCACGTAGTCGATGCGCCGCGGCCGGACCAGCGGCATCGACCCGTCGCGGACCAGCGGGTTGTCCGGGGTGAAGGTGTGGCCCAGCTCGTCGGCGCGGGTGGCCTCCCAGGCGTCCTGGTAGGCCACCGACGTGCCGTCCAGGGACTGGCGACCGGTCCAGAACCGCACGCTGGCCGAGTCCGGGGTGGCGTCGAGGTCACCGAGCAGCACGACGTGCGCGGGCCCGCCCCCCACCAGGTCCTCGACGAACCGGGCCGTGGCCACGGCCTGCAGCTCGCGCTCGTGCTCGTGGTCGATCGGCCAGACCGGCTTGTGGTGCACCACCAGCAGCGGCCCGACCGGCGGCGGGGCCAGCACCTCGGCGACGACCGCGCCCGCCCACGGCAGCGCCGCGGTGCGCGGGGTGAGGTGCAGGTCGACGTGGTGGACGGCGCCGAAGGGCCAGCGGCTGGCCAGCGCGGCGCCGACGGGGTCGTCGGGGTCGGTGCTGCAGTGCCGGACGACGTGCCGGTCGTGGCCCAGCAGGTCCTCGACCTGGCCGGGCTCGACCTCCTGCAGGGCCACCACGTCGGCGTCGAGGCGGCGCAGCTCCGCGCGCAGGACCTCGCGCCGGGCCGGGTAGTCCACGTAGGACGGGGCCAGGGTGTTCATGGTCAGCACGCGCAGCGTGGCGGGCGGGATCGTCATCCTTGCGATCCTGCCGCAGCGCCTACCCTGGATCCGGTGCTGCCGCCCTTCGGGATCTACGTCCACGTGCCGTTCTGCGCGGCCCGCTGCGGCTACTGCGACTTCAACACCTACACCGCCTCCGAGCTGGCCGGGTCGGGCGCGTCGCCGGAGGGCTGGGCCGACGCCGTCGCCCGGGAGCTGGAGCGGGCCGCGGCGACGGTCGGGCCGCGCCCGGTGGACACCGTGTTCGTCGGTGGCGGGACGCCCTCGCTGATCGGCGCCGAGCGCCTCGGCGCGGTACTGGACCGGATCCGCGCCACCTTCGGCCTCGCCGCCGGCGCCGAGGTCACCACCGAGGCCAACCCCGAGTCGACCTCGCCGGACTTCTTCGCCGGCCTGGTCGACGCCGGGTTCACCCGGGTGTCGCTGGGCATGCAGTCCGCCGCCCCGCACGTGCTGCGCGTGCTCGACCGCCGCCACACCCCCGGGCGGGCGGTCGCCGCGGCCCGGGAGGCGCGCGCGGCCGGGCTCGCCCACGTCAACCTGGACCTGATCTACAGCACTCCGGGCGAGACCGACGACGACCTGCGGGCCTCCCTCGACGCCGTCCTGGAGGCCGGGGTCGACCACGTCTCGGCGTACTCGCTGATCGTCGAGGACGGCACCGCCATGGCCCGCCGGGTGGCCCGCGGTGAGCTGCCGCTGCCCGACGACGACGTCGCAGCCGCCCGCTACGAGATGATCGACGACCGGCTCGCCGCGGCCGGCCTGACCTGGTACGAGGTGTCGAACTGGGCGTCCTCGCCGGACGCGGCCTGCCGGCACAACCTGGGCTACTGGCTCGACGGCGACTGGTGGGGCCTGGGCCCGGGGGCGCACTCGCACCTGGCCGGGCAGCGCTGGTGGAACGTCAAGCACCCGGCCCGCTACGCCGCCGCGCTGACCGGCGGCGGGTCCCCGGAGGCCGACCGCGAGGTGCTGACCGAGGGCGAGCGGCACACCGAGCGGGTGATGCT
>JASLAP010000435.1 GCA_030147065.1 Pseudonocardia sp. | reverse complement strand
CAGTCAGGTGAGGTGGTCGAAGTCCCCGCGGACCCACCCCTGGTGCCGCTCCGCCGAGCGCCGGACGATCGCCCGGGCGTCGGCGTCGATCACGTTGCCGAAGTTGCTGTAGAGCCGGTCGAAGTCGAACTGCTCGACGTGCGCGGTCACCCGCTCGACCACCGCGGCCGACAGCGGGATCCGGTTGGGGTAGCTGCGCTGGAAGCTGACCGAGCTGCGGTCGGGGTTGGCCATGATGGTGTCGCTGGACAGCAGCACGCCCCGCCCGCCGGCCCCGCCCGCCCAGTGCACGACCGCGCTGCCCGGGAAGTGCCCGCCGGCCTGGGACAGGGTGACCCCGGGGACGACGTCGATCCGCCCGGCCCACGGGCGGATCACCCGGTCCGGCCGGGCCAGCCACTCCAGGTCGGCCTCGGCGACCAGCACCGGCGGGTCGCCGAGCCCGCGGCTCCACTGCACCTGCACGCCGAACATGTGCGGGTGGCTGGCCGCGACGGCGACCACCTCGCCCAGCGCGGCGACGGCCTGCACGGCGTCCTCGTCGAGGTAGCCGATGGGGTCCCAGAGCAGGTTCCCGGCCGGGGTGCGGATCAGCTTGGTGTGCTGGCCGATCCCGGTGTCCGGGACGCTGCGGATGCCGAACAGGTCCGGCTCCAGCTCGTCGATCTCGACCTTGCGCCCGGTCGCGGCCAACTCCTCCAAGGTGGTCCAGCGCTGGCCGTCGGCGGGCACCCACTGCCGCTCGTCGGCGCAGATCCGGCACACCTCGACCCGTTCGGCGTGCTCCACCGCGCACGTCGCGCAGATCCACCACTCGTCCTGCGTCCCCGCTCCGATGTTCGTCACCCGCCCACCTTCCACCCTGCAGCCGGGTCGAGGTCAAGGAAATGCCGCCCGACCGGGTGCCCCCTGCTCGGCGCGGGGCGCTGGACGGAGCATCGGCATTGGACCACACTGCGTAGTCGTCCGACCGCACGCGAGGAGAGACCGATGCCCGGCTACGACGACGACACCGTGCGAGCGGACGGATGGGACGACCGCCGGGACGACCGGCCGCGGATCAACGCCGCCCGGCTGTGGTCGGGCGGGATCGCCACCGCCGTGGTGGCGGCGCTGATCGCGCTGGTCGGGGTGCTGGTGGCGCGGGCGGTGTTCCAGGTCGCGCTGTCCGGCTCCCGGGAGGCCGGCGCGTTCGGCGACTCCAACACGGTGCTGCTGTGCGTGCTCGGCGCGGTGGCCGCGCTCGCCGCCACCGGCCTCGCGCACCTGCTGGTGCTCAGCACCCCGAGGCCGCTGGCCTACCTGGGCTGGATCATCGGGCTGGTCACCGTGGTGACGGTGGTGACGCCGTTCCTGTCCGGTGTGGAGCTGCCGGTGGCCCTGGCCCAGGCCGTCATCCACCTGGTGATGGGGCTGGCCATCGGCAGCCTGGTCACCGGGGCGGCGGCGAGCGCCATGCGGGTGTTCCCGCGGCCGGGCTACGGCTACGAGTGATCCCCGGGCCGCCCGGCAATCCGATCGACGGTCCCGGCGCGGCGCTCTAGCCTCCGCCCCGATGACGTTCTTCTTCCGACGCGACTGACCCGCCCGCGGTCGACGGGGAGCACCCCGCCGTGGGCGATGCGGGACGGCCGGTGGCCGCCCCGGGTCGCGGCGTGGGAGAACGACGGTGCCTGCCGGAGCGTGCCTGGTGGCACGGAGCGTTCGTGGGATCGAGGACCTGCTGGCCGCCGAGATCGGGCGGCGCGGGCTGGGCGAGGTGGTGGCGACCGGGCACCGCGAGGTGCGGTTCCGGGCCGCCCCGGGGACGGCGGCCGGGGTGCTGGCCCTGGCCACAGCCGACGACGTGTTCGTCCCGACCGCCGCGACCAGCGGTGTGGGGCGGGCCCGGGCCGACCTGGCCCGGCTGTCCCGAGCGGTCGCGGCCGCCGACCTGGACGCCGCGCTGGCGGTGCGGATGGCCTGCGGCGGGCCACCGGGCCGCACGGTCGACGTGTCGGCGTCGTTCCTGGGCCGGCGCGGGTTCACCCGCTTCGACGTGGAGGACGCCGTCGGGACGGTGCTGGCCGCCCGGCTGGGGCTGGCCTACCACCCGCGGCGGGGCGGGGCCCGGCCGCCGGACGGCGGGCTGACCTGGCGGGTGACCGTGGTGGGGGAGCGGGCCGCGGTCGCCGTGCGGGTGGGTGCGCGGCCGCTGCACCGGCGGCCGTGGAAGGTGGCCACGGTGCCCGGGACGCTGCACCCGCCGCTGGCTGCGGCCATGGTCGCGCTGGCCGGGGTGCGGCCGGGCGAGCAGGTGCTCGACCCGTGCTGCGGGGCGGGCACGCTGGCCGTCGAGGCGGCCCGGGCGGGAGCGCGCGTGGTGGGCGTGGACCGGGACCCGGCCGCGGTGGCCGCGGCGCAGCGCAACGGCGACGCCGCGGCCGGCTGGATCCGCGCGGACGCCGGGGCCCTCCCGATCGGCACCGGAGCCGTGCACCGGGTGCTGCTGAACCCGCCGTGGGGGCGGTCGGTGGCGCGCTCGGGGATGCTCGCCCGCCGACCCGGCCTGCTGGCCCGGGAGGTGCGCCGGGTCCTGGCACCGGGCGGGACCGCCGTCCTGCTCGTCCCGGACGGCGACCCCACCCCGGCCGGGTTCCGGGTCGAGCGCCGGGTGCCGGTGGCGCTGGCCGGCACCCGACTGGTCGTCCTGGTGCTGCGCTGAGCTCTGCGCCGACCCCGCCGGTCAGCCGTCGAGGACCACCGGGTCGATCCGGTCCAGCCGGGCCGGGTCGGCCACGACGGCGATGGCCACGACCAGCCCGTCGCGGACGGTGAAGCCCATGACCGCGGTCGCCTGACCGTCCGGCGCGGTGATCGCCCCGGCCGCGCCGTCGACCAGCGCCGGGCGCGAGTGCGCGGAGAACCGCTGGAACGACAGCGCCCGCCCGGCCACCGCCGCCGCGCCGCGGACCTCGTCGGTGCGGCCGCCGCCGCGGTCCGCGCGCAGCACGACGTCCGGGTGCAGCACCGCGACCAGCGCCGCGAAGTCGCCGTCCCGGGCCGCGGCGAGGAACGCGTCGACCACGGCGCGCTGCCGGCCCGGGTCGGGGTCCGGGGCCGGGACGGACCCCCGCACCCGGCGCCGGGCCCGGCTGGCCAGCTGCCGGGTGGCGTCCGGGGAGCGGTCCAGGATCGCGGCGATCTCGTCGAACGGCATCGCGAACATGTCGTGCAGCACGAACGCCAGCCGCTCGGCCGGCCCCAGCGCGTCCAGCACGACCAGCAGCGCCGGGCCGACCGAGTCGGCCACCAGCACCCGGTGCTCGGGATCGACGCCGTCGGCGCGGCCGACGACCGGGTCGGCCAGGTGCGGGCCGAGCGGTTCCTCGCGGCGGCCGGTGCGCGAGCGCAGGATGGTCAGGCACACCCGGGCGGTCACCGTGGTCAGCCAGCCGCCCAGGTTGTCCACGCCCTGCGCGCCCGAGCGGTGCAGCCGCAGCCAGGTCTCCTGGACCGCGTCGTCGGCCTCGGCCAGCGAGCCGAGCATCCGGTAGGCCACCGCGCGCAGGTGCCCGCGGTGGGCCTCGAAGCGGGTGGTCAGCAGGTCGTCGTCCATCGGTCACATTCCTCCGTCGCGGTGCGTCAGACCTCTGACCGACCGGAGCCGGCCGATGTGACCGGCAGCGCAGAGGAGCAGATCATGGAAGCACGCATGAAGAACCCGGCGATGATCCTCGATGCCATGCCGGCCATCGGCGGCCTCTACAAGGCGGTGCACGGCGGCGGGGTGCCGCCGGAGACGCTGGAGCTGGTGCACCTGCGGGCCAGCCAGATCAACGGCTGCAGCGCGTGCGTCGACGCGGGGGCGCGCAAGGCGAAGGGGCAGGGCGAGACCGACGAGCGGCTGTGGTCGGTGGCCGCGTGGCGGGAGGCGCCGTTCTACACCGACGCCGAACGGGCCGCGCTGGCGCTGGCCGAGCAGGCCACCCGGCTGTCCGACGGCGGCGCCGGGGTGTCGGACGAGGTGTGGGCCGCGGTCACCGAGCACTTCGACGAGCAGCAGGTCGCCGCGCTGGTGCTGTGGATCGCCACCACCAACTTCTTCAACCGGGTCAACCGGACGATCCGGGAGCCGGCCGGCGCCACCTGGGGCTGAGCGACGCCACCGAGGCGCGCTCGCCGGGCTACCCGGTGCCCGGGCCGCGGACGAGTAGCGTCGGGCGCGGCGCGAGGAGTGGGCATGGGGTGCACCAGGCGGTTCGACGAGATCGGGTCCGGTGATCTGGCCGAGGTCGGCGGCAAGGCCGCCAACCTCGGCGAGCTCGTCCGGGCCGGGCTGCCGGTGCCGCCCGGGTTCGTCGTGACCACCGCCGGTTACGCCGCGTTCGTCGCGGCGAACGACCTGGCCGCCCGGGTCGCCGGGCTCGCCCGCCGGCCCGTCGACGGCGACGTCGCGGCCTTCGACGCGGCTGCGGCCGAGATCCGCGACCTGTTCCGGGGCGGGACCGTGCCGGACGAGGTCGCCGCGGCGGTGGCCGCGGGCTGCGCCGAGCTGACCGGGCCGGTCGCGGTGCGCTCCTCGGCGACCGCGGAGGACCTGGCCGGGGCCAGCTCCGCCGGCCAGCAGGACACCTTCCTCAACGTCCGCGGCGAGGCCGCGGTGCTGGCCGCGGTGGTGGACTGCTGGGCGTCGCTGTGGACGGCCCGGGCGATGGCCTACCGGCGCCGGCAGGGGATCGCCCCGGAGGCGGTCGGCCTGGCCGTCGTGGTCCAGGAGATGGTCGAGGCCGACTGCTCGGGGGTCATGTTCACCGCCGACCCGGCCACCGGGCGGCGCGACCACGTGGTCATCAGCGCGGCCTGGGGCCTGGGCGAGTCGGTCGTCGGCGGCCTGGTCAGCACCGACGACCACGTCGTCGACAAGGCCGGCGGGGCCGTGCTGTCCCGGCACGTCGCGGCCAAGGCGGAGATGACCGGCTACGCCGACGGCGCGCAGACCGGGACGGTGCAGCGGCCGGTGCCGTCCGACCGCCGCACGGCCCCGGTGCTGGACGACGCGGAGCTGGCCGGGCTGGCCTGGCTGGGGGCGCGGATCGAGCGGCACTTCGGCGTCCCGCAGGACGTCGAGTGGGCCCGCGCCGGCGCCGTGACCTCCGTGCTGCAGTCCCGGCCGATCACCGCGCTCCCGGAGCCGGCGGCCGACCCGCCGACCGAGTGGCCGGTGCCGTATCCGCGGGGGCTGTACTTCCGGGCCAGCATCGTCGAGCAGATGCCCGACCCGCTGACCCCGCTGTTCGCCGACCTGATCGACGGCTCGGTCACCCGGTCGTTGACCGAGCTGATGCAGCGGATGGTGGGCAACGGCAAGCTGCGGCCGGGTGACGTCAGCCTGCCCACGATCAACGGCTACGCCTACTACTTCTACTCCTACGGCGGGTTCGGCCGGTTGCTCGCCGGCCCGGCCATGGTCCGGGCGATGGCCAAGGCCTATCGCGGCGGCGGCGGCGAGGGCTTCTCGGCCGGGGTGCGGGGCTGGCGGGAGTGGGCCCACCCGAGGTACGTGCGGACGGTGGCCGCCTGGGCGGACCGGGACCTGCCCGGCCTGTCGTCGACCGCGCTGCTGGACGGCGTCGGCGCGCTGCTCGACGCGGGCACCGAGTACTACACCGCGGTCCAGTCGATCATCCCGGTCGCCGCGACCAGCGAGCTCGCGTTCCGGGCGTACTACGACCGGCTGGTCCGCCGCTCCGGCGACCCGGACGGGCAGGCCTTCCTGCTGGGCTTCGACAGCCGGCCGATCCTGGCCGAGAAGTCGCTGCACGACCTGGCCGTGGCCGCCCGCGACGCCGGCCTGGCGGAGGCCGTCGCCCGGGCGGCCGCCGACGACGTGCTGCTGGACGGGCCAGCGCCGGCCGGGGCGGACGAGGCGGCCTGGCGGCACTGGCGCGGGCAGTTCCGCGACCACCTCCAGCAGTACGGCCACACCGTCTACAACCTGGACTTCGCCGACCCGGTGCCGGCCGACGACCCGGCCCCGCTGCTCGACACCGTCCGGTTCTACCTGGACGAGCTCGGGTCGGACGGGCTTGCGTCGGATGGGCACGGTGCCGACCCGCACGAGCGGCAGCAGCGCTCGGCCGCGCGCCGCGAGTCCCAGACCGCCGCCGTGCGGGCGCGGCTCGACCCGGTCCGCCGCGCGGTGTTCGACCGGCTGCTGCGCTCGGCGCAGAACACCGGCCCGGTCCGCGAGGACGCGCTGGCCGACATGGGCCTGGCCTGGCCGCTGATGCGGCGGATGCTGCACGAGCTGGGCCGCCGGATGGTCGCGACCGGGGTGCTCGTCGAGCCCGACGACGTGTTCTGGCTGCGCCACGAGGAGCTGCGGACAGCGGTGCGGGGCGAGCCGCTGTCCCCGGCGCTGGCCGCGGAGATCGCCCGGCGGCGGATGCTGTGGCGGGGCCGTCGCCAGGCGACCGCGCCGCAGTTGCTGCCCGAGATCCGCTGGGTGTCCCGGCTGCTGGCCGGGGTCATGCCGGCCGCCGACCAGAACCAGAGCGGCAGCGTGGTCACCGGTGTCGCGGCCGGCTCCGGGCGGGTCACCGGGTTCGCCCGGGTGCTCGACGGCCCGGCCGACTTCGGGCAGCTGCAGCCCGGAGAGGTGCTCGTCGCCCGGATGACCACGCCCGCCTGGACGTCGCTGTTCGCCAAGGCCGCGGCGGTGGTCACCGACGTCGGCGGGCCGCTGAGCCACAGCTCCATCGTGGCCCGCGAGTACGGCATCCCGGCCGTGCTGGGCACCGGCGCGGCCACCAGCCGCATCCGCTCCGGGCAGCGGGTGCGGGTGGACGGCGACGCCGGCACCGTCACCCTGCTCGACGCCACCAAGCCCGACGGGACCCCTGACGAGGCCCTGCCCGCCCGGTCCACCGCCCGCCGGCTGCTCCCCGCGGCGGCCGCGGTCGCCGGCGCCGCCGTCCTGCTCCGCCGCCGCCGTCGCTGACCGCGGCACCGAGGACGGTCAGGTTGCCCCGGGGCACCGGTCCGTAGCCGTCCGTCGGCTCATCCGCCCGGCCCCCGATCCCCCGTCGCGGCCCCGCAGCACGCGACGGACATGCCGCCGCCGTTCGGCCGAAACCCGACGGACATCGCCGCCGCGGGGTTTCGGGCCGGTACCCGCGGGCACCTCGCCGGCACCGTTCGCCGGGATCGCCCGCGGACGACCACGACCAGTCGGGAGCAAGAATGTTCTTCCACCGCCAGGAGCTCCAGTTCAAGTCCACACCGGACAAGCCCGACGCCGTCTACGCCCGCAAGCTGCAGGAAGTCCTCGGCGGCCAGTACGGCGAGATCAGCGTGGCGATGCAGTACATGTTCCAGGGCTGGAACATGCACACCCCCGGCAAGTACCGGGACCTGGTCTTCGGGATCGCCTCCGAGGAGATCGGCCACGTCGAGATGCTGGCCACGATGATCGCCCAGCTGCTGGAGAAGGCGCCGCTGGGCATCACCTCCGACGCCGTGCAGGACGACCCCACCGTCGCCGCCGTCGTCGGTGGCATGGACGTCCAGCACGCCATCGTGGCCGGCGCGGGTGCCCGCCCGGTGGACAGCAACGGCAACCCGTGGCAGGGCTCCTACATCACCGCCAGCGGCAACCTGCTGGCCGACTTCCAGGCCAACGCCAACGCCGAGATGCAGGGCCGGGTGCAGGTGGCCCGGCTCTACCACATGACCGACGACCACGGCGTGCGCGACCTGCTGTCGTTCCTGCTGGCCCGCGACACCATGCACCAGAACATGTGGCTGGCCGCGGCGGCCGAGCTGCAGGAGGAGGGCGCGGAGCTGCTGCCGGTGCCGTCGAACTTCCCGCAGTCCAAGGAGTTCACCGACGTCTCCTACCAGTACCTCAACTTCAGCGACGGCAAGTCCGCCGGCGAGGGGCGCTGGGCCAAGGGCCCGTCGCCGGACGGCAAGGGCGAGTTCACCTACCACGAGGGGCCGACCACCAGCGCCCCGATGCCGCCGCCCACCCACCCCGACTCCCGGTACTACGGCACCACCGAGCTGCCCAACACGGTGGAGAAGATCGCCGGCGCCGCGCAGGACAAGCTCAACAAGGAGTGATGCCGCGGCGGTGAGGACACAGCGATGAGAATCCGGTCGGGGTCGGGTCACACCACCGACCCGACCCCCGACCGGAAGGAGCCTCAGCCGTGGACTGGACCCTGGAGGTGGTGCAGGTCCCGGTCAGCGACGTGACCCGGGCCAAGGCGTTCTACGCCGAGCAGCTCGGCTTCGCCGTCGACCACGACACCGCGATCGACGAGCGCATCCGGTTCGTCCAGCTGACCCCGCCCGGGTCGGGCTGCTCGGTGGTGGTCGGCACCGGGACGGTGGACATGGCGCCGGGGTCGTTGCAGGGCGTGCAGCTGGTGGTCCGCGACGTCCGGGCGGCGCGGGCCGAGCTCGCCGGGCGCGGGGTGGACGTCACCGAGGTGCAGGTCCACGGCCGCGACGGGCTGCGCCCGGCCAAGGACGACGACGACCTGAACAACGTCGGGATCTGCCACTTCGCCGACCCGGACGGCAACGGCTGGGTGGTGCAGCAGATCAGCTCACGCCGCTGACCCGAGCAGCAGTCCGGCGGCCGCGGCGAGCGTGGTCGCGCCGACCGTCCCGGCCAGGTGTCCGGCCGCGGCGAGCCGGCGGCCCCGGCGCAGCAGTCCGACGGTCTCCACGCTGGCGGTGCTGAAGGTGGTGTAGCTGCCGCAGAAGCCGATCCCGCCCACGGTCAGCAGGGCACCGGGCGCGCCGTGGGCCACCACCAGGCCGGTGAGGACCCCGAGCAGCAGCGACCCGGACGCGTTGACCAGCAGGATCGGCAGCGTCGACGGCCCGGGCCAGCGCCGCCGCAGCCCGGTGTCGACGCCGTAGCGGGCCAGCGCCCCGGCCGCCCCGGCCAGCGCCACCGCCAGAACGATCATCGGGCCGGTCCGAGCGCGCCGGCCAGGGCGATCCCGGCGCCCGCCGCGGCCAGCCCGCCGAGCGTGCTGGCCGCGGCGTACCCGGCGGCCAGCACCGCCGCCCCGTCGCGGACCAGCAGGTCCAGCTCCACCGCCAGCGTGCTGTAGGTGGTGAAGGCGCCGAGGAACCCGGTGCCCAGGCCGAGCCGGGTCAGCTGCCGCCACCCGGTGTCCGGCCCGGCCCGGGCCAGGCCCTCCAGCAGCAGTCCCAGCAGCAGCGCCCCGGTCAGGTTGGCCAGGAAGGTGCCGGTGGGCCAGCCGGCCGGCGGCGTCGGCAGCGCCAGGCCGACGCCGTAGCGGGCCAGGCAGCCGGCGGCCCCGCCGATCCCCACGGCGACCAGCAGCGGCAGCCGGGCCGACCCGGTCACCTGATCCGCACTCCGATCGCCACGGCCGGATGCTACTGATCCGCCGGTGGGCCGGAGGGCGCGCGCCCGCGCAGGCCGCCCGGCCGGCGGAAGTCGCCCATGGCGACCGACCCGCTCAGGTACAGGCCCTCGACCAGACCGGGTGCCGCGGCGTCCACCGCGCGCAGGTAGTCCTCGACGAGATCGCCGGCCGGGGCGGGGAGGGTCATCCGGGCATCCTGCCGGTTACCCTCGGTGCATGGCCTGCCGGATCACCGAACTCGTGCTGGACGCCCACGATCCGGACGCGCTCGCCGACTTCTGGTGCGCCGTGCTCGGCTACGAGGTGCTCGACCGCGACCCCGACGGCGCCATCGAGATCGGGCCGCCCGGCGGCGGGCTGCCCACCCTGGTGTTCGACCGGGTGCCCGAGCCGACGCCGGGCAAGCTGCGGCTGCACATCGACGTCAAGGCCACCGACCGCGACCAGGCGGCCGAGCTGGACCGGCTGCTCGCGCTCGGCGCCCGGCCGGCCGACATCGGGCAGACCGGGCAGGAGAGCTGGCACGTGCTCAGCGACCCGGAGGGCAACGTGTTCTGCCTGCTGGCCGGCCGGGTGCCGGAAGCCTGATCAGCCCGGCCCGGACCACGGCCACCGGCACCGGCGGCCGTCAGCCGCCCTCGGAGAAGATCCCGAGCACGGTGCCGTCCGGGTCGCCGATCCGCGCGTACACCTCCGGCGGCTCGCCGTGGGCCGGCTCGACGACGGTGCCGCCGGCCGCGCGGACCGCGGCCAGGGCGGCGTCGACGTCGGCGACCAGGACGTGCACCAGCACGCCGGGCCGGTCGCCCGGGGGCGAGCCGGTGACCCAGCTGCCGCTGACCTCGCCGACCGTGTCGTCGAAGGCGAGGCTGCCGTCCCCGCGCCGGCGGATCCGCCAGCCGAACACCTCGCCGTAGAACCGGGCCGACCGGTCGGCGTCGGTCGTCGGCAGCTGCACGTAGCTGATCTTGCCCGGGGCCATCGTCGGGGGCACGGAACCACCTCGTTTTGGGTAAGGAACAACCCTAGTGAATAGTGGGAGCATGGCAGAGCCGGGTGGCGGGGACAACCGGCGGCGGACCTACGACTCCCCGGTGCGCCGCGAGCGCGCCGGGCGCACCCGGTGTGCCGTCCTCGACGCGGCGCACGACCTGTTCGTCGCGCACGGCTACGCGGGCACCGGCATCCGGGCCGTCGCCGCCGCGGCGGGGGTGTCGGTGCCGACCGTCGAGCAGGCCTTCGGGACCAAGCGGAACCTGCTCAGGCAGGTCCTCGACGTCACCCGGGCCGGTGACGACGAGCCGGTGCCGATGCTGGAGCGGGCCCCGGCGCGGGCCGCGGCGGCGGCCGAGGGCGTCGAGGAGTTCCTGGCCGCGGCGACCACCGAGATCGGGGTCGTCGCGGCCCGCGTCTCGGCGGTGCAGGCGGTGGTCACCGCGGCCGCCGCCGGCGACGCCGAGATCGCCGGGCTGGCCCGCGAGATCGACGCGCAGCGCCGGGTGGTGGCGTCGTGGCTGGTCGAGGGCTTGGAGCGGCGCGCCCGACTGCGTCCCGGGGTCGACCGGGACCGCGCGGTCGACACCGCCTGGCTGCTGCTCGACCCGCTGGTGCACCGCCGGCTGACCGCCGACCTGGGCTGGTCCACCGCGGAGTTCGTCGGCTGGCTCGCCGACGCTCTGCGCCGGCTGCTCCTCGACGACTCGCCGTCGGGCGGCGGGTGAGCGGCCGCCCCGGTCGCCGGGGCGCTGGGCTCAGCCGCCGCGGATCGCGGCCCGGGTGCCGCGGGCGATCTCCAGGTCCTCCCGGGCGGCGACCACCAGCGTGCGCACCGCCGCGCCGTCCGCGGTGATCTCGGTGTCGCCGTCGGCCGCGTCGTTGCGCCCGTGGTCGACGGCCACGCCGAGGAAGGCCAACCGCTGCGCGGCCCGCTCCCGCACCAGCGCGGAGTGCTCGCCGATCCCGCCGGTGAACGCCAGCGCGTCCAGCCCGCCGGCCGCGGCCGCCATCGCCGCGACGCCGCCGGCCAGCCGGTGCACGTAGACGTCCAGGGCGAGCACGGCGTCGGCATCGCCGCGATCCACGGCCGCCGAGACCTCCCGCATGTCGGCGCTGCCGGCCAGCCCGGCCAGCCCGGACCGCTTCTCCAGCGCGGTCGACACCTCGTGCGGCTCCAGGCCGGCGTGCTCGATCAACCACAGCACCAGCCCCGGGTCCACGGTGCCCGAGCGGGTGGCCATGACCAGGCCCTCCAGCGGGGTGAAGCCCATCGTGGTGTCCACGCTGCGGCCGTCGACCACAGCGGCCAGCGACGCCCCGGCGCCCAGGTGGCAGGTCACCACCCGGGCGTCCGGGCGACCGGTCAGCTCGGCGACCCGCCGGGCGCAGTACCCGTGGGAGAGCCCGTGGAAGCCGTAGCGGCGCACCCCGTGCCGCTCCCGCCACTCCCGCGGCACCGGGTAGGTGGCCGCGGCGGGCGGGATCGTGGTGTGGAACGCGGTGTCGAAGCAGGCCACCGCGGGCACGTCGGGCAGCAGGGCGGTCACCGCATCCAGCCCGGTCAGCGACCGGGGCTGGTGCAGCGGGGCGAGCGCGGTGAGGTCGGCCAGCGCCGCGCGCACGTCGTCGTCCACCACGACCGGCTCGGTGAACCGGGTGCCGCCGTGCACCACCCGGTGCCCGACGGCGTCCGGGTCGGGCCAGCCGTCGAGCAGCCGGGTCAGCCGCGCGGCGGCCGAGTCGTCCCAGCCGTCGGCGCCGACCTCGACGTCCGCGGTCTGCTCGACGGTGTCGTCGCCGGCCAGCAGGCGCAGCTTGAGGCTGGACGAACCGGCGTTGACGACCAGCACCCGCACCGGCTCAGTCCCAGGTCCAGTTCGCGATGGCCGGATCGTCCTCGCCGTGCTCGCGGGTGTGGATGCGGGCCGCCAGCCGGGTGTCGGCCATTCGCTGGCGGAGCACCGCGGCCGCGCTGCCCAGCGACGGCACCCGGTCGATGACGTCCATGACCAGGTGGAAGCGGTCCAGGTCGTTGAGCATCACCATGTCGAACGGCGTGGTGGTGGTGCCCTCCTCCTTGTACCCGCGCACGTGCAGGTTGCGGTGGTTGGTGCGCCGGTAGGTCAGCCGGTGGATCAGCCACGGGTAGCCGTGGAAGGCGAAGACGACCGGCTTGTCCGGGGTGAACAGGGCGTCGAAGTCGCGGTCGGACATGCCGTGCGGGTGCTCGGTCTCCGGCTGCAGCCGCATCAGGTCGACCACGTTGACCACCCGCACCTTCAGCTCGGGCAGGTGCTCGCGCAGCAGCTTCGCCGCGGCCAGCGTCTCCAGGGTGGGGATGTCCCCGGCGCAGGCCAGCACCACGTCCGGCTCGCCGTCGGTGTTCCCGGCCCACTCCCAGATGCCCAGGCCGCGGGTGCAGTGCGCGATCGCCTCGTCCATCGTCAGGTAGTTCAGCGTGGGCTGCTTGCCGGCCACGATCACGTTCACGTAGTGCCGGCTGCGCAGGCAGTGGTCGCCCACCGACAGCAGCGTGTTGGTGTCCGGCGGCAGGTACACCCGGACGATCTCGGCCTTCTTGTTGACCACGTGGTCGATGAACCCGGGGTCCTGGTGGCTGAACCCGTTGTGGTCCTGGCGCCAGACGTGGCTGGACAGCAGGTAGTTCAGCGACGCGATCGGGGCCCGCCACGGGATGTCGCGGGTGGTCTTGAGCCACTTGGCGTGCTGGTTCAGCATCGAGTCGACGATGTGCACGAAGGCCTCGTAGCAGCTGAAGAAGCCGTGCCTGCCCGTCAGCAGGTAGCCCTCCAGCCAGCCCTGGCACAGGTGCTCGGACAGCACCTCCATCACGCGCCCACCCGGGGCGAGATGCTCGTCCGTGGGCAGGATGTCCGCCTCCCACGCGCGGTCGGTCGCCTCGAGCACCGCGCCCAGCCGGTTCGACGCCGTCTC
>JASLAP010000429.1 GCA_030147065.1 Pseudonocardia sp. | reverse complement strand
GCCCAGGCGAACCCGGCCCGGCCGCTCGCCGCGGCCAGCGCGAGGACCGCGACGGCCCGCGGGCCCTGCCCGGCCACCGCGGCCAGGGCGCCGGCCTGAGCGCCGAGCACCACCACCAGCGTCACCACGGCGAACGGTCCGGCGCCGCCGTCGCGCATCACGGCCAGCGCCCGTTCGGGCGGGCCGTAGCAGCCCAGCCCGTCGGCGGTGTCAGCCAGCCCGTCCAGGTGCATCCCCCGGGTGCCCAGGGCCAGCGCGCCCACCGCCAGCAGCCCGGCGACCAGCGCCGGCACGCCGACGGCGAGCAGCCCCAGCAGCAGGGCGCCGGCCAGCGCGCCGAGCAGGCCGCCGACCACCGGGGCCCACCGGATCGCCGACGCGGCCACCGCCCGGGTGGGGGCGCCGGTGCGGACCGGCAGCACGCTCAGCCAGCTCAGCGCCAGCGCCAATCCGGCCATCCCGGCCCGTCCTCCCGCGGCCGACCCGCTCAGCCGGGGGTGGGTTCGGCGTCGGCCGCGGTCTCGGCCAGCAGTCGGGCCGCCATCTGCAGCAGCGGCAGCGCGGCCACCGCCCCGATGCCGTCGCCGACCCGCAGGTCCAGCTCCAGCAGCGGCCGCTGGTCCAGCCGGCCGATCACCAGCTCCATCGCCGGCTCCGGGGAGCGCTGGGCGACCAGCCACCAGTCCTTGGCCCCCGGCGCCAGCCGGTCGGCCAGCAGCGCCGCCGCGCCCACGACCACCCCGTCGAGCAGGACCGGGGTCCGGCGCAGCGCGGCCTGCGCGCAGAACCCGGCCAGCACGGCCAGGTCCACCCCGCCGACCACGCGCACCAGCGCGGCCGGCCGCCCCAGGTGCGGCTTGGCCCGGCGCAGGGCGTCGCGGACCGCGGCCGCCTTGCGCATCCACGCCGCGTCGTCGATCCCGCTGCCGCGGCCGATCACCGCCACCGGCTCGGTCCCGGTCAGCGCCGCGACCAGCACCGCCGCCGGCGTGGTGGCGCCCACCCCGAGCGCCGCCGGGATCAGCAGGTCCGCGCCCGCGTCGACCTCCTCGTCGGCCAGCCCGCGGCCGACCTGCAGGGCGCGGTCGGTCTCGTCCTCGGTCAGCGCGTCCTCGACGTCGATCCGCCCGCTGCCGCGCCGGACCCGGTAGCGCCCGGCGCCGCCCGGTCCGGTCTCGCCCGCCCCGGCGGGGTCGGCGTCCACCCCCACGTCCACCACCCGCACCGAGGCGCCCGCCACCGGCGCCGTGACGGCCACCGGTGCGGTGTGCTCGCCGATCGCGGCGACCTGGCGGGCGGTGGCCCCGGGCGGATCGGCAGAGACCCCGGCCGCGGCGATGCCGTGGTCGGCGGCGACCACCACGACCCGGGCCCGGGCGGGCGGGCGGGGCGGGCAGGTGCCCTGCACGGCGGCGAGCCACACACCGAGCTCGGCGAGCCGGCCGAGGCCGCCGGTCGGGACGGCGAGCTCGGCGTGCCGGGCGACCGCAGCGCGGCGGGCGTCGAGGTCGAGCGGGCTGACCGGGGGGAGATCCACGGAGCCTTCCTACCCCAGTGCCGTTCCTACCTCGGTGGCGGTCGGTGCCCGCGGGCCGGTGGCGGCTCCTTGAGCCGCAGCGGCAGGCCGGCCACCACCAGCAGGACCTCGTCGCACACCGCGGCCAGCGCGGTGTTCAGCGCTCCGAGCTCGTCGCGGAACAGCCGCCCGGCCCGGGTGCCCGGGACCACGCCCAGGCCGACCTCGGCCGAGACCAGGACCACCCGCCCGGCGCTCCCGGCGACCGCCTCGACCAGCTCCACGACCTGGCGGAACACCGCGGGCGGCAGCGGGTCGGCGGTCCAGGCACCGGCGTCGTCGAGCACGCAGGACAGCCACGTGGCCAGGTCGTCGACCAGCAGCAGCGGGTCCTCGCCTGCCCGGATGATGGCGGCGATGTCGGTGGTCTCGACCGTCTCCCAGTTCGCCGGTCGCCGGGACCGGTGGGTGTCGATGCGCGCGGCCCACTCGTCGTCGTCGGGGTCGTAGCGCCCGGTCGCCAGGTAGCAGACCTGGGCGTCGGCGGGCAGCAGGTCCTCGGCGTAGCGGGACTTGCCCGATCGCGTACCGCCGAGCACCAGCGTCCGGCGGGGGGCGATCATCACGGGTGCACGCTAGCCCGCCCCTGCTCACGCCCCGTCACCTGGGCGTCCCCGGTCGGGTGCGGCCGGGGGGACGCTCGGGTCAGGGGTTCGCGCCGCGCTGCACGCGGGGCTTGGGGATGCGCAGCCGGCGCAGCTGGCTGGCCCGGGTGAAGGCGTACCAACCGGTGCCCAGCGCGCTGATCCGCTCGTTCGGGAACTTCGCCCGTGCCCGCCGGGTGATCGACGCGCCGAGGAAGATCCCCTCGATGATCATCGTGGTGATGGCCAGCAGGCTGAACAGGCTCATGTACTGCTGCACGATGGTGCCCTGCACCAGCAGCGACGCCACGATGATGATGGCCAGCGGCATGAACAGGCCCATCAGGTGCGGCCGGGAGTCCACGACGTCGCGGATGTAGGCCTTCACCGGGCCGCGGTCGCGGGGGAGCAGGTAGCGCTCGTCGCCGGCGGCCATCCGCTCGCGCCGCTCGGCGGCGTCGCGGCGGCGCTGGTCGCGGTTCGGCCGGTCGGGCCGGTTCGCCTTGGCGTACTTGGCGGCCTCGCGCTGGGTGCGCGGCGGGGGCGGGGCCGGCCCGCGGCGGCGGCCCTGGGCGTCGCGGCGCTTGGGCGTCGGGCGCCCCTTGGTGCCGGTCCGCGGGGTGCCCGCCGGGTCCTGCGCCTGGTCGGCGGACTGGTCGCCACCGACGGTGGTGGGCGTGGAACGGCGCAGGAACCTCACGGCCGCCACCCTACGCGCAGGCCACGGCGCCGTCGTGGGTGCTCCCGGCTCGGATGTCCGGTTCCGCCGCGCTGCTCCGCTAGGGTGACCGGGTGCGCGTGGTCGTGGTCGCCCCGGACTCCTTCGGCGGCACGCTGAGCGCCACCGCGGCCGCCGAGGCGATCGCCCGCGGCTGGCGGCGCACCGCCCCCGACGACGAGCTGCGGCTGCTCCCGCTGGCCGACGGCGGCACCGGTTTCACCGAGGTCCTGCACGCCGCGCGCGGCGGGCGGTGGCACGAGCAGGCGGTGACCGGCCCGTTCGGCGACCCGGTCCCGGCCCGCTGGCTGGAGCTCGACGGCGTCGGCTACCTGGAGTCGGCCGACGCCTGCGGCCTGCACCTGGTGCCGCGCCCGCGCCGGGTGCCGGCGGTCGCGACCACCGTCACCAGCCGCGGGGTCGGCGAGCTGATCGCCGACGCCGTCGCGGCCGGGGTGCGGGAGGTGGTCGTCGGGCTGGGCGGATCGGCCACCACCGACGGCGGCGCCGGCATGCTGGCCGCGCTCGGTGCGGTGGCCGTGGACGACGCCGGCGCGCCGCTGCCCCCGGGCGGGGCGGCGCTGGCCCGGTGCGCCCGGCTGGACGGGCGGCCGGTGCTCGACGGGGTCGGGCTGGTCGCCGCGGCCGACGTGGACAACCCGCTGCTCGGGCGGCACGGCGCCGCGGCGGTGTTCGGCCCGCAGAAGGGCGCCGACGACGACGCGGTCGCCGAGCTGGACGCCGCCCTCACCCGGTTCGCCGACGTGCTGGCCGGCGCGCTCGGACCGGACGTGCGCGACGAGCCCGGCGCCGGGGCGGCCGGCGGCCTGGGGGCGGCCCTGCTGGCCTGCGGCGCCCGCCGGGTGTCCGGCGCCGGCCTGGTGCGCGAGCTGGTCGGCCTGGACGCCGCGCTGGACCGGGCCGACCTGGCGATCACCGGCGAGGGCAGCTTCGACTGGCAGTCGCTGCGCGGCAAGCTGATCACCGCGGTGGCCCGGGCCGCCGCCGACCGCGCGGTGCCCTGCGTGGTGCTGGCCGGCCAGGTCTCGGTGGGGCGCCGGGAGGCCGCCGCGGCCGGGGTGGACGCGGCCTACTCGGTGGCCGAGGACGCCGGCGGCGTGGAGCGGTCGATGGCCGACCCGGAGGGCACGCTGGCCGCGCTGGCCGAGCGGGTCGCCGCCCGGTGGGGCCGCTGACCGCGCCCTGGTGTCGGGGATCACGCGCGCGGGCCGCCCCCGCGAGGCGGTCCGAGGTGTGCCGGCGCCACGACGGCCTACTATGGCTCCAGGTACCGCACGCAGGGCCCGCGGAAACCGCGGGTCCGGGAAATAGGTAGTGCCCCGCTCGACGTTGGGAGAGCCATGACCGTCGACAACTCCGTCGAGACCACCTCGGCACCCGTGACCGAGACGCACGGCGTCGAGCTCACCGAGAACGCCGCCGTCAAGGCCCGGAACCTGCTCGAGCAGGAGGGCCGCGACGACATGCACCTGCGCATCGCGGTGCAGCCCGGGGGCTGCGCGGGCCTGCGCTACCAGCTGTTCTTCGACGACCGTTCGCTCGACGGCGACCTGTTCCGGGACTTCCACGGCCTCAAGGTCGGGGTGGACCGGATGAGCGCTCCGTACCTGGAGGGCGCGGTCATCGACTTCGTGGACACCATCGAGAAGCAGGGCTTCACGATCGACAACCCGAACGCCGGCGGCTCCTGCGCCTGCGGCGACTCGTTCAACTGACGGTCCGCACCCGCTCACCCCGGTGAGCGCGTCGAACCCACCCCGAGCCCCGGTCGTGCCCCGCACGGCCGGGGCTCGGTGCGTCCGGCGCCCGGTAGGCTGACGCCCCGTGCCCATTGCCGTGACCGGTTCCATCGCCACCGACCACCTCATGCACTTCCCGGGGAAGTTCGCCGACCTGATGGTCGCCGACCAGCTCGACCGGATGTCGCTGAGCTTCCTGGTCGACGACCTGGTGATCAAGCGCGGCGGCTCGGCCGCCAACATCGCCTTCGGACTGGGGGTGCTGGGCCAGCAGCCCCTGCTGGTCGGCGCGGTCGGCGGCGACTTCGCCGAGTACCGCGGCTGGCTGGAGGCCCACGGCGTGGACTGCTCGGCCGTGCTGGTCTTCGACGACGTGCACACCGCCCGGTTCGTCTGCACCACCGACGACGACATGCGCCAGATCGCCAGCTTCTACACCGGCGCCATGGCCCGCTCCCGGGAGATCGCGCTGGCCCCGCTGCAGGCCCGCGGCGTCGAGCAGGTGCTGGTCGGGGCCAGCGACCCGGAGGCCATGCTGCGCCACACCGCCGAGTGCCGGGAGCTGGGCATCCCGTTCATCGCCGACGTCTCCCAGCAGGTGGCCCGGATGGACGGCCCGGACCTGCGGTCGCTGGTCGAGGGCGCGCAGTACCTGATGACCAACGACTACGAGTGGGAACTGCTGCAGAAGAAGACCGGCTGGACCGACCAGGACGTCGCCGAGCGGGTCGACATCCGGATCACCACGCTGGGCGAGCACGGGGCGCGCATCGTCGGCCGGGAGGTCGGCGAGATCACCGTCGGGGTGGTGCCGGAGACCGGCAAGGTCGACCCGACCGGGGTCGGCGACGCGTTCCGGGCCGGCTTCCTGGCCGGCACCTCCGGCGGGCTGTCCCTGGAGCGGGCCGCCCAGCTCGGCTCGCTGATCGCGGTGCAGGCGCTGGAGACCGACGGCGCCCAGGAGTGGCCGTGGGACCGCGCGCACGGCGTGCAGCGGCTGCGCGAGGCGTTCGGCCCGGACGCCGCCGACGAGATCGAGAAGATCCTCCCCGCCACCTGACCTCGTGCGTGGAAAACAGTGCCCGGCACTGTTCTCCACGCACGACCCGTCAGGGCAGGGAGACGAGCAGGTGGGCGACCACCGGCGCCTGCCGGCCCTTCACGGTCAGCTCGCCGAGGGACTCGGTGACCGCGCCGTCGGGCAGCGCGCGGCAGGTGGCGTCGCCGATCAGCACCTGGCCGGGCTCCGCGGTGGTCTCCAGCCGGGCGGCCACGTTCACCGCGTCGCCCATGGCGTTGAAGTTGCGCAGCTCGTCGCTGCCGATGTTGCCCACCAGCGCCGGGCCGGTGTTGACCCCGATCCGGAACCGCGGCCAGCCGGGCTCGGCCACGTCGGCGATCCGGCGCTGGATCGCCAGGGCCGCGCGGGCCGCCCGCACCGGGTGGTCGGGCTGCCGGGCCGGGGCGTTGAACAGGGCCATCATCGCGTCCCCGACGAACTGCACCACCGTGCCGCCCTCGGCCAGGACCACCGAGGTGGCCACCGCGAAGTAGCGGTTGAGCATGGCGACGACCTGCTCCGGGCTGGACCGCTCGGAGAAGGTGGTGAACCCGCGCAGGTCGGCGAAGACCGAGGTGACCTCGACCACCGCGCCGCCCAGCGCGGCCTGGCCCGGGTCGGCGATCAGCGCGGTGGCCACGTCCGGGGACATGTACTGCCGGAACAGCCCGTCGAGCTGGTGGTAGAGCCGAGCGTTCTCCAGCCCCATGGACAGCTGGCTGGCCAGCGAGGCCAACAGCGACCGGTCCCGCTCGGTGAACCCGCCCGGGCGGTGGGCCAGCAGCACCCCCGCGGTGCGCTCCTTGACCGTCAGCGGGCAGGCCAGCACGCCGTCGTCGGGCTCGCGGGTCTGCATCCGGCCGTCCAGCCAGGGCTCCAGCCGGGCGACCACGCCCGGCGCGGGCAGCCAGCGCGGGTCGGTGGCCAGTTCGGGTGGGAAGTCCAGCCGGCCCCCGGCGAGCAGCCCGACCCGGACCGCGTCGGTGCCGAACCCGGCCGCGGCCCGGCGGACCGCGCGGGCCAGCAACTGGCGCTCGCTGAGCAGCACCCGGGACTCGTGCCCGATCGCCACCAGCACGTCCAGCCGGCCGATCTGCTCGCGCTCGGCCCGCAGCGCGCTCGCGGCCCGGCCGAGCACCTCGGTCTGGCCCTCGCTGAGCCCGAACCGGTCGGCCAGCCCGGCGGTGATCAGGGCCATCTCCTCGTCGGAGAGCTCGCCGGCCTCCTGCCGCTGCACCGCGGCGGCCAGCGCCTCCAGCGCCGAGCCGTACTCGGTGCGGATCGCGGCGACGGTCTGCTCGGTGCCGGCGGCGTCGAACAGGCCGGCGGTGGTGCCCTCGCGGCGGTAGGCGATGTAGGCGCTGTAGGCGACGTAGCCGAACGCGATCACCATCAGCACGTGCCAGAGCCACCAGGTCAGCCGCCAGTTGACGCCCAGCGCGACGGCGACCGTCGACTCGGCGAGCAGGCTGTTCGCGGTGAGCAGCGCCAGCAGCACCGCCGAGCGGCGGCGCCGGTAGAGCAGCAGGTTGCGCACCGCCGCGTAGAGGTAGAGCGGCGCGCCCACCGCGCACAGCACGATCAGCAGCGGGCTGCCGCTCTCCGCGACGGCCGGGTCGGCCAGCGGCGGCAGGCCGGTCAGCGACACCACGCCCCACGCCGCGGTCAGCGCGATGAGCGCCCAGCGCAGGGCCGGGGCAGCGCGCAGCACCGCGCGGCCCCGCTCCCCGTCGAGGTCGGCGGTGGCGGCCGCGGCGAACGCCGCGCCCAGCAGCAGACCGACCGGGGTGGCCAGGGCGAACCCGGCGTTCTTGCTGGCCAGCAGCACCCCGGGGGTGGCCACGGCGTGCAGCCCGAGGAACAGCGCCGCGGCCAGGAAGCCCAGCGCGACCAGCAGCAGCCGGGCGTCGTCGTGCCGCCGGGCGGACCGGTCGACCTGCACGGCCAGCCCCACGCTGAGCGCGGCGGTGAGGAACACCAGCCAGAAGTGCGACGGGTGGTGCTCGATGAGCACGTCGGCCGGTGGGACCGCGAGCAGCAGCCACAGCCCGGCCATCGGCAGGGCCAGGTGGAACAGCCAGATCGCCACCCGCACCCGGGAGCCCCGGCGCGGGCGCAGCGGCGGTGCCGGGGGGCGGGCCGGGTCGGTCGGTGCCGCGGCGACCGGGCCCCGGGGCGGTGCGGTCACGGCTGCCCCCCGCGCCGGCGCAGCCCCGGGAGGTCCAGGACGGTCATCGTCCGCCGCCCGGTGGTGAGGTAGCCGCGCTCGCGCAGCACGCGCAGCGCCTTGGCGACGGCCTCCCGGGAGGCGCCGACCCAGCCGGCGAGCTCGTCCTGGGAGAGCGCGACGGTGATCCGCACGCCGGCGCCGTCCGGCTCGCCGAACCGCTCGGCCAGCTCCACCAGCCGGCGGGCCACCCGCGCCGCGGTGTCGTAGGCGGCGAACTCGACGCGCTTGCGGTCGGCGTCGCGCAGCCGCCCGATGACCAGCCGCAGCAGGGCCATCGCGGCCCGGCCGTGGCCGGCCAGGTACTCGGTGAACACCGGGGCCGGCAGTACCAGGGCGACCACCGGTTCCAGCGCGGCCACCGAGGCGTTGCGCGGCGCCCCGTCCACCGCCGACAGCTCGCCGAGCAGCGCGCCGGGGCCGCGCACGGCGAGCACGATCTCCTCGCCCTGGTCGGTCAGCGAGAACACCTTGACCCGCCCGGAGACCAGCACCACGACGGTCGTGGACAGCTCGCCCTCCAGGAACAGCGACGCCCCGGCCGGCCAGCGGCGGGTGCGGGCGCGCTCGACCAGGGCGTCCCGGTCGACCGGGTCGAGGTGCGCCATGAACTCCGGCGGCGCCGCCTCCGAATCCTGCATGACGGCCCTCTCCCGGTGACCACGGTGGGGGTCGCAGTGTAGGGGCCCCCGAACGGGTGAGGTGCATTTTTCCACAGGGCGACCCCCTCTTCGGACAACGACGTCGACCACCCCCACCGGGAGCATCGACGCAACGAAGGAGCCCGCGGGGGCTGCCGAGTACACGGCACGTGAGATCGAGAGGAACCGGTCCGATGGACACTTCCGAGGGCGGGGCGCCGGTCGGCCCCCCGCTGAGCCACCGCGACCTCGCCATCCTGCGCGCGGTCGGCCGGGGCACCGCGGAGATCGTCGTCGGGGCCGAGCCGGACCTGTTCCTGGACGGTCGCTGCTGCTGCGACCAGATGGCCGCCCACCGGCTCGCCCGCGCCGGGTTGATCGTGGCCGCGGTGCCCGCGACGGCCGGCCAGCGGGTGCTGGCCCGGCTGACCGCGGCGGCCCGGCTGCTGACCGGACCGGTCCCGGTGCCCGACAGCGCGCCCGCCGGCCGGCGGGCGCTGCCCCGCGTCCCGACGCCGGC
>JASLAP010000427.1 GCA_030147065.1 Pseudonocardia sp. | reverse complement strand
TGGTTGAGGTAGCGCACGAGCAGGTTCGCGCTGCCGGTGTAGCCCAACTCGCGGATCTCGGCCAGCAGCTGGGTGACCGGCACGTCCGGGTCGGCGGCCAGCCGGCGACGCAGGTCGTCCCGATAGGGGTCCACTAGGGTCCGCCCGCAGCGGGGTGGGCGCTGCAGTTGGTCGGCGGTCACGGCCCGAGAAGACCGGGACGACGCCAGCAGCCTGATCCGGGAGGTGCCGGGAAGGGCGGGAGCGGCCCCGACAGGCTCGGACGCTGCCGCGCAGCACGGCGCTCGCCGAGGAGGCGGTCCCCACGGTGGCGCCTTCGTCGATCACCGTCGGCCCATCGCTCGCCCGGCACGCTCGCGACGGCGCCGGCCTGGCGGTCTCGCTGCTCATCGCCAACGAAGCAATCTATGATGATGATATGCGTGTTCCAGGGTTCTGGAAGGTGTCCGCGTTGAGCTGGGTAGCTCCCTCTCGTCGCAGCACCGGACGCGGCTGATGAGCGGGCCTGGTCGCACCCGGGCCGCCACCCGGTCGAGTCTGGCGATCGCGACGGGCGACGCGGAGCCTCTGCGGTGATCACGCGTTTCGGCCTCGCACCGCGCCGGCAGGGCTGGACGGTCGAGCAGTTCCAGCGGCACTGGCGGGAGCGCCACGGACCGATCATCGGGCGGCTGCCGGGGTTGCTGCGGTACTGGCAGAACCACGCGGTCACCGCACCCGTCCTCCCCTGGCCGGGGTTCGACGCCTGCTCGCAGCTGGACGCGCCCGACCCGGTGGCGTTCGACGCGGCCTTCGCCCACCCGACGTACCTGACGGAGGGCCGCGCCGATGAGGAGCGCTTCGTCGACCGCTCGATCGGGGGACACCTGCTGACCGAGTGCGTGCTGGCCGACGGCCGGACCGATCCGGTCGGGGTACGGCTGCTGACGTTCCTGCGGGCCGCGCCCCGGTGCGGGCCCGCGGACGTGGCGGCCGTGCTCGCCGCGCACGGGCGGGGCGGTGCTGCCGTCGGCCGTGAGGCGTTTGTCAGGATCTCGGGCACGTCCGGCGACGCGTTCGACGCCGTCGAGTCGCTGTGGTTCGACGGCGTCGACGCGGCTACTGCCCACCTGTGCTCCGCGGCCGCGGAGCGCGACCGCAGGGCGTTGGCCGGCGTGGTCCGCGGCACCGAGCGCCTCCTCGCCGCGGTGCACGTCGTCCGATGACCGAGCTCGAGCCGGGATCAACCCGTCGAGCGCCGCGACCGCAGGTAGGCCTGCCAGGTCGGCAGCTCCTCGGGGATGTGCGCCGGAGCCGGCTCGGTGCCCGGCCACCGGCGCCGCAGCCCGGTCCCCAGGACGTCGGGCAAGTCGGCCAGGGGGGCTGCGTAGAGCTGGCGGGCGCGGCGCTGGTGGAACTTCCACCGCCCGTCCTCGCGGCGGTAGGTGTCGAGGTAGCGCAACGCGATGACGAACGGGGTCCCGCCGATGGCGAGCTCGGCGTGCGCCGACACCACGCCCGTGGCGGTGTCGGGCCCGGTGAAGGCGATGGTGTGGCTGTGCGGGTAGTGGTAGGTCATGCCGTAGCGGTCGAGCTGGCCCCGGTAGTAGTCGAGCACGGCCTCCCGACCCGACACCGGTCCGGCCGTGCTGTCGAACACGGCGTCGGCGGTGTAGATCGCGCCGATCCCGTCGACGTCACGATCGTCGATCAGGCGGCCGTACACCGCCACGAGCTCCTGGAGCTCGGCGCGGTCCTCCAGTAGCGCGATGCGCCGAGCCAGGTCGCTGTCGGTGGGGGGCATCAGGTCTCCGATCCTCGCCGGGTAGTGGTGCGGCGCACGCTGGCCCCGCGCCATCCATGCATATAATAATCCTTGAAGGCGCGGGACTCGACTCGTGCCGCAGCGGGGGGAGCCGGGGGAGTGGACGTGGACGACGCCTTCATCATCGATGCGGTCCGGTCGCCGATGGGCCGAGGCAGAGCGGGGGGTGCGCTCTCCTCCGTGCACGCGGTCGAGCTGCTGGCCCAGACCATCTCGGCGCTGCTGGAGCGCACGGGAGTGGATCCCGCACTGGTCGACGACGTCATCACCGGTTGCGTGAGCCAGGCGGGCGAGCAGTCGGGCGGTGTCGGACGGATGGCGTGGCTCGCCGCGGGACTGCCCGCGCACGTGCCGGCCGTCACCGTCGAGCGCAAGTGCGGGTCGAGCCAGCAGGCCGTGCACTTCGCGGCGCAAGGGATCATGGCCGGTGCCTACGAGTTGGTCGTGGTGGCCGGGGTCGAGTCGATGAGCCGGGTCCCGATGGGTTCGGCCCGGCTGGGCATGGACCCCTACGGGCCCGGCGTCCTCCGGCGCTACGAGCCCGGTCTGGTGCCCCAGGGCGTGTCGGCCGAGCTGGTCGCCGCCCGGTGGAAGCTCACGCGCGAGCAGCTCGACGAGTACGCGGTGCGCTCCCACGCGCTCGCGGCCGGGGCCGCCGACTCCGGCCGGTTCGCCGAGGAGATCGTGCCGATCACCCTGCCCGACGGTACGGTCGTCGACTCGGACGAGACGATCCGGCGCGGCACCACCGCGGAGCGGCTCGGCCAGCTCTCCCCGGCGTTCGCCGACGACGATGCCGCCCGCCGCTTCCCTCAGATCTCCTGGTCGGTCACCGCGGGCAACTCCTCGCAGATCACCGACGGCGCCGCGGCGGTGCTGATGGCCGGTCCCGCCGCCGCCGAGCGGCTGGGCCTGCGGCCGCGTGCGCGGTTCGCCGGGTTCTCGGTCCTGGGCGACGATCCGCTGCTCATGCTCACCGCGCCCATCCCGGCCACCCGCCGCGTGCTCGAGCGCAGCGGGCTGCGGCTCGACGCCATCGACCACTACGAGGTCAACGAGGCGTTCGCGTCCGTCCCGCTCGCCTGGCAGGCCGAGCTCGACACCGACCCCGCACGGCTGAACCCCCGCGGGGGGGCCATCGCTCTCGGGCACCCGCTCGGTGCCTCCGGCGCCCGTCTCATGACGACGATGCTCGCCTCGCTCGAGAGCACCGGCGGCCGCTTCGGGCTGCAGACCATGTGCGAGGCGGGGGGCATGGCGAACGCGACGATCGTCGAGCGGCTCTGATCCCTTCTCCGGACACCCCGTCGGCGCTCCCCGGCAGCGGAGCGCCGTCGTGCCCCATCACGGGAGGAACCACGTGGACATCGCTGGAATCTCGGCTGTCGTCACCGGCGGCGCGTCCGGGCTGGGCCTGGCGACAGCGCACCGCCTGGCGAAGGGCGGCGCACGCGTCGTCCTGCTCGACCTACCCGGCTCGCGGGGCGCCGAGGCCGCCGCCGACCTCGGGGACGCCGCGCGCTTCGTCGCGGGAGACGTCACCACCGAGGACGGCGTGGTCGCCGCGCTCGACGCCGCCCAGGAGCGGGGTCCGCTGCGCGCCGTCGTGCACTGCGCCGGCCGCGGGCACGCGATGCGCGTGCTCAAGAAGGACGGCAGCCCCGGTTCGTTGGAGGACTACGCGGCGATCGTCCAGCTGAACCTCGTCGGGTCCTTCAACGTCCTGCGGCTGGCCGCGTCCCGCATGGCGGGGAACGAGCCGGTCGAGGGCGAGCGGGGGGCCGTCGTGCTCACCGCGTCGGTGGCGGCCTGGGAGGGCCAGATCGGCCAGATCCCCTACGCCTCGTCGAAGGCCGGCGTGGTGGGCATGACCCTCGTCGCCGCCCGGGACCTCGCCTCCCACCTCATCCGGGTGGCCACCATCGCCCCCGGCATCTTCGACACACCGCTTCTCGGTCGCCTGCCGCAGGAGGTGCGCGACTCCCTCGGCGCGATGGTCCCGCACCCCAGGCGGCTCGGGGTGCCCGACGAGTTCGGCGCGCTGGCCGTGCACGTCCTGGAGAACCCGATGATCAACGGCGAGACCATCCGGCTCGACGGTGCGATCCGGATGGCACCGCGATGACCAGTACGGCTGACCGGCCCGTCCCACCGGCACGGGTGGATGCGGGCCTGCACGTCCAGCACCGCGACGGCATCGTCGTGCTGACGATCGACCGCCCCGGCCGGCGCAACGCGATCGACCTGCCGACGGGACAGGCGATCAGCGACGCCCTCGACGAGCTCGACGCCGACCCGCGCCTGCGGGTAGCGGTGCTGTGCGGGTCCGGGACCACATTCTCCGCGGGGATGGACCTCAAGGCGTTCGCGGAGACCGGCGAGCGGCCGGTGGTCGAGCGCCGCGGTGGCTTCGGGATCGTCGCCCGACCGCCGTCCAAGCCCATCATCGCGGCCGTCGAGGGGCCGGCGCTGGGCGGCGGCTTCGAGATCGCACTGGCCTGCGACCTCGTCGTCGCCGGGGCGAGCGCGACCTTCGGGTTGCCCGAGGTCCGGCGCGGGCTCACGGCATCGGGCGGTGGACTGATCCGACTGCCCCGGCGGCTCCCGCGCAACCTCGCGATGGAGGTCGTGCTCACCGGGCAGCCGCTGACCGCGCCCCGGTGCGCGGAGCTGGGCCTGGTCAACCGGGTGGTACCCGACGGGACGGCCCGTGCGGCCGCACTGGAGCTGGCCGCCCTGATCGCGCAGAACGCGCCGCTCGCGGTGCAGGTGTCCAAGCAGGTCGTCATCCGGAGCGCGGAGTGGTCCGAGGCGGAGGCGTTCGTCCGCCAGGAACCGCTGGTGGACCCGGTCCGCCGCTCGGTCGACGCCCTCGAGGGCACCCGGGCATTCGCGGAGAAGCGGGCTCCCCGCTGGCAGGGCTGCTGAGCGGCACCGCGCGGGGGACCCGCTCGGCTCACCAGAGGTCGCGCAGGAGGGCCCACGGGCCACCCTGCGCGCTCATCCCCCCGTCGACCGCGATCGTCTGACCGCTGATCATCGCGGCCGCCGGCGAGCAGAGGAACGCCACGAGCGCGGCGACGTCCGCGGGCCGGGCGAGCCGGCCCGCGGGAGTGTGGTCGACGAGCATCGTCTCCAGGTCGACGCGGTCGCGCAGGTACATCTGCAGGGAATCGGTGTCGACCGGTCCCGGGACCACCGCGTTGGCCGTGATCCCGCGCGGGCCCAGCTCCACGGCCCACGAGCGGGCGAGCGCCTCCAGCGCGGCCTTCGCCCCGCCCAGCAGCCCGTGCCCGGCCTGTGCGAAGCGGGCGTCCAGCCCGCTCACCACGACGATCCGCCCACCCTCGCCCATGGCCGGAGCGCACCGGTGCACGAGCTCCACCAGGCTGTCCACGGCTGTGGCGAAGGTGCGCCTGCTGTGCCGGCCGGCGGCGTCGGCCAGGGGGCGGAAGGTGGTGGCGGCCGCGTTCGCGACGAGGGTGTCCACCCGGCCGAAGCGCTCCAGGGCGGCGTCGGCGAGCCGGGCGACGTCGTCGGCCTCGCCGAGGTCGGCGGTGACCACCAGCGCCCGGGCTCCGGCGCGTTCGACCGCCGCGGCGATCGAGGCGGCGGACGCCCGGTCCTGCCGGGCGTGGACCACGCAGTCGTGGTCGCCGGCGAGAGCGGTCAGGACAGCCGCGCCGATGCCGCGGCCGCTGCCCGTGACCAGCGCGACCCGGCGCCCGGTGCTCACGACGACAGGTTCAGGAGGCGGGCCAGGTTGCCGCCGAGGACGGCCTCGGTGTCGTCGTCGGCGAGACCGAGGGCGCGCACCGCGGTGATCTCGGCGCCCGGATCGGCCATCGGCCAGTCGGAGGCGAAGACCACGCGCTCCGGGCCGTGGCGCTGGATCAGCGTCCGCACGCGCTCCGGTGCGAGCACCGCCAGGCTCGGCGGCCACGACGTGTCGAGGTGCACCGGCAATCCGCAGACCACCTCGGCGGCCCGCTCGAACTGCCGGTAGCCGCCAAAGTGGCAGGCGATGAGGTCGAGGCGCGGGAATCGGCGCACCAGGTCGGCCAGCATGACCGGCGTGCAGCGGTCGCCGGGGTCGGTTCCGGCCTCGCCCACGTGCACGATGGCGGCGAACTCGCCCTGCATCGCGTCGAGGGTGGCGTGCAGCCGCGGGTCGTCGAGACGCAGGTCCTGGAACATGGGGTGGATCTTCGCACCGCGCAGGCCGTGGGCCCGCAGGCTCGCGACGTTGTCCTCGGGCGACAGGCCCGGGTGCACCGAGCCGAAGCCGATGAACCGCTCCGGGTCCAGGGAGCCGGCGAACCGGTTGGCGTTCTCGACGCGGTCGGGCGTGTTCGCCACGCCGAGGCAGACCGAGCGGTCCACCCCGGCGTCGGCCATCACCTCGGCGAGGCTGCCGACCGTGCCGTCGCCGAACCGCTTGAGGTCGGGGACCGATCCGGCCAGCGCCTTGTGCGCGACCTTGTCCGGGTAGACGTGGGTGTGCGCGTCGATGATCACAGCTTGCTCACCTCGCCGCCGTCGATCACCACGACGGAGCCGGTCATGAAGTCCGACAGCGGGGACGCGAGGTAGCACACCAGCGGCCCGAGCTCCTCCGACAGCCCCATCCGTCCCGCGGGGATCTTGCGGAGCCGTCGGGCGAGCACCTCGTCCGAGCCGAGCACGGCGGACTGGGCGTCGGTCGCGAACGCGCCGGGCGCGATCGCGTTGACCTGGATGCCGAAGCGGGCCCACTCGGCGGCGAGGGCCTTCGTGAACTGCAGGACGGCGCCCTTCGACGCCGAGTAGGCCACGAGGGTCGGTTTGCCGTTGATGCCCGACGTGCTGGCGACGTTGACCACCTTCCCCGAGCGCTGGGGCAGGAAGTGCTTCCCGGCGGCCCGGGCGAGGATCGCCGGCGCGTGCACGTTGACGGCGAACACCTCGTCCCAGACCTCCTGCGGCTGGTCCACGAAGCGACCGGCCGGCGCGACCCCGGCGTTGTTCACGACGATGTCGAGCCGGCCGAAGCGCTCGACAGCGCGGTCGGCCAGGGCCTCGACCTGCTCGCCCGCCCGCATGTCGACCACGGCCGTTGCGACCTGGTCGGGCACGTCGGCCTGCAGCTTCTCCAGCGCGTCGGCCGAGCGGGCGACGGCGAGCACGTTCGCCCCCTCGTCGACCAGGGCGCGAGCAGCGGCGAGCCCGAGCCCGCGGCTGGCTCCTGTCACGATCGCGACGCGGCCCTCGATCCCGGTCCTCATGCCGTGGCCTCCTCGCAGAGGGTGCGGGCGAGGCCGAGCTTGAGGACTTCGGACGCTCCTTCGTAGATCCGCATCGGGCGGGCCTGGCGGTAGTAGCGCTCGATCGGGCTGCCGACGACGAGGCCCCACCGGCCCATGACCTGCACGCAGCGGTCGACGACCCGCGAGGCTGCTTCGGTCGCCGCCACCTTCGCCATGGACGAACGGGTGAGCGCGGCTGCGGGGTCGTTGCGGGCGGCCGCGGCTGCCTGGTAGGTCAGCAGCCGGGTCATCTCGACCTCGGTCCAGGAGTCGGCCAGCAACTGCGCCACGGGGCCGAGTCGCGCGATCGGGCGGCCGAACTGGTGCCGCGTCGCGGCGTGGCGGGCGGCCTCGGTCAGCGCGGCGTGGGCGAGCCCGACGGCCGCACCGGCAACCGAGACGCGGAACACGGCCAGCGTGCCCAGGACGAGGTCGAGTGCGCGTCCGGGGACGCCTAGCCGGGCCGAGGTGGGCAGGACCACGTCGTCGAACACGACGTCACCCAGCACGTGCGGGGCGATGATCTCGGGACTGGGTCGGGTGCTGATGCCGGGGGTGTCGGCCGGCACGAGCAGCAGCGAGTGGCCCTCGCCCTCCCGGACGAAGGTCACGTAGAAGTCCGCGGCACCGGCGTTGGAGATGAAGGACTTGACCCCGTTGACGACCAGTTCCCCGTCCCGCTCGACCACCGATGTCGTCACGGCCTTGAGGTCGGAACCGGCGTCGGGCTCGGTGAGGGCGAGTGCAGCCAGCGACTCCACGGACGCCACCCGGGGCAGCCACTGCTCGCGCTGCTCGGCGCTGCCGCCGACGGTGATGGCGTAGCTCCCGATGCCCTGCAGGGCGAACAGGGAGTCCAGGTGCGACGACCCCGGCATCAGCGCCTCCCGCACGAGGCAGACCTGCAGCGGGTCGACGCGCTCGTTGCGGCCGCCGAACTCCGCGGGCACCATCAACTGGGCCAGGCCGCTCTTGCTCAGCGCCTCCCGGATGCCGGGGTGGACCTCGCTGCTGGCATCCGCCTCGTCGGCGATCGCCGCGATCGAGGCGGCCAGCTCGCGCGCCTCGGCCTGGACGCTTCGGTCGGGATCGTCGAGCGGGAGCCACAGGTCGCCGGAGTTCATGAATACTATGTTACTAGTAACGCGAGGTCACGTCGATGCCCTGCGAGGCGTAGCGCGGCTCACGCCTGCGGATCTATGGTCATGGTGATTATTGTTGAGCGGGGCGTTCCGCATAGCGCCCGGTCGGGCGTCGGGAAGGACGTGGTGGCGGTGCTGGTGGACGAGGTGGTCACACCGGGAGGGCGGCGGGCGGCCGCGTGGTTGCCGGAGTGGGCGGGGCTGCCACAGCTGGAGCGGCACTCCGCGAAGTTCGTGGAGGGATTGGCGCGCGTCGGCGACGTGCTCGCCGCCGACGGGGCGCTGCCCCGGGCGTCGAAGCTGCTGTTCGCCGCCGCGGTCTGCGCGGTGAAGCGCGACGTCGATCTCGTCGGGCACTACGTGGCCTCGGCGGCAGCGGCCGGCCTGGCGCGCGAGCACGCCGACGGTGCCCTCGTCGGACTGCTGATCTCCCGCGGCGTCGTGCCGCACCGGCTGCTGGCCGACGCGGTCGAGCGGACCTACGGTCCGGCGGCGGGTGAGCCGGGTGCGGCGGGCGACGCGGACGTGCCCGGCGCGTACGCCTACTTCGAGGGCTACTTCGGGTTCGTCCCGGACTACGTCGAGCTGCTCGGCGAGCGGGCGGGGCCCGCGCTCGAGGGCTACTTCCTGATGCGGGAGGCGGCGCTGGCCGAGACCCCGCTGCCGGCCCGGGACATGGAGCTGCTGCTCTGCGCGGTGAACGCGGGGGAGTACCAGGCGCGGTTCGTGGCCATCCACGCCCGGGGTGCCCGCAGGGCCGGCGCCACCGAGGAGCAGTTGGTGGAGGCCGCGCTCACCGCGCTGCCGTTCGCCGGTGTCGCGTCGTGGCTGCCGGCCGCGCAGGGGATCCTGGAGTCCCGGGACGGGGCGTAGGCGAGGCTCTTCGCCTGCGGCGCCGGCGCCGACCGCGCTGCTGCCCGCCCCGGCAGGGGGCGGGCAGCAGCGGTCCGGTCCGCGGTCAGTCCTTCACCTCGTACCGGTCGCCGCCCTGCCACTGCACGTCGATCGGGCCGTAGGAGATCAGGAGGAAGTCGCAGCCGTCCGGCCCGGACTCCTCGGGGCCGTACTCGTGGTCGGCGTAGATCCAACGCAGGTCGCCCGGCCCGTACCAGCCGCTCCCGTCGTTGAAGGTCATGCTGCCCTTGAGGATGTAGTAGATCGTCGTGTAGTTGTGCGCGTGCCGGTCGGCCTTGCAGTTCGGCGGGAACCTGTTCGGGACGATCCACGGCCCCCGCTCCCAGTCCTGCCCGAGGAACTGGACCTTCACCGGCTCGCTCATGTGCTCGAAGAAGCCCGGGTTCTCGTCCGGGTCGACGAAGTAGTGCCAATCGTTGTCCTCGATCCGGGACCGTCCCGCGACCCCGTTCATGAACAGCTGGGCCTGCGACCTCATGTGCTTCCTCCTGGGTGCTGCGCCGTCCGCCCTCGGTGGACGTGCTGGGACGCGACGTCGCCGTCGGGATCCGGCGCGGATGAAGATCCGGTGATGACAAACCTGATTATAATATTCCTAATTGACCGCCTCAAGGGCGGCCGTCCGGGCGACCCGACCTCGTCGAGCCTGCCGACGCCCGCGAGTGGAGGCGAGTTTCTGTTCGGCGATCCGGTGTCATCGAGGCGCTCGGATCAGCGGGTCGACGACGAGGCAGTCGCCGGCCAGGGGGTCTGGCGCAGGTACGCCCGCTCGGAGCTGATGACTGGCGGCCTCTCGACCAGTGCGGAGCCGAGAGATGTTCGCCTTCTGGGGCGATCGGGATCCCGATCGGGGCCCTCCGGCGGTGAGCCCGATCGGGCCGGGGTCATCGGCCGAGCTCGGTGAGGATCACCGGCATGCTCGAGTAGTTGTCGTGACTGCTCGACGGGTTCTCGACCGGTGGGTCGTCCGGGTCCAGCAGCACGCCCGCCTTCAGCAGCGCCCGCAGGATCCGCAGCATGGTGCCCTCGGTCGGTTGCTCGCCGTCCCGCTTGGCGAGGCCGGTGACCAGCGGGCGCCCGACGCACACGTGCGGCCCGCTGCCGAACGTCAGGCCCCACGGCCGGACGCCCGTCGGTGTCGGGCGGTAGGGGTTGAACTCGTCGGCGTCGGCGCCGAACAGCCCGGGGTCGCGGTTGGCCGGGGTGAACAGCAGGGCCACCCGCTCGCCCTCGGCGATCCGGCGCCCGGACGCCAGGGTGACCGCGCTCGTGGCGTACCGCAGCAGCGTCGGCGCCGGCTGGTGCAGCCGGAGCGACTCGTTGACCACGCGGCGCAGAAATTCCGAGCCGTCCGCCTGAGCGTGGTCCTCGGGGTGGTCGCGCAGCCACTCCTGGAGGTGGATGAGCGCGTGCGGGAGCGTGTGGGTCGTCGTCTGCGTGGCAGCGACCAGGAACAGCGTCGCCTCCCGCAGCGGGAGCTCATCGTCCCAGTCGTCGTTCCAGTGCAGGTGCAGCAGCGTCAGCAGGTCGACCGGCAGGTCCTCGCGGGCCATCCGCCCGGCGCGGAAGTCGACGACGAGTTGCTTGCGGCGTTCCTCGGATGCCCGGAAGAACTCCCGGACGAACTCCTCGCGCAGTCGCAGCCCGCGTGCGAGCACCTCGTCGTGGTCCTCGGTCGACCACTCCACGGTGGCCGCCGCGCCCAGCTTGTCGACGAAGAAGCGGAAGCGCTCGGTCCGTTCGGGTGTGTCGACGCCGTCGATCCCGGTGGTGGCCGCAGAGATGCGGTGCAGCATGGTGCGCACCAACGGGACCAGGTCGAGCCTGACCCGGCCGTGCTCGTCGATCTGCTCCCGGCACTCCTCGATCACCTGGTCGATGACCGGCCCGAGCGCCTCGTGGTCGTAGGACATCAGCGCGGTGCGATCGAACAGCGGGTTCTCGAGCCGGCGACGCTCGCGGTGCTCGGGCCCGTCGAGCAGGAGCAGCGAGTCGCCGAAGAGCGGCCTGCTCTCGGTGTGGGAGCCCTGGCGGAAGTCCTTCGACCGCAGGATCTCGTCGATCTCCCGGTAGTCCGCGATCTTCGTCATCGTCGCGATGTGCGGTGGTTGCTTCCACTCCTTCAACGGGCTCTCCTCAGCACTGGACGCCAGGAACCTGAGTACTATATGCATGGAATCCGCGGTGTTGTCCGCCGCGAGGGCGACCTCGACGAGAGGAGGCGCGATGCGCCTCGATGTGGACCGGGAGTCGTGCGTGGGGCACGGGCAGTGCAGCGCGACCGCCCCGTCCGTCTACGAGCTCGACGGCGACGGCTTCTGCCTGCCGGTCGTGGCCGTGCCGCCGGGCGGTGAGGACGACGCGCAGGCGGGAGCGGCGGCATGTCCGGAGAGGGCCATCGTGGTGAGCGGATGAGCCGACTGCCCACCCCGCGGGGTCCGTGGCGATGACGGTAGCCCGTCGGGACGTGGTGCCGCGGGCGGCGCCGGACGGGATGACGCCGAAGCGGTCCGCGCTGCTCGCCCACCGGATCGTGCGGGAGATCCGGGACCGCGGGTTGCCGGCCGGCAGCCACCTGCCGCCCGAGCGGGACATGCTGGGGGCGTACGGGGTCGGGCGCAACACGCTGCGCGAGGCGCTGCGGGTGCTCGAGCTCCAGGGTGTGCTGACGATCCGGCCGGGCCCCGGCGGTGGGCCGGTGGTGGCCGCGCCGGATTCGCGGCACCTCGCCAGCACGCTGGCACTGCTGCTGCAGTTCGCCGACACCCCGTTCCGGGCGGTGATCGAGACCCGGCTGCTGCTGGAGCCGATCACGGCGCGGTTGTGCGCGGAGCGCGGCGATCCGGCCCTGCTGGGCGAGCTGCGCGCCTCGGTGGACCGGATGGCGGCCGCGGTGGACGACAGCGACGCGTTCCTGGGCGAGAACCGGGTGTTCCACGACCTGGTGGCGTGGGGGTCGGAGAACCCCCTGTTCGGCTACTGCATCAACTCGCTGCACTGGATCACCGACGGCACCGCCTGGGCGTGGGCTACCCGCGGCGCTTCCGCAGGGGGTGCTGAAGGCGCACGAGGAGGTGTGCTCGGCCATCGGGTCGGGTGACGGCGACGCCGCCGAGGCGGCGATGCGCCGGCACATGGGCGACAGCCTCGTCTACCTCGAGCGCCACTACCGCTCGGTGATGGACGAGCGGCTCAGCTGGGAGATGTTCGGTGCGTGATCTCGCCGAGACCCGGGGTGAGTATGTAATAATCGTATACATGGATTATTGCGTCCGTCGCCTCCACTGCGTAGGCTGGACCAGGGCGTAGTCAGGGCACTGACGACGCTCGGGGACAGCGGGCGAACGACGAAGGAGCCGCACGGATGGGCAGGACACTGCTGGAGCGGGAGCAGGACCACCCCCAGGACGTCGTCCTGGAGCGGAACGGCCGGCACGTCGTCACCATGGACTCGGCACGCTACGTCGACGCCCGCAACACCGGCAACGACGTCGTGGTGCCGGCGTCCTACATCGGGGTGCTGCCGGCGCGGATGATCGCCGTGCACCGACCGCGCGGCGTGATCGGCCACAACGCGTGCGTCGGCAAGGACGGCGCCGGGATCGCCGGCCTGTGGTACCTGGAGGCGCTCGGGATCCCGGCGGCGACCGCCGACGGAATGACCGCCGAGATGGGCAACGGCGAGGACCTCTACCGCAACGGCGTGGTTTCGCACGTCAACTACCCGGCTGAGCGGTGCGGGGTGCGGATCGGGATGCCCGTGCGCCGGGCCGCCGATCTGTTGCTGGACAACGAGCCGACCGACACCGAGGTGGGCAACAAGATCCGCCGCGAGGTCGTCGAGACCCACCCCGGCGGCCGCCGGGTCGTGGTGACCGACTCCATCGTCTGGGCCTATCCCGAGGACGAGCGCACGAGTGTGCTCGTGACCGCGGGGCACACCGGCCGCAGCGGTGCGAAGTTCCTCCTCGAGGCCAACCCGTGGGGCTTCATCTGCCACGACGGCGGGATGAGCAAGAACGACTCCGGCATCTCCGGGCTGCGGACCGCCGATGAGGCAGGGCTGCCCGGGGCCTGCATCGACGGCGCCACCGCGCCCATCGGGGACGCCTTCCTCGGCTACGCGCACGGGCGCATCAGCGCGCGCAACGAGGCCGCCGCGCGTCGCGGCCTGGTGGTCGGCATGACGGTCAAGGAGGCCGCCCACCTGTTGCTGGTGGGAGAGGAGTGATCGTCGCGAGCGCAGGCCCGCTGACCGCGCCCTTCTGGGCGGCAGCGGCCCGCCACGAGCTGGTCAGGCCGGTGTGCCGGACGTGCGGGCGCAACTTCTTCACCCCGCAGATCTCGTGCCCGGCCTGCCTCGGTGAGGACTGGCAGTACCAGCGCAGCGACGGGCGGGGCCGCGTCTACAGCGCCACCGTGGTGCACCGCTCTCCGGGCTCCGCGTTCGCGGTGCCGTTCCGGATCGCGATCGTCGACCTCGACGAGGGCTGGTCGATGCTCGCGAACGTCGTGGGCGGGCCCGACGACCGCTGCCCCCCGATCGGCGCACCGGTGTCGGTCACCTGGCTCGAACGGGACGGACGCGTCCTCCCCGCGTTCACCGAGGCGGTGGCCGGATGACCGCCCGCCCGCTCTCCCGGATCGCGGTGGTCGGGGTCGGTCTCACCCCGCAGGCCCGCCGGCTGGAGCGCAACTCGCTGCAGGTGATGCTCGACGCGGCGAAGCTCGCGCTCGCCGACGCCGGTCTGCGGCACACCGACGTCGACGGCATCGCGGCGCGCTGGCCCGGACCCAGCGGCACGGTGCTCGCGCCGGGTTCGGCGGACTGGTCGGGGCTGCTCGGTGTCCCGATCGGCTGGATCGGCGACTCCTACCCCCAGGGCGTCCCGGCCCTGCTCGACGCGGCGGGCGCGATCCTGACCGGGCAGGCCACCACCGTGCTCGTCACCGGCGGGCAGGCGGGCGTTCTCGGCGGGGGCGGGCTCGCGGCGTACACCCAACCGGAGAACGAGTTCGTCGGTCCGTTCGGGGCGTTCACCGCCGCGCACTTCGCGCTCGTGGCGCAGCGCCACCTCGCCCGCCATCCCGACGCCCGCGAGGGCGCCGCGGCGATCGCGGCCGCCATCCGCAACACCGGATCGGGCAACCCCGAGGCGATCATGCGTGGACGCGGCCCGTTCACCCCCGACGACGTCCTCGCGGCTCCGCCCGTGGTGGAGCCCTTCACGCTGCTCGACCTCTGCCTGGCGTCCGAGGGTGGCGCCGCGATGGTCGTCACGACCCTGGAGCGGGCCCGGGACCTGAGACGACCGCCGGTCGTCGTGCTCGGAGCGGGCATGGAGTGGCTGCGCCAGCAGTACGTGGACCCGGCCCGCTACGAGGAGGTCTGGTCGATCGGCGCGGAGGCCGGCGCGAAGGCCTTCGGGCAGGCCGGCCTAGGCCCCCCGGACGTCGATGTCGCGCAGCTCTACGACGTCAACTCTTTCGAGGTCGCGCGGCAGTTCGAGGTGCTCGGCTTCTGCGGGCCGGGGGAGGGTGGGGCGTTCGCTGCCCAGGTCGGGATCGGTTCCGAGGGCAAGCTGCCGACCTGCACCGACGGTGGCCTCATGGCCTTCAGCCACATCGGCTGGGGCGCGCCGACGCTCAAGATCGTGGAGGCCGTGCGCCAGCTGCGGGGCGACTGCGGCGACCGCCAGGTCGCCGGGGCCCAGGTCGCGCTCGCAGCCGGAGCCGGATCGGCGGCCCAGTATTACAACCTCGTGCTCCTCGGGCGGGGCTAGCCCACGCAACGTGCCAGTGGACGAACCGGAAGGAGAACGATCATGACGACGACCGAGGCCCCGCGGGCCGGGGCCGACGAGTCCGACCTGAGGACGAACGGGGTGATCGACTCGGACGTGCACCCCAACTTCGTGAACGGGCTGCACGACCTGATGCCCTACATGAGCCAGACGTGGCGGTCCCGGCTGGGGATCGGGGACGCATGGTCGAAGGGCATGGCCGCCGCCCAGTTCACCCTTCCGCTGGACTACCTCTACATCAACTCCGCGGGTGCCTACCGGGAGGACGCAGCCCGGCCCGGGATGCCCCCGGCGACCGACCCCGCGTTCACCGCCAAGCAGCTGCTGGACCCGCACAACATCTACCGGGCCGTGCTGCTGTCCGGGCAGTGCCTCGGCATCGGGGCGATGCCCGACGGCATGGTGGCAGCGACCATCGCCTCGGCCTACAACGAGTGGATGTGCGAGCGCTGGCTGCAGGTCGACCAACGCTACCGCGGCGCGCTGGTCATCGCGCCCCAGGACCCCGAGGCCGCCGTCGCGGAAATCGACCGGGTTGCCGAGCGCGACGGGATCGTCGCGGTGTTCATGCCGCTGGGCGAGATCCTCATGGGCGAGAAGCACTACTGGCCCATCTACGAGGCGTGCGCGCGCCACGAGCTGCCGCTGGTCGTGCACCCGAGCGGCACGGAGAACGTGTTCGCGAAGGCGCCGCGGATGGCTGGGACCCCCACCTTCTACCTGGAGTGGCACACCGCGCTCGGGCAGATCCACCAGTCCAACACGCTGAGCATGCTCTGCCACGGCGTGTTCGAGAAGTTCCCGAAGCTGCGCTACGTCATCGCCGAGGGCGGCTTCATCTGGGCCCTCGAGGTCATGTGGAAGCTCGACCGCGACTGGAAGGGCCTGCGCAACGAGGTCCCCTGGCTGACCCGGCCGCCCTCGGAGTACCTGCTCGACCACATCCGCTTCACGACGCAGCCGTTCGTCGAGCCGCACAACCCCCGGCACCTGGAACCGCTGATGGAGATGCTGTACGCCGACCGCACGCTCATGTACAGCTCGGACTACCCGCACTGGGACTTCGACAACCCGGACCGGGCACTGGCGGGCCTGTCGCCGGCGCTGCGGCGCCGGATCCAGGTCGAGACCCCGCGAGAGGTTTACGGTGATCGCCTTGACTGAGGCGTTGACGTCTGACCAGCCGACGCGGCCCAAGGGCACACCGCACGTGATCTGCCCCGTCGGCGAGCTGCCGAGCGGTAGCCGGAAGATCGTCGAGATCGACGGGAAGTCGATCGGTGTACTCAACGTCGACGGCCGCTACCACGCGCTGATGAACAGCTGTCCGCACCACGGCGCCCCGCTGTGCGAGGGCGTCGTCAAGGGCACGATGGGCGACACCGCTCCGCACGAGTACTCCTACGGCCAGCAGAACGAGTGGATCACCTGCCCCTGGCACGGTTACGAGTTCCGGCTCGCGACCGGGCGCCCGCTGGTCAAGAGCGAGCGAGGACGGGTCCGTGTCTACCCGGTCCGTGCGGAGGAAGGAAATGTCGTCCTCTACGTCTGACCGAGGGCCGGCGCGCGGCCATCCACCGGGAGGGGGGCGAGACATGGACATCGGGGTGACCGAAGCGGGGGGCCGAAGCGCACTGACCGGTCCTGCCGCCGGAGCAGCTGCCCGCGCAGCGGCCGTGCACGAGCTGGAGGTGGAGGTGACCGCCCGCGAGGCGGTCGCCGAGGGCGTCGTCGCGCTGGAGCTTCGTCGCCCCGGCGGCGGCGAGCTACCCGCCTGGCAGCCGGGAGCGCACGTCGACCTGGTGCTCGACACCGACCTCGAGCGGCAGTACTCCTTGTGCGGCGATCCCGCGGACCGGGCGGTGTGGCGCATCGCGGTGCTCCGGGAGCCCGACTCCCGCGGCGGCTCGGAACGCGTGCACACGACCGTCGCCGTGGGGGACGTGCTCACCGCGCGGGGCCCGCGCAACGGCTTCGCGCTCGAGCCGGCGCAGCGCTACCTGTTCGTCGCGGGCGGTATCGGGATCACACCGATCCTGCCGATGATCCACGCGGCGGACGCCGCGGGTGCGGACTGGACGCTCGTCTACGGGGGGCGGCGCACCGCGTCGATGGCCTTCCGCGACCGGGTGGGGGTCTACGGGGAGCGGGTGCGGCTGCACCCGGAGGACACCCACGGCCTGCTGCCCCTCGACGAGCTCCTGGGCAGGCCGGGAGCGGACACCCTCGTCTACTGCTGCGGACCAGAGCCGCTGCTGCGGGCCGTCGAGCGTTGTTGCGCGGAGTGGCCGAGGGGTGCGCTGCACGTGGAGCGGTTCGCGCCGAAGGAGATGGCGGCACCGGTGCGGACGGCGACCTTCCAGGTCCGCTGCGCCCGGTCGCGCATCGAGGTCGACGTGGGCCCGGACGAGTCCGTCCTCGAGGCGCTGGAGAGGGCGGGCGCGCCGGTGCCGTCGTCGTGCCGGGAGGGCACCTGCGGCACCTGCGAGTCGCCGGTTCTGGCCGGGCGTCCGGACCACCGCGACTCCCTGCTCAGCGAGGAGGAGCAGGAGGCCGGCGACGTCGTGCTCGTGTGCGTGTCGCGCTCGCTCGACGACGTGCTCGTGCTCGACATCTAGGCGGGACCGGTGGCGGCACTCGAGCTGGCGAGCCGTCCGCGGAGGCCCGGGCGCGCCCGACGAGGCGCAGGGCCTCGCGGGACGGACGCGGACGATCGAAACCTTGAGAACTAGGTCTGAGGAGAAGCATGGACATCGGTGTCGCCGTGCACGCCCACGCCCGCAGCACCCCGCACGCCGTCGCCGCCTTCGACGGCGACCGCTCGCTGACCTACCGCGAGCTGGACGAGCGTACGAACCGGCTGGCCAACACGCTGCAGGTCCGGTTCGGGGTGCGACCGGGCGACCGGGTGGCGGTGCTGTTGCGCAACCGGCTGGAGGTGGCCGAGGCGATCGCGGCGTGCGCGAAGGCGGGCGCGGTGTACTGCGGCCTCAACTTCCGCATGAGTCTGGAGGAGTACCGGTCGATCTTCGGCAACGCCGGGGCCCGGGTGCTCGTCACCGAGGCGCCGTTCCGGGAGATGGCGGCGGAACTGGCCGCCGAGTTCGACCTCGCGGTGCTCGACGTCGACGACGACGGCGACGCGGGGTACGGGGCCCTCGCCGCCGCCGCCGCGGCACCGCCGCCGACGCTGCACGCCAGGAAGGCGGACGACGCGTTCTGCATCGTCTACACCAGCGGCACGACGGGCGCTCCGAAGGGCATCCTGTTCGACGCCCGCGCGGTCGCCACGCACGCCATGGTCGCGGCGCTGGAGTACGGGATGTCGCAGCGATCGCGCTGGCTGACCACGATCCCGCACAACTCGAGCGTGCAGATCACGATCGCGCCGTCGCTGCTCGTGGGTGGCGCGGTCGGGTTCCTCGACGCCCGCGGGTTCGACCCGGAGGCGTTCGCAGCCGAGGCGACCGCGCGGCGGGCAACGCACACCTACCTCGTTCCCACGATGCTCTACCGCGTGCTGGAGGCCGGCCTCGATCACAGCGCCCTCGGTGACCTGCGGTCCATCGGCTACGGTGCGGCTCCCATCTCACCGGATCGGGTCGTCGAGCTCGTCGACCGGTACGGGCCGGTGTTCAGTCAGCTCTACGGGATGGCCGAGATCGCCTCCATCGGCACGATGCTGCGCCAGGCCGACCACCAGCGCATCGTCGACGGCGACCGCGGCCTCGTCGCCTCGGCCGGACGGCCCTCCTACCTCGTGGACGTCCGGGTCGTCGACGACAGCGGGGCCGACGTCCCGGCGGGGGACCGCGGCGAGGTCGTCTTCCACACCCCCTACCGGATGCGGGAGTACCACCGCGATCCCGAGCGGACGGCGGCGACGCTGGTGGACGGCTGGGTGCACTCCGGCGACATCGGCCGGTTCGACGAGGAGGGGTACCTCCACATCGTCGACCGGAAGAAGGACCTGATCATCCGCGGCGGGTACAACATCACGCCGTCGGAGATCGAGAACGTGCTCTACCGGCACCCATCCGTCGTCGAGGCGGCGGTCGTGGGGCTGCCCGACGCCGAGTGGGGCGAGGCCGTGGTGGCGGCGGTGGCCGTGCGCGCGGGCGCCGCCCTCGGCATCGCCGAGCTGCAGGAGCACTGCCGCGCGGCCGGGCTGTCGAGCATCAAGGTCCCCGAGCGGGTGCTCACGATGCCGGCACTGCCCAAGAACGCCGTCGGCAAGATCGCCAAGCGGTCCGTGGTCGCCCTCGCCACGGGCGCGTCCCCGGCGCCGTGAGCGGGGCCGGTCACCCGACGTCCGACCGCCGACCAGGAGGAGACCCGTGGCCCGGATCCGAATGCTGACTGCCGAGGAGTTCCCCGAGACCCTGCGGGAGGTCGTCGGCGCCGACACGAAGACGCCGCTCGAGCTGGGCAACATCCGCTTCTACGCCCACCGCCCGGAGCTGGCCACGGCGTACGTGGCGTTCATGGCCGAGCTGCGCCGGCCGGGGCTGCTGCCCCGACGGCTGGTGGAGCTGGTGCGGCTGCGGGTGGCGTTCCACAACCAGTGCCGCAGCTGCATGGCCGTGCGCTACGCCGACGGGGCGGCCGAGGGGGTGGACGAGGGGCTGGTCTGCCAGCTCGCCAGCCCGGACGAGGCCCCCGACCTCAGCGGGGCCGAGCGCTCGGCGCTGCGCTTCGCCGACCTGATGGCCACCGACCACCTCTCGATCGACGATGCCACGATCGCCGACCTGCGCGAGCACTTCGGCGAGGCCGAGGTCGTCGAGCTGGGCATGAACATCGCCGCCTTCGTCGGGTACGGCCGGTTGTCGATGGCGCTGGACATGGTCGACGAGCTCCCCGACCGCTACCGCGCGCCGAGCGGAGCGGTGGTCACGCCGTGGAACACCGGCGGCGAAGGCGATGCCGTGCTGCTCGGCGGCCCGGAGAGCTCGCGGTGAGCGCCTGCGACGTGGTCGTGGTGGGGGCGGGTATCGGCGGCATGACCGCGGCCGTCACCGCCGCGGACCTCGGGCTGCGGGTGGTGCTGCTGGAGAAGGCGGGCCGCGTCGGCGGTGCCGCGGCCTACTCGGGCGGGCAGGTGTGGGTGGGCGCCAACCACGCCGCCGCGGCCGCGGGGCTCGAGGACAGCGTGGACGACACCCTCGCCTACGTCGCTGCTGCGGCCGGCCGCGACCGGGCGAGCCTGGACCGGCGGCTGGCCCTGCAGTGGATCGAGGGGGCCCGGGAGGCGGCCGCGCAGCTCGAACGGACGGGGGTGATCTCGTGGGAGATCATCCCCGACTACCCGGACTACTACTACCCCGACCTCCCGGGCTCCCGGCCGGCCGGGCGCTACCTCACCGGTGCCCCGTTCGAGGGCGGCAGGCTGGGCGCCGCCCGGGAGCTGCTGCTGGTCGGCCCGCACTTCCCGGTCGGCGTCCGCTACCCGGAGATGTTCTCCTGGGGCGGCATGTCCAGCCGGACCGAGTGGGACTGGGACCTCGTTGCCAGGCGCCGGGCCGACGACGTCCTGACCTTCGGCGCCGGGATCGCCGCCGCCCTCTTCCGCGGCGTGCTCGACCGCGGCGTCGACGTGCGGACCGGGCACGACGTGATCGGTCTCGTGGTGGAGGACGGCACCGTGACCGGCGTGCGGGTGAGCGGACCGGCGGGCGAGGAGACGGCGTCCGGCCGAGTCGTGCTGGCGACCGGGGCGCACGACTGGTCGGCGGAGCTCTCGGCGGAGTTCACCGGCATCCCGCCCGACGACGGGGGCAGCGTCGCGCCGAGCTCGCTCAGCGGGGATGCGATCGCGCTGGTCGAACCGGTCGGCGGCGGTCCCGACTCGCTCCCGGCCTGGGCCGCACCGGTGCTGCCCGGCTACCGCCTCGCGGAGCCCGCGTGGCCCGGCGACACCGGCTACCGGGCCTGCTACGAGCACTGCCTGCCGCACACGTTCCTGGTCAACGACCGGGCGGAGCGCTTCTGCGACGACTCGTTCCACAGCCGGATCGTCGCGGCGGCCCTCGCCGGTCCGCCGGACGGCCCGAACCTGCCGATCTTCATGATCTGGGACGCGCAGCACCACGCGAAGTACGGGCTCGGCGCGACGATGCCGGGCGGCCGGTACCCGCCGGGGCTGGTCGCGAGCGCCCCGACGCTCGCCGGGCTCGGCGAGCTGCTCGGCCTCGACGGGGACCGGTTGACCGGCACCGCCGAGCGGTTCAATCGCCACGCCGGGGCGGGGGAGGATCCCGACTTCGGCCGGGGCACGAACCTGTCGGTGCGCAAGTTCCGCGGCGACGGCACGCACGAGCCGAACCCCAACGTCGGACGGGTGGTGCGGGCGCCGTTCTTCGGGATGCGCATGCGCCTGCTCAACACGGGGATCGCGGCGGCCGGGGTGCGCACGGGCGACCACGGGAGGGTCCTCGACGGCAGCGGGCACCCGGTGCCGGGGCTGTTCGCCGTCGGGGAGTGCTCGGCGAGGGCGGCGGCCGGCGTCGGCTACAACAGCGGGTACTCGCTGAGCCGGGCGATGGGCTACGGCTTCCTGGCCGCCCGTGCGATCGCCGCCGAGGTGGCGCCCTAGCCGGGTTCACACGCCTTCCTCCGTTCGAGGGTTGACGAGCGGGCAAGGGTCATGAACTATGATAATAGTTAGTATAGTGAGCGTCGTTCCGACGCTCCCGACCGGAGAGGCAGGGACATGGCAGTTCTCGACCTGAAGAAGGGCTGGGACAGCTACGACCAGGCTGCCCAGAAGGCCGACGACCCGCGGCACAAGGCGATCCTCGAGACGATGAAGGACCACATCAAGTGGGAGGTGCTCGGCTACCCGGACAAGGTGCTCGAGACCGTCGCCCCGGACGGGGTCTACAAGTTCTGGGGGCTCGGCGCCTACACCGAGCTGTCGAACTTCGACGAGATCCGCGGCTTCTACCAGGGGATGGTCGACGACGGGACCAACGTCCTGCAGCTCGACATCGACCACCTCGCCGTCGCGGACTGGGGCATCGCCGCCCACGGGACGTGGCACCAGGCGTTCCCCGGGCACAAGGTGCCGGTCGTGGAGGTGGACGACCCGGAGGCGAGCTACCTGGTCAGCAGCAGGCTCGCCTGGTTCTTCCCCTTCACCGACGAGGAGAGGCCCCGCCTGATCAGCGAACTCGTCTACTTCGACCCGGCCCCGACCGCCGTCCGCAAGCTCGACCCCTCCGAGCGGCTCTACGACGAGCTGTCCGAGGCCGTCTTCAGCTAGGAGCGCGGTCCCCCACGTCCACCGCCCGAACGGAGCGCGCACCGATGAAGCTGGGTCTCGCCCTGCCGACGATGAGCAACGGCTGGGTGATCTCGCACACCTCCCCGAAGTTCTCCCCCGACTGGTCACTGATCAGGGAAGCGGGCACGAAGGCCGAGCACTACGGGTTCGACTTCCTGCTCTCCACCGTCCAGCTGGTCGGGTTCGACGGGCCGACGAAGCACTTCCACGAGACCGCGGACTCCTTCGCGGTCATGGCGGCGCTCGCGGCGGTCACCGAGCGGATCACGCTGTACGGGTCGATCGCGACCCTCACCACCCCGCCACCGCTCGTGGCCAAGCAGGCCCAGACCATCTCCGACATCTCGGGCGGCCGGTTCGGCCTGAACATCGTCTCCGGCCTGGAGAAGGGGATGTACTCCCAGATGGGGATCTGGCCGGGGGACCAGCACTTCAGCACCCGCTACGACCACGCGACCGAGTTCGCGACAATCGTGCGCGAGCTGTGGGAGACGGGGCGGTCGGACTTCAAGGGCACCTACTTCCAGATGGACGGCTGCCACCTCGGCCCCACGCCGCGCCACCCCATCGAGATCGTCTGCGCCGGGCAGTCGGACCGGGGTACGCAGTTCTGCGCGGAGTTCGGTGACTACCAGCTCGCGATCGGCAAGCTGGACCCGGAGGAGTTGCGGCAGTGGACCCGGCGGCTCCGGGAGGCCGCGGCGAAGGCGAACCGCACCTGCGGGATGCACGCGCTGTACACCGTCGTCCTGCGCGACAGCGTCCAGGAGGCGGAGGAGGCCGTGGAGGACTGGCGGGCCAACCAGGACTACGAGACCGTCGCCGGCCTGGCGGGCCGCGAGTACGGCGACGGCGACGACGAGGCCACGAAGAACATCTACTACAACTCCGACACGTTCATGCTGAGCTTCCCCCGGATCGTCGGGGACGCCCGCTCCGTCGCCGAGCAGATCCGCGAGCTGGGGGGCGTCGACGGCGTGTCCGGGGTCTTGATGACCTTCCAGGACTACCGCACCGACCTCGACAAGTTCGGCAAAGAGGTCGTTCCGCTCCTGCGGAGGTGACCACGACGGCAGGACCCCGTGACCCCGATCGGGAGGCACCGGACATGATCGAACTGGAATCCGCCGTCGCCGACCCGGCCGTCCTGAAGGGCGCCTACGGCTGCTTCCCCAGCGGGGTCACCGCAGTGTGCGCGCTGGTCGACGACGCACCGGACGGCATCGTTGTCAGCTCGTTCACGTCGGTGTCGCTGGACCCGCCGCTGGTGTCGCTGTGCGTGCAGCGCACGTCGAACACCTGGCCGCGCCTGCCCGGCCGTCACCGGCTGGGGGTGAGCGTGCTCGGCGCGGCCCACGGCGCCGCGTGCCGCCAGCTGGCGTCGAGGACCGGTGGGCGGTTCGCCGGTCTCGGCTGGGACGCCACCGCCGAGGGCGCCGTGCTCATGCACGGCGCGGCGGCGTGGCTGGCCTGCTCGGTCCACGACGTCGTCCCGGCGGGCGACCACGAGCTGGTGCTGCTGCGGGTGCACGCCCTCGAGGGGCACCCCGAGGTCGCCTCGCTGGTGTTCCACGCCAGCGGGTTCTGCCGGTTGGCGGCGGCGTGAGCAGCGGGACGGCCCTCGACGGTTGCCCCGGGCCGTCGTCGGAGCAGAGCCCCGGTGCCCGCCGCCGCTCGCCGCCGTCCCGCCGGCGGGAGGGCCCGTGATCACGACCGTCGTCGTCGGCAATCCCAAGCCCGCATCCCGGACCCTCGACGCCGCGACGCGCCTCGCCGCAGCGCTGGCTCGTGGTCCCGTCGACCACGTCCTCGATCTGGTCGAGCTCGGCCCGGG
>JASLAP010000418.1 GCA_030147065.1 Pseudonocardia sp. | reverse complement strand
GGGCAGGGGTGTCGACCAGGGTCCAGGTCTCCGGGGCGCTCAGCAGCCCCGCCCGCATGGTCGCGTCGCCGGACCGTCGGACCTCCACGCGCGCGACAGTAGCCGGTCCCCGATCCGGCGGCAGGCCCCGTGATCGCCACGAGAGCGACCCCACCGCTCCCCGCGCGGCCGTCGCCGGACGTGCGCCACCGGCCGGACCTCGCCAGGCTGGGAACGTGATCGCCCAACCCCGCGCCCGCCGGTGACCGCGACGGCCTGGCTACTGGTCCACCTGGTCGCCTCCGCCGCCCTGGCCGGGCTGGCCTGGACCGTGCAGGTCGTGGTCTACCCGGCGTTCGCCCTGGTCGGCCCGGCGGAGTGGGGGCGCTACCACGCCCGGCACACCCGGGCGATCACCCGGGTGGTGGCCGTGCCCTGGGCGGCGCAGGGACTCTCGGCGGCCGCGCTGCTGCTGGACCCGCCGGCCCGTGGTGGCCTGCCCGCCGCGGCCGGGCTGGCCCTGCTCGCGCTGGTCGGGGTGCTGGTGACGGTCGTGGCCGCGGTGCCGGCCCACGAGCGGCTGGCCGGCGGGTACCGCGGCGCGCAGCTGCGGACGCTGCTGCGGGCCAACCTGGCTCGGGCGCTGGTCTGGACGGCGTCGACGGGGACGGCCGCGGTGCTGCTCGGGTAGGCGGCCGCCGGTCAGGGCGGCGGGACGGGGCCGGCTCGGTACTGTGCCGGGTGCCGCGACCGGGGGAAGCCGACCGGGGGAGCCATGGACGAGCGGGAACGCGTCGGTGCCGGCCCGGACCCCGGGCTCGTCGAGACGGCCGAGCCGGCGACCGACGGCGGGCCGGACCCGATCGCCCTGACCTTCGACGACGGGCCGCACCCCGAGCACACCCCGCGGCTGCTGGCCGTGCTGCGCCAGCACGGCGTGCGGGCGACGTTCTGCCTCTGGGGCGACCACGTGGTCGCCCGGCCCGACCTGGTGCGCGCGATCGTGGCCGACGGCCACCTGCTGGGCAACCACACCACGCACCACGCGGACCTGGCCGGCTGGCCGGCCGACCGGATCCGGGCCGACCTGCGCGAGACCGCGACCGCGATCGACCGGGCCGCGCCGGGGGTGCCGGTGCCGTACTTCCGGGCGCCGTTCGGCAGCTGGGGCGAGAGCCCGCAGGTCGCGGTCGAGCTCGGGATGCGCCCGCTGGGCTGGAGCCTGTCCGTCGCCGACTGGACCGGCCCGCCCGTCGACGAGCTGGTCGACCGGCTGCTGGCCGGGATGCGCCCGGGCGGGGTCGTGCTCCTGCACGACGGGGGCGGCGACCGCAGCGCCTCGGTGGCGGCGGTGGCCCGGATGATCCCCGCGGCGCTGGACCGCGGCCACCGGTTCGGCCTGCCCGCCGGTACCGGTTAGCCGAACGCGTTCAGGGGACCAGCACCACCCGGCCGCGCCGCCCGCCGCGCTCGACCAGCTCGTGCGCCCGGGCCGCCTCGGCCAGCGGGACCACCTCGGCCACCCGCGGGGTCAGCACGCCGGCGTCGGCCAGCCCGACCAGCTCGGCGAGCGCGTCGCCGTCCGCGGCGACCTCGAACACCAGCACCCGGGTGCCGCGGATCGGCGGCGGGGCGAACGGCCGGACCAGGGTCACGAACGTGCCCCCCGACCGCAGCGCCCCGTGCGCCCCGATGCCGAGCAGGGCCGCGTCCACCACGCCGTCGACGCCCCCGCGGACCACGGCGCGCACCCGACGGCCGAGGTCCTCGGTCGCGGTGACCACGTGCGTGGCGCCCAGCTCCGCGGCCAGGTCCGCGTCCTGCGGGCGGACCGCGGCGACGGTGTCCACCCCGCGGTGCCGGGCCAGTTGCAGCACGAACCCGCCCACCCCGCCGACCGCGCCGGTGACCAGCACCGCGTCACCGGGGCCCACCCCGGTGACGGCCAGCGCGCCGTGCGCGGTGAGGCCGTTGAGGGCGAGCGTGCCGGCCTGCGCCGGGGTCCACCGGGCCGGCGCCGGGGCCAGCACGGACTCGTCGAGCAGCACCGAGTCGGCGTGCGCGCCCGGGGCGAACAACAGGTCGCGCAGCCCGACCACGGCGTCGCCGGACGCGAACCGGCGCACCGCCGTCCCGACCTCCAGGACCCGGCCGGCGACGTCCCAGCCCATCCCGATCTCGGCCGCGGGCGCCATCAGACCCGCCTGCACCAGCCGCCCGGCCCGGGTGGACAGGTCGATCGGGTTGACCGCCGACCCGGCCACCCCGACCCGCACCTCGTGCGGCTGCGGCGCCGGCTCCGGGCGCTCGACCACGGCGAGCACCTCGGGTCCCCCGAACTGTGTGACGATGACCGATCGCATGCCGGCGACGCTAGGCAGCCGGCGACTCGGGCGGCAGACGGCACTTCGAGGTGCCCTGGACACCGGGAGGATCCCGCCATGACCACCTGGACCGCCGCGCAGCGGCGGGAGGCGGCGCGCAGCGCCTACAACGCCGAGCTGGCCGAGTGCCCCGGCCACCAGGTGTTGGCCATCCTGAGCGGCAAGTGGGCCACGCTGGTGGTCGAGGCGCTGGCCGACGGCCCGCGCCGGCACGCCGAGCTGGCCGCGCGGGTCGCCGGGGCCACCCAGAAGATGCTCACCCAGACCCTGCGCGCGCTGGAGCGCGACGGGCTGGTCGACCGGACGGTGACCGCGGGGGTACCGCCGCGGGTGGACTACGAGCTGACCGCACTCGGCAAGGAGTTCTTCGCGCTGCAGCGCCAGGTCCGGGACTGGGCCGACCGGCACGCCGGGGCCATCGCCGCGGCCCGGGGCGAGTACGACGGGGCCGGCGACGGGGTCTCGGAGTCCTAGCGGATCCACGCCACCGCGTTCCCGTTCGTTCAAGACACCGGCTGCGGGCGGTCCTACCGTCCGGACCATGAGCGTCCAACGCCGACCGATCGTCCTGCCGCCCGGGGGTGGCCGTCGCTACGACATGCCGGGGATCCGTGCCACGTTCAAGGCCGACGGCGCCGAGACCGCCGACGCGTACTCGATCTCGACGTGGCGGCTCGACCCGCACTGCACGGGCCCGGGTGCCCACGACCACCCCGAGGACGACGTGTTCGTCGTGACCGAGGGCGTCATGTCGCTGTTCGTCGGGGGCGAGTGGGTCGACGCACCGGTGGGCACGTTCGTGCTCGTGCCCGGCGGCGCCACGCACGACTTCGAGAACCGCAGCGACGCCCCCGCCACCGTCCTCAACATCTCGGCGCCCGGCGCGTTCGAGCCCCGCATGCCCGGCATCGCCGAGTGGTTCGAGCAGCACCCGCCGTCGTACGCCTGATGGGCATCGGGGGTCCGGCCGGTCCCATCGGGATCGGGGCGATCGTTGTCGCCCGCCGTCGGCGGGTGCTCAGGGGCCGGGTTCGAGCACCGCGCCGGCGCCGTCCGCGCCGTCGGTGAGGAACGGGGCCAGCCGCTCGCCCTCCTCGACGACCGCGGCGCGGTCGGCCCGGGGGAGCGCCACCAGCGGGGTGATCCGCACGACCGGCTCGGCGCCGGCCTTCGGCCATGCCCAGGTGGCCGCGACCCGGCCGTCGACCAGCACGAACCGCGCGCCGGTGACGCTCAGCCCGCGGTGGGCGTCGTCGATGACCCGGCTGCGGTCGTCGAAGCCGAGCACGGCGTTGTCGAAGGCGGGCAGGAACCGCGGCGGGGCCGGGGTGTCGGGGTCGGGCAGCGGCGCGTCGGGCAGGTCGAGCAGCTCGCGGCCGCGCTCGTCGCGGAACGCCCGCAGCGACGGGCGCAGCCGGGCCACCGCCGCGGGCAGCCCGGTGAGCCCGGACCAGGCCCGCACGTCGGTGGTGGCCGCGGGGCCGAAGGCGGCGAGGTAGCGCAGCACCAGCTCGTCGGGCGGGGCCGCCGGGGCGGGCGGGGTGCCGAGCCAGGCCTCGACCGTGCTGTTGCACGCCGGTGCGGTGCGGCCCCACACCCCGCGCGGGGGCACCTGGACCAGCGGGACCAGGGTGCTGAGCGCATCGCCGAGGCTGCGGGTGGCGACGTCGGGCCAGCGGTGGCCGACCTCGCGCGCCACGTCGGCCAGGATGCGCGGGCGCTGCGCGAACAGCGGCTCGCCGGCCGCGGCCAGCTCCTCGACGTCCACCCCGGGCAGGACGCGGCGCAGCGTGCCGAGCATCCGCTGGACGAGCATCGGCTGGTGCAGCCCGCGCAGCGCCAGGCAGTCCCGGGCGGTGACCAGGTGCAGGGTGCGCCGCATCAGCAGGGTGCGCACCGCGCCGCGGCCCTCCAGCAGCGCGACCAGCTCGGCGGGGCGGAAGTCGCGCAGCCGCGACCACAGCCCGGCGTAGGGCTCCTGGGGCTCCTGGGCCTGCAGCCCTACCAGGTGCTCCAGGGCCGTGCCGACCGGCATCGGCGACCGGTCCAGCAGCAGCTGGCGGGCCAGCAGCGCCCGGTTCAACGCCCGCTTCCCGAGCACCGTCATGGCGGCACCGTAGCCAGCGGCACCGACGGCGCCGCCGGCGCGATCAGGTCGGGGACCCGTCGCCGGCGCGCCCGCGCCCGGGCAGCACCGAGGTCTCCAACCACTCGGCGACGGTGCTGGTCAGTGCGGCCTGGTCGGCGGTGCGGTCGTCGACGTTGTCCGCGCGCAGCTCCAGCACCGGGATGCCGGCGTCGGTGAGCGCGCGGGTGGTGAACCAACTGCCGCGCGCGTCGTCGGACACCAGGTGCACGACCCCGTCCACGCCGTGGTGCCGGGCCTCTTTGACGTACCAGTCGCTCGACCACGGCGGCACGTAGAGCTGTTCGGAGAAGGCGGCGAACCGCGCGGCCAGCGCCCGCATCGGGTCCGGGCCGTGGCGGACGTAGCCGTCGGCGGCGATGGCCAGGTACATCGACCAGACGAACACCGCGCCGTGCTCGGCCTGGAAGCGCCGGTAGAAGTCCAGGTCGAACCACAGCCCGCGGCCGATCCACATCAGTCGGGCCCGCTCGTCGGGACAGACCGCCACCCCGGCCGCGACCCGTTCGGCGACCTCGTCGTGGAACGCGCGGGCGGCGTCACGGGCCCACACGGTGCCCCGGTGCCACTGCGGGATCATCACCGCCGGGATGGAGTCGGTGACCTCCAGCGGGCACCGCCGCGCCGCCGCGATCAGGTCCCGCGCCCGCCGGTTCCACAGCTCCTGCTCGTTGACCAGGGCCATGACCTCGCCGAAGCGGGCCTCGGAGAACACCCGGCCGGTGGTGGTCTCCAGGAACCGGACCAGCCCCTCCAGCTCGCCGACCATCAGGTCGAGCCGGTCGGTGCCCACCGCCTCCTCCCAGCGGTGCGGCATCAGCTCCCACCAGCCGGCCGGGGCGGCGTTGGCCGCGGCGCTCTCCAGCGGGTAGAAGGTGGTGCCCGGCCGCTCGCCCCACACGTCGAAGACCTTGCGGCCGGCGTCGCCCGTGGTCTCGGCGAGCACGATGCTCGGCGCGGGCAGCCCGCCCCACGGCGCGCCGGCCGGGTCCGGGTCGAACGCCGAGGCCAGCGAGGTGGAGCTGTACTGCTCGGTGTAGTCGGGGTAGCCGCGCCCGCGCAGCAGCGCCAGCTGGTCCTGGGTGCGCCGCTTGGCCGCGACGATCGAGGCCCACCACTGGTTCACCACGTACGGGATGCCCATGGTCCGGAACACCTCCTGCGGGGCGTCCGCGTTGACCAGGGCGAACGGGCCGCCGCCGGCCACCTCGGCGCGCAGGTCGGCGAACCACTGCCGCTGGTACGCGGTGGCCGCGGTGGCCGACGCCAGCCGGGTCACCGGGCGCTCCCGACGGGCACCGGGATCCGGTCGAGGTCGACCGAACCGTACGGCTGGCGGTCCACCAGCACCGCCGGCAGCCCGGTCGCGGCCCGCTGGGCGGGGAAGTCCCACGGCGGGCCGTCATCGTGCTCGCGGACGTAGGACACCAGCAGCTCGGCCCCGCACGCCGCGGCCTCGGCGGCGGTGTGGGCCGCCCGGGCGGCGATCGCGGCCCGCGGCCCGGCCGGGCCGTTGTGCTGGTAGCGCTCGGCGAGGGCCAGCTCGGCCCCGCCCGGCCGGTCGGTCGGGCCGACGGACCGGACGGCCAGCAGGTCGCCCCAGTCGTGGTCCTCGCCGACCACCAGCAGCCCGGCGTCCTCCAGCGCGGCGTACACCTCGGAGGTGTCGTGGCTGCTGCCGGTGAGGAACACCCGGGTTCCGGGGACCGCCGGCAGCTCGGCGGCCAGCAGGTCCTCCAGCAGGGCGATCGCCTCCTCGACCGGCATCGCGGTGGTGGCCGCGACGACGTCGAGGGCCTGGACGCCGGTCAGCCGGGACGGCCGGGCCCGGCGCCGGGCGGACACCGCGCGCAGCAGCTCGCGGACCCGGTCGTGCGCGGCGACGGCCGCGTCGAGCTCGACGTCCCCGACCGGGCGCCCGGCCCATCGGCGGACCTGCGCGCGCAACTCGCGGACCTTGGCCAGCACGTAGCGGGTGGTGGTGCGGTGCGGCAGGTGCAGCACGTCGACCAGGTGCACCGGCGGCAGCCCGAGCCCGGGCTCCAGCCGGCGCAGCTCGCGCACGGCGTAGAACAGCCGCAGCGAGGCCTCGCAGTCGTGCGACACCACCAGCGCGTCAAGCGGGCCGTAGCCGCCGACCAGCAGCCGGGTCAGCACCGAGCGGGCCACCGGGTCCAGGCCGCGGCCCAGGTAGGTGTCGCCGGGGGAGCGGTCGGCCGCGGGGTCGCCGGCCAACCGCAGCGGCAGGAACCCCGCGGCGGTGAGCAGTTCGACCGGCACATCGGCGCCCACGCAGCCGGCCACCGGCCGGCCCGCGGCGCGCCACCGGTCCGCGGCGACGGCGCGCGCCGCCGCGAGGCGGTCGAGGACCCAGGCTGCGTCGGGCGGCACGTCAGATGACCGCGTCGGCGGCCAGCCCGGCGATCGCCTCCGGGCGGTAGCCGAGCAGCTCGCGGTACACGTGGTCGTTGTGCTCGCCGAGCCCGGGCGCGGGGCGGTCCAGATCGGTGCGGGACCCGGAGAACCGGATGGGCACCCCCGTCGCCGACAGCCCGTCGACCGGGCCGAGGGTCGGGTGCACCAGCGCCACGACCTCCGCCCGGTCGCGCACCAGCGGGTCGCGGACCGCGTCGCGGGGTTCGCGCACCTCCGCGGCCGGCACCCCCTGCGCGGTGAAGGCGTCGAGCACCTCGGCCACGCAGCGCTGCGCACACCAGTCCCGGATCAGGCCGTGCAGTTCGTCGGCTCGCCGGACGCGCTCGTCGCGGGTGCGGAAGGCCGGGTCGTCGACCAGGTCGGCGCGGTCCATCGCGCGCAGCACGCCGTGGGCGAAGGCATCGGTCGGGGCGCACAGCGCGATGTGCCCGTCGGTGGTCGGCAGGATCCCGAACGGAGCCAGCCGCGGCACCATCGACCCGGTGCGCTGCGCCAGCCCGACGGCCTCGAAGGCGTCGAACGGCTCGCAGGCCATCAGCGAGGTCAGCGCGCCCAGCATGGAGACGTCGACGTGCTGGCCCTGCCCGGTGCGCTCGGCCTGCAACAGGGCCGACACCGTGCCGATCACCGCGAACAGCGGCGCCACCAGGTCGCCGATCGGCAGCCCGAACCGGACCGGGCCCTCGTCCGGCTCGCCGGCGGTCATCATCACCCCGGACAGCGCCTGGATGATGGAGTCCATCGCCTTGCCCGAGCCCGGCCCGCCCTGCGCGCCGAACCCGCTGATCGAGGTGTAGACCAGCCGCGGGTTCAGCTCGCGGACCCGCGCGTAGTCGATGCCGAGGCGCTCGGTCACGCCGGGGGAGTAGTTCTCCACCACCACATCGGCCTGCCGCACCAGATCGGCGAACACGCTGCGGCCCCGCGGGTCCTTGAGGTTGAGCGTGACGCCGAGCTTGTTGCGCCCGCGCACCAGCATCGACACCGACATGTCCGCGTCGTGCCCGCGGGCCAGGCCGAGCCCGTCCGGGCCGAGGTAGGGGGCGTTGTTGCGGGCGGTGTCGCCGCCGGTGGCCGGGTTCTCCACCTTGATCACGGTGGCGCCCAGGCCGGCGAGCAGCAGCGTGGCGTACGGCCCGGCCAGCGCGGTGGTCAGGTCGACGACCGTGCAGCCGGCGAGGGGCTGGTCGGTGGGGTGGTCGGGGGGCAGGTCGGTCACGGTGTCCTTCCGATTCCGGAGACGAGCAGCTCGGCGCCCCGGCGGACGAACCGGGCGCCGAGGCCTGCGGTGCGGGTGATCTGCTCGACGTAGCCGGCGACCCGGTCGTTGTCGGGGCCCTCGGGCAGCGGCACCGGGCGGCCGCCGTCGTCGATCCAGCAGGGCGCGAAGCCGGCCTCGACGAGCCCGTCGGCGTCGAACCGGCAGAGCGCGACCACGGTGTTGCGGCTCTCCGGGTGGAACGGGTATTGCGGCATTGCCGGGTCGGGGGCGAAGCCGTAGAGCTGCGTGCGCCGCTCGGCCCAGGCGGCCAGCTCGGCCGCGCCCCGGTCCCCGCCCGGGGTGAGCGCGTGGGTGACGGTGACGAAGTTGCCCAGCCCGTGGAACACCGGCCGGCCGCGGTGGGTCTCGATGCCGCGCATGATGTGCGCGTGGTGGCCGAGCACGACGTCGGCACCGGCGTCGACGGCCGCCCGGGCCACCGGCCGCTCGTACATGGCGACCACGGCCGGCGTGTGCCCGACGCCCTTGTGCAGCGCGACGACCACCACGTCGGCCTCGGCGCGCAGCGCCTGGACGTCGGCCGCCATGGTGTCCAGGCCGTCCGGGTCGGCGAAGGTGTAGATCCGCGGCGGGCCGCCGGGGCTGGCGTGGTCGAGTTCGTAGTGGGTGAGCACGTGCACGTAGGCGCAGCCGGGCTTGGTGGAGGTGGCCCACGACTCGCGCGGCCCCACGCAGTTGTAGGACAGCACCCCGATCCGCAGCCCGCCCCGCTCGACGACGGCCGGGGCGCGCGCCCCGGCGAGGTCCGCGCCGGCCCCGGTCGCGACCAGGCCGGCCGCGCGGGCGTGCGCGACGGTGTCGAGCACGCCGGCGTCACCGGAGTCGCAGACGTGGTTGCCGGCCAGGGTGACCACGTCGAACCCGGCGTCGGCCAGGGCGCCGAGCGCGGCCGGGTCGGCCGGTGGGGCGGGCACGTCGGTGCTGGGCGAGGCGGTGGCGGTGGTGTGCGGGACCTCGACGTGCCCGATCGCGACGTCGGCCGCGCGCAGCAGCGGGGCCGACGGCGCCAGGTAGGAGGCCGGGTCGGGCTCGTCCAGGATGAGGTCGCCGACGGCCGCGACGGTGATCGTTCCTGGGATCATGCGAGGGCCTCCCGGGCGGCGGTGTGACGGGACAGGAAGCTGCGCAGCCGTTCCGTGCGCGGGGCGGTGAACAGCTGCTCCGGCCGGCCGGACTCGACGACCCGGCCGGCCTCCATGAACACGCACCGGTCGGCGACCTCGCGGGCGAAGGCCATCTCGTGGGTCACCACGACCATCGTCATGCCCTCGGCCGCCAGCCCGCGGACCACCGCCAGCACCTCCTCGACCAGCTCCGGGTCCAGGGCGCTGGTCGGCTCGTCGAACAGCAGGATCCGCGGGGCGGTGGCCAGCGCCCTGGCGATGGCCACCCGCTGCTGCTGACCGCCGGAGAGCTGGCGCGGGTAGTGGTGCGCGCGGTCGCCCAGGCCGACCCGCTCCAGCAGCGCCAGCGCGTCCCGCTCGGCCTCGGCGCGCCCGCGCCGGTGCACCCGGTGGGGTGCCTCGGCGACGTTGCGCAGTGCGGTGAAGTGCGGAAACAGGTGGAACTGCTGGAAGACCATGCCCATCCGGCGGCGCTGGGCGGCGACCGCGCGGGCCGACAGCGGGCGCAGCCCGCCGCGGTGGCGCTCGTGGCCGAGCAGCTCCCCGTCCAGGTACATCGCCCCGCCGTCGATCTCCTCGAGCTGGTGCACGCAGCGGACCAGGGTCGACTTGCCCGACCCGGACGGCCCGATCACCACCACGACCTCGCCCTCGCCGACCTCCAGGTTCACCCCGTCCAGGGCCCGGTGGGCGCCGTAGTCCTTGCGCACCTCGTGCAGCCGCAGCACGGTCACGCCGCCTCCTCGCCGACGCTCGTCACCGGCGCGACCGCAGGCGGTGCTGTGTTCATCGGTGACCTCGCAAGCTCGCTCACACCGGCACCTCCGTCCGGACGCGGATGGCGGTGTCGCGGGTGTGGCCGCGGGCGAAGTGCCGCTCCAACCGGCGCTGCCCGACGGTGAGCGCGGTGACCACGACCAGGTACCAGACGCAGGCCACGATGAGCATCGGGACGATCTCGTAGGTCCGGTTGTAGATCACCTGCACGGCGTGCAGCAGGTCGTCCATGGCGATCACGCTGACCAGCGCGGTGCCCTTGAGCACGCTGATGAACTGGCTGCCGGCCGGCGGGATGATCACCCGCATGGCCTGCGGCAGCACGATCCGGACCGCGGTCTGCAGCGGGGTGAACCCCACCGCCCGGGCCGCGTCGCGCTGGCCGGCGTCCACCCCGAGCACCCCGGCCCGGATGATCTCGGCCAGGTAGGCCGACTCGACCAGCGACAGCCCGATGACCGCCGCGGTGAGCGGGGTGATCACGTCGTTGGCGCTCCAGGACACGAACGTCGGGCCGAACGGGATGCCCAGCGAGATCCGCGGCAGCAGGTAGGCCAGGTTGAACCAGAAGATCAGCTGGACCAGCGGCGGGATGCCGCGGAACAGCCCGACCCAGGCGGTGGCCGCCCAGCGCGCCGGGCCGAAGTCCGACAGCTGGGCCGCGGCCACCAGCGCGGCCAGCAGCGAGCCGAGCACCATCGCGGCCACCGCCAGCAGCACGGTGACCCCGAGCCCGGCCAGCACCGACGGGTCGAAGAGGTACTGCCCGACGACCTCCCAGCCGAAGCGTTCGTTGCCGACCAGGAAGGCGACCAGCTGGGCGGCGAGCACGGCCAGCACAGCAGTCAGCGCCCACCGCCCGGGGCGCGGGCGCCGCCGCGAGCCGGCGACGTCGTCGGCCGGTGCGCTGCTGCTGGTGGTGGCGGTGGCTGTCACGGTTCCCTCCGTCCGCGGGTGGCGGCGGGTGCTCAGCTCGCGGAAGCCACGTTGAGCACCGGCGCGGGGACGGTCACGTCGGTCAGCCCCCACTTCTGCATGATCTGCTCGTACTCGCCGCTGGCGAACAGTTCCTCGAAGGCGTCGAGCATCACCGGGCCCAGCCCGCCGGACTTGGGCACCAGCAGGGCCAGGTTGTCGGTGGTCGCGCCCTGCTCCTCGGTCTGGGTGACGTAGGTGTAGGCGTCCTGCTGCTGGGTGGTGACGTCGATGGCGGCGGCCTGGGTCATCCCGGCCGCGTCGGCCCGCCCGGACTGGGCGGCGAGCAGGGTGGCGTTGGTGTCGGCGAGCCCGACGACCTCGGCCGCCGGTCGCCCGGTGCGCTGGCAGTACTCCGACAGCGCGGCCAGCTGCCCCTCCACGACGCTGGCGGCCACGATGGCGACCCGCTTGCCGCACAGGTCGTCGGAGTCGGCGATGCCGGCCGTGGAGCCGGCGGGGACCACGTAGGAGGTGCGGGTGGTCATCCAGGTGATCGAGTCGAACTGCTGCTCGCGCTCGGCGGTGGCCCGGACCGGGCCGTTGAAGGCGTCGTAGCGGTCGCTGAGCATGCCCTGCAGCGCCGAGGGCAGGCTGTCCACCACGACGATCTCGGTCTCGACCCCGAGGATCCGCCCCAGCGCGTCCTGGATGTCGGCGTCGATGCCGGTGACGGTGCCGTCCGGGCCGACCGTGCGGTAGGGCGGGTGCGAGTCGCCGGCGAACCGGATGGTCCCGGCTTCCTGGATCGGTGCGGGGAGCGCGGCGAACAGGGCCGGTGCGTCGGCGGGGGCCGGGCCGGCCGGGACGGCCGGGGCGTCGGCGCCGCCGCAGGCGGTGACGGACACGAGCGCGGCGGTGAGGAGCGCGGCCACCCGGATGGGGGCGCGGAGCGGGGCATTGGCGGGATGGCGCATGGCGGTGGATCTCCCTGCGTTGGGGCTGGCCACTCGAAGGCATCCGGTCGATGAGGTGGACGAGCGTCGCACCAGATGTCGCCAATTGCAAGCGCGTCTTCCCGGGGTGGGAGAATGTGCAGGTCAGAGGGCGCCCGAAGTCGGCTGCCGGGTGCCGTCGAGGGCGGCCAGGCACCTCAGGAGGGCGGTCCGGAAGTCCTCGACCTGAGCCGGTGACAGTCCGTCGAGCATGCGCTGCTCGACCCGGTCGACGGCCTCGTGGCAGGCCCGCAGGACCTCCCGCCCGCCGTCGCTGAGGTGCGCGCGCAGGATCCGCCGGTTGTCCGGGTCCGGGTGCCGCTCGATCAGCCCGTCCGCCTCCAGGCCGGTGACGAGCTGGTTCATCGCCTGGGGGGTGACGAAGTGGCGGCGGGCGAGCTGCGCCGAGGACAGCCCGCTGCGGACCTCCAGGATGCTCAGCGCGGTGTACTGCGCGACGGTCACGCCGTGCCCGCGCAGCGCCTCCTCCATGCGGGTGCGCTCGCCCATCTCC
>JASLAP010000399.1 GCA_030147065.1 Pseudonocardia sp. | reverse complement strand
CGGTCGTGGCCAAGACGCTCAGCAAGGTCGGGGCCGCGGACCTGGCGCTGGTCGCGGCGGACCGGGCGTGGTCAGCGGCCCGTCGCAGCGGGGACCCGGCCGACGTCGGGATGGCGGTCTTCCAGGTCGTCTGCGCATTGCGGCCGACGTCTCGCGCTGCCCTCGCCGAGGAGTCGGCCGTCGACACCGCCCAGCAACTCGGTGGGAGCTCCGGCGGTGGTGAGCGTGACCGGAGCGCTCTGGCTCCTCGGCGCTATCGCGGCCGCGCGCCGCGGGGATCGGGAAGCTGCACAGTGGCGCCTCGAGCAGGCGGCGGCGTTGGCCGACCGGCTCGGCGGTGACGGGAACGAGCGCTGGACCGCGTTCGGTCCGACGAACGTGGCGATCCACCGGGTCTCGGTGGCGGTCGAACTGGGGGACGCCCCGGGTGCGCTCGCCGCGGCCGAAGGCGTCGATGTCGATCGGCTGCCCGTCGGGCTGCGCAGTCGTCGGGTCCAGGTGCAGCTCGACCTGGCCTGGGCCCACGCCCAGCGCAGGCGCGACGCCGAGGCGGTCGTCGCGCTGCTGGAGGTGGAGCGAGCGGCTCCGCAGGCAGCGCGGCGCAACGTCGTCGCCCGCGACACCATCCGCCACCTGCTCGGCCGGGCCCGCGGGACGACCGGCGCCGCGGTGCGCGGCCTCGCCGACCGGGCCGGCGTCGTGCTGTGACGCGGCCGCTGACCCTCGTCGTGTGCGGTGCGCCCCTGGCTTCTCGGACACCGGAGCTCGCGGAGGCGCTGGCTGAGCGCTGGACGGTCTCGACGGTCGTCTCGGACGCCGCCCGGCAGTGGTGCGCGGCGCCGCAGGCTGACGATCGTCCGCGTCCAGAGCAGGTCGTGGTGTGCCCGCTGTCGTTCAACACCGCCAACAAGGTCGCCACCGGGATCATGGACACGGCTGCGGCGGGGGTGCTCTGCGACGCGATCGGCGCTGGGGTCCCGGTCCTGGCGGTACCGATGGTGAACGACCGGCTCTGGGGTCATCCCGCCTGGGCGGCCACGATGCGAGATCTGGGAACCGCGGGCGTGCGGTGGATCGACCTGCTCTCGGGCCGGCTGGCTGCACCCCGGCCGGTGATCTCGGGCACCGGCGCGGAAGTGGTCGAGGCCTTCGACCCGCGGTGGGTCGTCGAGGCGCTCGGCTGAACCCGCACTCCTGTGCGGGTCGCACGCTGCTACGGCCCGTGACAGGACATGCGCGATCTGCTGCCGGGGTGACTTCGCTGGAGGAATTCGCCCGCGCCCTGGCCGAGTGCGACGCCCTCGTCCGGAACGCGCTGCTCCGTGATCACATCGCCGACGGGCACGGGCGGTGCCGGATCTGCACGCTCGGATCCGGACGTGGCCGACCGCGCTGGCCCTGCCGCCTGCACCTGGTGGCGTCACTCGCCGCGGCGGTGGCTGAGATCCCCACACCGGTCAGACCACCGGCTCCAGGTGCCCCGGCCGCACTCCGGAGCAAGAGCAGGAACCGCCGGTACGGCTGTCGGTGATGCGACGAGGTCGGCGGGCTGCCGGCGCGGTGGCGAGCGGCGTCCGTCGTCGGACCTCGCCCTCATCCCGGCGAAGGGCGCCGTGGGAGGCTTCCGCTCCACTCGCTGGTCAGGCGAAAGGCACGGTGCGTGACCCACCCGCTTCCCGAGGGCGTCTACGAGTCCCTGCGCACCGCGCGCCTCGACCGCGAGCTGTCCGGTCTGGCCGACCTCACCCCGCGCTTCGCGCCGGTCGAGGCGGCCGACGAGCCGCACGTGCTGGCCCGGCACGTGGCGGCAGCCGTGGAACGGGCGCTGAGCGGCGAGTCGGATCCCGCGCGGCGGCTCGCGCTGGTCAACGACCTGCTGGGCCGCCTCGAAGCCGGGGACGAGCAGATCGCCGACCGCTCCGAGCAGCTCGTCGTCCTCTCCCGCGCCGCTGCGCCGGGCGTGCACCGGTTGGTCCGTCCGGTCACCCCGCTGTCGTCGGCGGCGCTGCTCACGAACGCACCGGAGGAGCCGTCGCTCGGGGCGGAACTGCGCGCGGAGCTCGGCTCGGCCGACCGGGTCGACCTGCTGTGCGCCTTCGTGCGCTGGCACGGGATCCGGGTGCTGGAGGAGCAACTCGACCTGCTGCACAGCCGCGGCGTCCCGTTGCGCGTCATCACCACCACCTACGTCGGCGCCACCGAACAGCGCGCGGTGGACGCCCTCGTCCGCCGGTACCGGGCGCAGGTCAAGGTCTGCTACGAGACCCGATCGACCCGCCTGCACGCGAAGGCCTGGCTGTTCCGGCGCGGGTCCGGGTTCGACACCGCGTTCGTGGGCAGCAGTAACCTGTCCCGGTCGGCGCTCGTCGACGGGCTGGAGTGGAACGTCCGGCTGTCCGCGGTCGCCACGCCGGACCTGGTGCGCAAGTTCGCCGGCACCTTCGACAGCTACTGGGCCGATCCGGCGTTCGTCGACTACGACCCCGACCGGCCCGCGGACGCCGACCGGTTGCGGGCCGCGCTGCGCAGCGACCGGATCACCGCGGGAGCCTCGCCGGTGTCCGGGTTGGAGGTGCGGCCCTACCCCCACCAGACCACGATCCTCGAGGCGCTGGAGGCGGAGCGGACCGTCCACGACCGGCACCGCAACCTGGTGGTCGCCGCGACGGGGACCGGCAAGACCGTGGTCGCGGCGCTGGACTACGCGCAGCTCCGGCAGACCTGGCCGCGCGCCCGGCTGCTGTTCGTGGCGCACCGCAGGGAGATCCTGGAGCAGTCCCGCCGGGCCTACCGGGAGGTCCTCGCCGACGGCGCCTTCGGCGAGATCTACGTGGGCGGCGAGCGGCCGGAGCGGTGGGACCACGTCTTCGCCAGCGTGCAGTCCCTCGCGGCCCACGGTGTCGAGCGGCTTCCGCCCGACCACTACGACGTGGTCGTCGTCGACGAGTTCCACCACGCACAGGCCCCGACCTACCGCCGCCTGCTCGACCACCTCGCGCCGCGGGAGTTGCTCGGCCTGACCGCCACCCCGGAACGCGGGGACGGGGTGGACGTCCGGGCGCACTTCGACGGCCGGACCGCCCACGAGCTGCGCCTGTGGGACGCGCTGAGCGCCGACCTGCTGGTCCCGTTCCACTACTTCGGGGTCGCCGATGATGTCGACCTGCGCAGCGTGCAGTGGAAGCGCGGCACCTACGACGTCGCCGCGCTCGACGGCGTCTACACCGGCAACGACGCCCGCGCGGCCAAGGTGCTCCGGGAGACCCGAGACAAGGTCACCGACGTCCTGGCGATGCGGGCGCTCGGGTTCTGCGTGTCGGTGGCCCACGCGCGGTACATGGCCGAGGTGTTCTCCCGGGCCGGCATCCCGAGCCTCGCGGTGTCCGGCGCGACCCCGCCGGCCGAGCGCGCCGAGGCGCTGCGGCGGCTTCACGACCGGGAACTCAACTGCCTGTTCGCCGCGGACCTGTTCAACGAGGGCCTCGACCTGCCGCAGATCGACACGGTGCTGTTCCTGCGCCCCACGCAGAGCGCGACGGTGTTCCTCCAGCAGCTCGGCCGGGGGTTGCGGCGGGCGCCGGGCAAGGCTGTGCTGACCGCGTTGGACTTCATCGGCCAGCACCGCCGCGAGTTCCGCTTCGACGTCCGCTACCGCGCGCTGACCGGGAGCACCCGCCGGGGGTTGGTCGACGACATCGAGCGCGGCTTCCCCTTCCTGCCGTCCGGATCGCAGCTGGTGCTCGACCGGGTGGCTCGGCAGACCGTCCTGGACAACGTCCGCCAGCAGCTCCGGTTCAGCCGGCGCGACCTCGTCGCCGACGTGCGCTCGCACGGCGACCTGACCCTGGGGCGGTACCTGGCGGAGTCCGGCCGCGACCTCGCTGACGTCTACCGCCAGTCGGGTTCGTGGACGGCGGTCCGGCGCGACGCCGGTCTGCCGGCGCCGGCGGCCGGCCCCGACGAGTCCGCGCTCCTCAAGCGGATGGTCGCCTTCGCCCACGTCGACGACCCGGAGCGGGCGGAGGTCTACACCCGGCTCGCCGACCCGTCCGGCCCCGGCTACGCCGACCTCACCGAACGCGAGCAGTGCCTGGCCCGCATGCTGTTCTTCCTGCTCTGGCCCGATCGCGGCGGGATGTCCTCCTACGCGGAGGGGATCGGGCGGCTGCGCCGCCACCCGGCGGTGTGCGCGGAGACCCGCGAACTCGTCGGCTGGCGGCTGGACCGGGCCCGCCACGTCCCGCGGGCGCTGGGCGCCGGACTGCAGCACGTGCCGATCCTGAGCCACGCGCACTACCGCCGGGAGGAGGTCCTCGCCGGCTTCGGCTGGGCGTCGATGACGCGCAAGGCCCACGGCCACGCCCAGGGCGTCGCGTGGGCACCCGCGACCCGGACCGACGCGCTGCTGGTGAACCTGCGCAAGACCGAACGCGACTTCTCGCCCACCACCATGTACCGCGACTACGCGATCAGCCCGGACCGGTTCCACTGGGAGTCACAGAACGCGACCGCCGTCGCGTCGGAGACCGGGCAGCGGTACGTCAACCACCGTGCGCGGGGCACGCACGTCGCGCTGTTCGTCCGCGAGTCGCCGACCGACGAGATGGGCCCGGCACCGTTCCTGTGCCTGGGGCTCGGCGACTACGTCGAGCACCGGGGCGAGCGGCCGATCGCCATCACCTGGGCGCTGCGCCGGGCGATGCCGGGGGAGACGTTCCGGATGGCCGGTGTGGCTTAGCGGGGCCCTGCGAGCCGCCGGTGTCGCCGTCGAAGGGCTTAGCTGGCAATCCCCAGGGCAGCGATCAGCACGGCCGCGGCGGCGACCACGACGACGGCCAGCGCGACCGCGGCCGCGGGACCCCGGCGGTCGACGGGGAGTCGGGCGAACAGCCGGACAGCCGGCCGAGGACGGCCAGCGGCGGTGCGGCCAGCCACACGTCGCGCTCCACCCGGGAGCCGGCGAACCGCACGACGCCGGGGAGGTGACTGACGGCGCGGAGCAGGGGACCGGCCATGGCGCGGCTGCGGCTTCGGGCCGGGATGCGCCCGGCGGTGATCTCGGTCAGCGCGGCGCGCAGGCCGCGTTCGTCGTTGGCCCAGTGCGCGCGGTAGCGGATGACACCGGCGGGGTCGATGAGGTAGCCGGAGTTGGGCTTCGGGCTCATCGCCCGGTGCAGCCGTCCGTCGATGTCGTCGACCGCGACCTCGAAGTCGATGCCGTGGTGGTGGCGCAGCTCCTCGGCGTGGGCGTGCTTCTCCGCCGCGGTGCGGGGCTGGCCGAACACCTCGCCGGGGTGCGCCTCGCGGGTGTTGACCAGACTGATCGGTCAAGTCGATGGGCGTGTCGAGAGCCGCGGATGGCGTGGGTTCAGCGCGGCGCGGGCAGCAGCAACGGCAGGTCGGCCTTGGCCTGGAGCACGAGTTGTGGGTCGTCGTAGGCCCTGGCCAGCAGGGCGAGGCCCTGCAGGTGGGCCAGCAGACGCATGGCGGTCGCGGTGGCGTCGACGCCCGGGTCGACCTCGCCCCGGCCCTTCGCCTCGGCGATCGCCTCGACGAAGTAGCGGGCCCAGGCGTTCAGGATCCCGGTGACCCGCGTACGGGTGTCGCCACCCTGGCCGGCCAACTCCGCGGCCAGACCCCCCAGCGGGCAGCCCGGCGTGGCTCCCATCTTCTCGCGCATCAGGGTCAGCATGCGGGCGAAGCTGTCGACGAACCGGTCGATGCGGGCCAGGGGGCCGACGTCGTCGGCGAACGCCGCGTCGAGGACCGCGCTCATCATCTCCCAGTTGCGCTCCAGCACCGCCGCGCCGAGCGCGTCCTTCGACGGGAAGAAGTGGTAGAGGCCGCCCTTGTGGATGCCCGCGGCGCGGCAGACGTCGTCCGTGCTGACCTGGGCCAGCGACGCGCCGTGGACCAGGTCGCGGGCCGTGGCGACGATCCGTTCCCGCGTGTCACGTGCATTCGCCGCCCTTCCGACTTGACCGAACGACCAAAAAGGTAGGACTTGACCGAAGAGTCAACAGTGCCCGGCGGATGCCGGGGGAGACGTTCCGGGTCGAGGGGTGGTGGCATAGCGTCGCCCCGACAGCGCACCGGAGCGGCGGGGAGCAGACGATGGACAGCGCGACGTCCGGCGGCGGGGAAGCTGACGGGAGGAGCGGGCAGGCCGAGACCCGCCCCGTTCTCAGCGCGGAGCGGCTGGAGGAGGGGCCCTGAGCGGACGCGCCCGGCTGGCCGCCGAGGACGTCGGCGCCTGGCTGTTCACCTGCAACCCCGGGGAGTTCCGGGAGCTGCGAGAGGGGTCGGTCGCGGTCACCGGGTGGTGCGCCCACCCGTCGTACCGGGTCGGCTTGGTCACGGCGGGACAGCCTGCGGTGCTGTGGGTGTCCGGGAGCAGCGGATCGGCGGTGACGCCGGGGATCTGGATGACCGGGCGGACCACCGGCGAGGTCGAAGGCCGCCGCGACCGGCCGCGGATCGGGCTGGCGATGACCCTGCTCCCCGAGGCGCTGCCGCGCGACGTGCTCCGTGCCGACCCGCGCACCGCGCGGCTGGAGGTGCTGCGCGCGCCGCAGATGAGCAACCCGTCGGTGGTGTCGCCGGACGAGCTCGCGGCGATCGAGGAGCTGCTCGGCCGGCGGCCGTGACCGGGTGAGCTCGGAACCGGGCAGTTCCGGACCGGGCCTGCGTCGGGGGTTGGCCCTGCTCGTCGCCGGGGCCTTCTTCATGGAGATCCTCGACGGCACGGTCGTCGCCCCGGCCGCCCCGCACATCGCCGCCGACCTCGGCGTCGCGCCGGTCGACATCAACGTCGCCATCACCGCCTACGTGCTGACCCTCGCCGTGCTCATCCCGATCAGCGGCTGGCTGGCCGACCGGTTCGGCGCCCGCCGGGTGTTCACCGCGGCGCTGGTGATCTTCACGCTGGCCTCGGCGGCCTGCGCGGCGGCGCCCACCCTGCCGGTGCTCACCGCGACCCGGGTGCTGCAGGGGGTCGGTGGCGCGATGATGGTGCCGGTCGGGCGGCTGGTGGTGCTGCGGACCACGGCCAAGTCCGACCTGGTGCGGGCCATCGCCTACCTGACCTGGCCGGCGCTCGCCGCCCCGGTCGTCGCCCCGGCGCTGGGCGGGCTGCTCAGCTCGTACGCCTCCTGGCGGTGGATCTTCGTGATCAACGTGCCGCTGGGGCTGGTCGGGGTGCTGCTGGCCCGGCGCCTGGTGCCCGACCTGCGCGGCGACCGGCCCGAGCCGCTGGACGTGCGCGGGTTCGCGCTGACCGCGGTCGGGGTCGGTGCGCTGGTGGTCGGGTTGGAGAGCCTCGGGGCGGGCGAGCCGCACTGGGGTCCGGTCGCGGCCGGGCTCGGGGTCGCCGCGACCGGACTCGGGCTGGCGGTCCGGCACCTGCTGCGCACCCCGCGTCCGCTGCTCGACCTGCGGATCCTGCGGATCGCCAGCTACCGGGTCACCGCGTTCGGCGGGTCGGTGTACCGGGCGGTGATCACCGCGGTGCCGTTCCTGCTGCCGCTGCTGTTCCAGCTCGGTTTCGGCTGGTCCGCGGCCCAGGCCGGGCTGGTGGTGATCGCGCTGTTCGTCGGCAACGTGGGGATCAAGCCGGTCACCACGCCGCTGATGCGCCGGTTCGGGATCCGGACCGTGCTGCTCGGCGCGCTGGCCGGATCGGCGGTGTGCCTGGTGGCGATGGCGTTCCTGCAGCCGGCCACACCGCTGCCCCTGCTGCTGGCCCTGCTCGCGCTGAGCGGGATCTTCCGCTCGATCGGGTTCACCGCCTACAACAGCGTCGCCTTCGCCGACGTCGAACCGGCCCGGATGACCCACGCCAACACCCTGCTGTCGACCCTGCAGGAGCTCGGCGCCGGGCTCGGGGTCGCGGTCGCGGCGCTGCTGGTCCGGCTGGGCGAGGTGGCCGGGCCGGTGGGCGGCGCGGACGGGCCGTTCCGGGTGGCGCTCGTGCTGCTCGCCGTGCTGCTGGTGGTGCCGGCGGTGGAGGGCGTGCTGCTCTCCCGGACCGCCGGGGACGCCGTCACCGGGCGGGGGTGAGTCAGACCGCGATGTAGGCGCGGGCGGCGGCCTCCGAGTCGTGCAGGATCCAGCCGGGCAGCCGGACCGCGGCCTCGCCCAGCGCCTCCAACCGGCGCAGCATCCGGGCCAGGTGCACCGCCGGATCGGTGTCACCGGGCACCCCGCGGTCGATCAGCACCGGCCGGCGGTGACCCCCGTCGCCCAGCACGACGTCGGTCGGGTGCCCGCGCACCGCCACCTCGAACGCCGCCCCGGGTACCTCGGCCAGCGCGCTGTCCAGCCGGTCGGCCAGGTCGTCGTCGAAGACGCGGCCGGCGGCGGTCGCCGCGGCCCGGGCGGCGGCCAGCAGCGCCCCGCCGACCCCGCCGCGGGACTCCCACACCTGCTCGTCGCCCACCACGACCAGCAGGTAGCGGGCCCGGGACACCGCCACGGTCCACTGCTCGCGCTGGCGTTCGGCCCGGTCGTAGCGGTGGTCGGCGGCGTCGGCGACCAGGGACAGCACCATCGCGTCGTGCTCGCGGCCCTGGAACGCCCCCGGCGTGCCCACCGCGACCCGGGGTTCCCCGGCGAGCCGCCGGGCCAGCTCGTCGGCCTGCGGGCGGTACGGGCTCACCACCCCGATCGTCGCCGCCCCCGGCAGCCGCTCCAGCAACCGCCGCGCGCAGCGCTCGGCCTCCTCGACCTCGGCGCGGTTGCGCCAGGACGCGCGGTCCGGGCCGCGCTCGGCGCGCCCGGCGACGTGCCGCCAGATCACCGCGCGCCCGACCGCCCGGCCCCGGCCCAGCCCGGTCAGCACGTGCAGCGGGCGGTGCGGGCCCCAGCGGCCGCCCAGCGCGGCGATCGCCGGGTGGCTGCGGTAGTGCTCGTCGAGGGTGAGCGCGCCACCGGCCGCCCGCTCCGCCGCGGCCAGCACCGAGTGCCGGATCGGGGACAGCCGGTTGCGCACCAGCCAGGCCCGTGACATCGCGTGCCGGTCGCGCAGCGCCGCGTCGGTGCGGGCGGGCACCACGCCGACGTGCGGCAGCTGCGCCGGGTCGCCGATCACCAGCGCCCGCCGGGCCCGGAACAGCAGCGGGAGCGCCTCCGGGACCGCGCACTGCTGGGCCTCGTCCAGGACGACAAGGTCGAACAGGGCGGGGCGGGCCGGCAGCCTGCGGGCGGCGACGGCGGTGATCGCCCAGCCGCGCAGGTGCGGTAGGACGTGGTGGAACGCCGAGCGGTCCGGCGCGCCGCGGCGGCGGATGCTGCGCAGCTCGGCCAGCGCGGAGCGGCCGCGGTCCACGCCGTCCAGCACGACGCCGGACAGCAGTTCCTGGGAGGCGCGCTCCAGCCGGCGCTGCGCGTCGGCGAGGGCGGCGCGCAGGAGGTGGTCCGGGGTCGCCGCGCGGGCGGCGTCCACGGCGGCCCGCCAGCGCTGGTCGACGTCGTCGAGCTCGGCCAGGGCCTGGCAGGTCTCCACGGTGCGGTCCCGGCCCGGGGGCAGCGCGACGTCGCCCAGGAAGCGCCGCCGCCGCAGCTCGCCCCCCACCCGGGTCGCGACCAGCGCCCGCGCCCGGGCGCCCCACCCGGGTCCCAGACGCGCGGTCAGCTCCTCGACGGAGTGGCCGAGCCGGCTCTGCGCGGCGGTGCGGGACCGGCCCAGCGCCAGCAGCTCGGCCTCCCGCGCCGCCACCGTCCGCAGCTCGGCCTCCGCGCTGCGCACCAGGTGCTCGGCGTAGCGGAACCCCATCGCGCGGGTGTCCGGGGTGCGCCGGGTCGGGGCGAGGGTGAGCAGCTCGTCCAGGGTGCCCGCCTCGGCGTCGCCGCCGTCGCCGTGGCCGGTCCGGGTGAGCAGCCCGGGCAGCACCTGCCGGCAGCGCTCGACGATCTCCTCCACCGCCCGGTCGCTGCGCGCCGCCACCAGCACGGTCTGCCCCGCGGCGACCGCGGTGGCCACCACGTCGACCACCAGCCGGGTCTTGCCGGTCCCCGGCGGGCCGATCACCGCGGTGATCCGGCGGCTCATCGCCGCGCCCAGCACCCGGCGCTGGGCCGCGTTGAGGCCCAGCGGCGTGATCAGCGGGACGTCCTCGGCCGCCGGCTCGGGCGGGGCGTCGGGCAGCAGCGCGGCCAGCGCGGTCTGCTCGATCGCCTCCTGCGACCGGGCGATCAGGTCCAGGTCGGCGAGCAGGTCGGTGGCGCCGGGCGACGGGCGGGCGAGGAACAGCATCGCCACGTTGCGGGCCCCGTCCAGCGGGCTGCGGGTGTTGAGCCGGTCGCCCAGCGCCTCGGGCTGCAACGGCTCCAGGTGGCGCAGGCCGAGGTCGTCGCGCAGCAGGCGCTCGGCATCGGCGACCAGCCGGGGGTGCTCACCGCGGTGCCAGCCGGCGGCCCAGGACGACACCAGCGCCGCCGCCTCCTCGCCACCCAGGCGCAGGTGCGCCAGGCCCAGGTGCGGGACGGCCGGGCCGATCGGGCGCAGCCGCGTCGGCCCCGGCCCGGGGACCACCTCCAGGCGCCGCACCAGCAGCGGCGCGCAGCGCGGCGCGGACCACGCCGGGCGGTCCGGCTCGCCGTGCAGCACGACCACCGGCCAGCCCGCCCACAGGGTCCGCTCCTTGCGCCGGTCCCCGTCCAGCGCCGTGATCAGCTCCTCGGCGCCGTCGGGCACCGGGACGCAGCCGTCGTCGTCGACGGCGTCGAGCAGCACCCGCTCCTGCCCGCCCAGCAGCACGTGCCCCGGACCGGACGGGTCGAGCAGCGGCAGGGTGCCGGCATCGGCGAGCACGGCGTCGCGCTGGTAGGCCAGCAGCTGCGGCCACCCCGGGGTGCGCTGCACCCGCCCGTAGGCCGGCCGGGGCGGCCCCGCCTCGCCCACCAGCGGCGGCGCGGCGACCGGCATCCGCCCGGGTGCGCGCACCGCCGAGACCGCGACCGTGCGCGGCGGCGTGCAGGTGCGCAACGCCGCCGCGGCGGCGTCGGACAGGTCGTCGGCGGTCACCACCCGGCCCGCGGCGATCCCGGCCTCCAGCGCACCGGTGACCGCGGCCGCGAACGCGGCGGACTCCTCGGCCGGGTCGGACATCAGCAGGTGCACGCCGGGCGGGGCGGGCAGGGGCGGCGAGACGCCGGCGGGACGGCGCGGGTCGGGGCAGTCCAGCAGCGCCACCTTCTGCTCGGCCCAGCAGTCCTCCAGCGCGCCGCTCAGCCGGGCCGCGGTCAGCCCGGTCTCGACCAGCCGGTCCGGGTCGGTGTCGGTGGCGGCGAACACCAGCTCGCCGGTCGGCGCGACCGCGCTGCGGCAGGCCAGGTAGACCAGGGCCAGCTCGTCGGGCTCGCGGTCGGCGCAGAACCGGGCGACGGCGGTGTGCAGGGCCCCGGCGGTGAGGTCGGAGCAGACGGTGACCTCGACCCCCGCGCCGTCGTGCAGGGTCTCGGCCAGGCGCTCGGTGGTCGGCCGGGCCGCGGGCAGCGGGGGCAACCGGGAGTCCCGGTAGTGCGCGACGTGGATCAGCAGCGCCCGGCGGCGCGACGGGATCGTCACGGGCGCGCGGTGTCCGCCCCGTCGGGCCTCCCGGCGGGGTCTCGATCGGGCATGTCACTTTTCGTACCCGGTCGAAGGCGCAGGGTGTACCCCTGCCCGGGTGAGCTGTGCCCGGATCCCGAGCCGAGCGGGTGAGTCGGGCGGCGACACCCGGGCGGCGATACCCGGGCCGCGATACTCGGCCGGTGCCCGACCTCCCCGGCGATCCCGCACCCGCCCGCTCCGGCGCCGACCGGCCGCCCCGGCCGGGACGCGACCCCGCCCTGCCCGACCTGTCGGGTGCTGTCGCCCTGGTCACCGGGGGTGGCGGCGGGATCGGTGGTGGTGTCGCCGAGCGGTTCGCTGCTGCCGGGGCCGCCGTCGTGGTGCACCACCGCGGCGCACCGGACGCCGCCGACGAGGTGGCCCGACGGATCGTCGCGCGGGGCGGTCGCGCGGTCACCGCCCGGGCCGACGTCACCGACCCGGACGCCTGCGCGGCGCTGGCGCAGGTGGCCGTCGACCGGTTCGGCCGCCTGGACGCCGTCGTCGGCTGCGCCGGCGTGCAACCGGTCGTCGACCTCGCCGACCTGTCGACGGCGGACTGGCGCCAGGTGCTCGACACCAACGCCACCGGCAGCTTCACCACCCTCCAGGCCGCCGCCGCGCGGATGCCGGAGGGCGGCTCGATCACCCTGGTCGCGTCGATCGAGGGCAGCCGCCCGGCCCCCGGCCACGCGCACTACGCGGCGGCCAAGGCTGCGGTGATCATGCTCGCCCGGGCCGCGGCCCTGGAGTACGGCCGGCGGGGCATCCGGGTCAACAGCGTCTCGCCCGGCCTGGTCGACCGGCCCGGGCTGGCCGGGACCTGGCCGGACGGCGTCGCCCGGTGGCAGGCGGGTGCGCCGCTGGGACGGCTCGGGTCGCCGGCCGACATCGGCGACGCGTGCGTGTTCCTCGCCTCCCCGATGGCGCGCTGGATCACCGGCCACGACCTGGTGGTGGACGGCGGCATGGCGGCGGTGCCCGGATGGTGAGCCCCGACCCCGGCGACCGCGCGGCCGGCGAGCGGGTGGCCGCGGTGCTCGACCTGGAGCCGCTGCCCGACGAGGGCGGCCTGTTCCGCCGCACCCACCTCGACGCGCACTCCTCGGCGATCTACTACCTGCTGCTGGCCCCGGACTTCTCGGCGCTGCACGCGCTCACCGCCACCGAGACCTACCACTGGTACGCCGGGCACCCACTGCGCCTGCTGCTGCTCCACCCCGACGGCCGCGCCGAGGAACCGGTGCTCGGCCCCGACCTCGCGGCCGGACAGCGACCCCAACTGGTCGTGCCGGCCGGCACCTGGCAGGGGTCGAGCCCGGCCGGGGCGTGGACGCTGGTGGGCACGACGACGGCGCCGCCGTTCGACTGGTCGGGCTTCCGGCTCGGCCACCGGGCCGACCTGGCCGCCCGCTACCCGACTCGGCGGCGCCGGATCACCGAGCTGACCAGGGCGTGAGCGGCAGGGCTCGGCATCAGACCTCGGTGGGCGCCTGGTGCAGGGCGAAGGCCGCGCCGAAGGGGTCGGTGAGGATGCCGATCCGGCCGAAGTCGGTGTCCTCGGCCGGCATCAGCACGGTGGCCCCCGCCTTGTCCGCGACGGCGACGGCGGCGTCCACGTCGGCCACCGAGAAGTAGGTCAGCCAGTGCGACGGGACCCCGTCCGGGGTGGCGACCATGCCCCCGACGTCGCGCCCGCCGACCCGGCAGGTGAGATATCCGCCCGGCGCGTCGTCGACGGCCTCGTAGGTGTAGTCGAACACCGCGGAGTAGAAGGCCTTGCCGGCGTCCAGGTCGGTCACCCGGGCGTCGGTCCAGGTGACCGAGCCGGGCTCGTTGGCGATCTCGAAGCCGTTCATCCCGGTGGTCTGCCAGATGCCGAACGCGGCACCGGTCGGGTCGAGCGCGACGGCCATCCGGCCGTTGCCCGGGATGTCCATCGGCTCGAACATGAGCGAGCCGCCGTTGTCGGCGATCAGCTTGGCCGTGCCGTCGGCGTCGTCGGTGGCCAGGTAGACCGTCCAGACCGAGGGCTGGCCCTCCTCCATGACCGGTCCGATCGCGGCCGCGGCCCGGCCGCCGGCCTGCGCGATGTGGTAGTGCCCGAACTGCTCGCCGGAGTCGACGAACGACCAGCCCAGCACCGCGCCGTAGAACGCGGTGGCGGCGGCCACGTCGGGGACGGCGATGTCGACCCAGCAGGGGGTGCCGGCGGGCCAGGGTGCGTCGTGGTGGGACATCGATCCTCCTCGGGGGTGCGAGCTCGGCTGGGCCGACCGGCCCAGCGGTGCCTGCGGCGACGAGCATGGCACCGCGGTCCGACAGTCCGCGTCGCCCGGGTGGGGCCGGATCGCCGGGGCGCCGGGGTGGGCGCCCGATCGGGTCGGGGGAAGGGGATAACCTCCGGCGATGGCCGATGAGACGCCGGTCGGGCTCGTCGCCGGCACCGAGGACTCCACCCCGCTGATGTTCAACGTCGCCCTGGCGCCGGAGCAGTACCTGCAGCTCGACGACGTGGTGGTGACCCACCGGATCGTGCCCGGGGTCGGCCCGGTGACCACGGCGGGCGTGGTCACCGAGGTGCGCGCCCGGCACGAGGGCGCCACCTTCGGCTCCGACGTCTTCCTGATCTCCGAGGGGGTGCTGCCCGCGCAGGTCCAGGAGATCGCCGAGGTGAACACCACCCGGGTGGAACCGGAGTGCTACGTGCCGCCCACGCCGGGTGCGAAGTCCTACCGCGCCACCGGCGACGAGCGGGCCCGGGCGCTGTACTTCGACAAGATGGAGCACAAGGTCCCGGTCGGCCTGGGCCGCGACGGCGACCCGATCTTCGTCAACCTGGAGTTCCTGGACGGCACCCGCGGCGGCCACGTGTCGATCAGCGGCATCTCCGGGGTGGCCACCAAGACCAGCTTCGCGCTGTTCCTGCTGTACTCGATCTTCCGCAGCGGGGTGCTGGGCCGGCGCTCGGTCAACGCCAAGGCCCTGGTGTTCAGCGTCAAGGGCGAGGACCTGCTGTTCCTCGACCAGGCCAACGCCCGGCTGGCCTCCGAGCACGGGGCCGACCTGCAGGCCGCCTACGCCCGGCTCGGCCTGCCCGCCGCCCCGTTCGGCTCGGCCGGGTTCTTCGCCCCGCCGTTCCCCGACGACCTCACCGGCCGCCCGCACGTCACCGGCCGGACCAGCGGGGTCACCGCGTTCTGGTGGACGCTGGCCGAGTTCTGCGCCGACGAGCTGCTGCCCTACGTGTTCGCCGACGCCGAGGACGAGCGCAACCAGTACACGATGGTGATCCACCAGGTCGCGGCCCGGCTGCGCCGGGAGGCCCTGCCGCTCGGCGACGGCGCGGTCCAGCTGGAGGGCCAGGTGCTGCGCACCTACGACCAGCTGGTCGAGTTCGTCTCCGACCGGCTCACCGACGAGGACGCCCGCCGCGACTGGGCCGGCCCGGTCACCGGGACGGGCACGATCAACGCGTTCCTGCGCCGGCTGCGCTCCAGCCTCAAGCCGCTGCGCTCGATCGTGCGCAGCGACCTCACCGAGACCGCGGCCCGCCGGGTCAGCACCGACGGCCAGCAGGTCACCGTGGTCGACCTGCACAACCTGCCGGAACGGGCGCAGCGATTCGTGGTCGGCGTGGTGCTGGCCGCCGAGACCGCCCGCAAGGAGTCCGCCGGCCCGGGCGGACTGCTGTTCACCATGATCGACGAGCTGAACAAGTACGCCCCGCGGGAGGGTTCCAGCCCGATCAAGGAGGTGTTGCTCGACATCGCCGAGCGCGGCCGCTCGCTGGGCATCATCCTGATCGGCGCCCAGCAGACCGCCAGCGAGGTGGAGCGCCGGATCGTGTCGAACTCCTCGGTCAAGGTGGTCGGCCGGCTGGACCCGGCCGAGGCCGGCC
>JASLAP010000384.1 GCA_030147065.1 Pseudonocardia sp. | reverse complement strand
GCGTCGACCGCGGCGGCCGCGGCCCGCTGCTCGTCGTCGAGGGCCAGGAAGCCCTGGGTGGCGGCGTTGCGGGCGGCCAGGGCGGCCTCGTCCGGGGCGCCGTCCCTGCGGTCAGACCTGCGGAACACCTCGCTCCCCTCGCGCGCCGGATGGACTGAACCGTACCCGTCACCCGGCGGCGTCCGCCGGTTCCGCGTGCCCGGTCCGGGTGTGTCCGCGCGGGCGTGTCGCCGGCCGGTCGGCACCGCTGGGTGGACCGGAACCCCCGACCGGGTACGCCCGTGGCCCTCACGGGTGAGCCGGTCGGGGAGCGGGCCGCCCCGATCTCGCCCAGCGTGACCGGACCACGACCGGAATCGCCCCACCGCTAGCATTCCCGCCTGATGTCCCGGGATCTCGACGTCCAGTTGCTCGAGTCGGTGGCGGTGCGCCGCGGCCGGCTCCGCGAGGCGCTGGTCTGGGGACGGGAGCGGCGGATGCGCGCCACTGTGGACAACCTCAAGCGGCTCGGGATCGGCGTCGTGCTGGCCGCGGTCGCCTCGGCCGGTTGCGTGGGGTGGTCGTTCGTCCAGGACCTGCTCGCCCAGCAGCAGGCCGAGCAGCAGGCCCGCCAGCAGCAGTCGGTGGTCACGGTGCCGCGATGACCGCGACCGTGCCGCCGGCCGCGGCCCCGGGCGCACCGCGGACCACCCGGCTCACCCGGCTCACCCTCAGCGGCAGCCACCGGCGGGCCGACCTGGTGCTGCCGTCGGACGAGCCGGTGGGGCTGCTGGTCCCCGACCTGGTGGCCATGGTCGGCGGCGGCGTCGGCCCCGCCCCGGGCGGCTACCAGCTCACCACCGTCGACGGCGTGGCCCTGGACCTGTCCGCCTCCCTGCGCGACGCGGGCGTCCCGGACGGGGCGCTGGTCCGGCTGGATCCGGTCACCGAGTCCCCGCCCGCGCCGATCCTGCACGACGTCGCCGACCACGTCACCGACGACCTCGACCGGCTGCGCGGCCGCTGGGGCGCCGCGGCCCTGCGCTGGACCGCGACGGCGGTCGTGGTGGTCACCGCGCTGGTCGGCGGGCTGCTCGCGGCCCCGGCCGCCGGAGCGGTGCCGCTGCTGGTCGCCGCGGCGGCGCTGGCCGTGGCCGGGGTGGCGGTGGCGATGTCGGGGAACCGGCCCGCCGGAGTGGCCCTGCTGCTCGCCGCCGCACCGCCCGCGCTGGTGGCGGTGCCGCTGACCACCCCGCTGCTCCCGCTGCACCACATGGGCCGGGTGCTGGTGGTCGCGGTCGTGGTGGTGCTGGTGTGCGTGGTGTCCGGCCAGCTGCGGGCGGGAGCTTTCGGCGGCGGCGCCCTGCTGGTCCAACTCGGGTTGTGGTGGTTGTTCGGCGCGGTGGGGATGGCGGTCGAGCACGCCGCGGCGGTGCTGGCGATCCTCGCCGTCGCCGGGCTCGGGCTGCTGCCGCGGTTGGCGGTGCTGGCCTCGGGCCTGGCCGGGCTCGACGACCGGCAGGCCGCGGACGAGCCGGTCACCAGGGTGGCCGCGGTGGCCGCGGTGGACGCCGCGCACCGCGGGCTCGCGCTGGCCTGCCTGGCCACGGCGGCGTCCGCCGCGGTGGCCGGGTGGGTCCTGGCCGCCACCGGGACCGGGTGGACGCTGACCCTGGCCGGCCTGACCGCGCTCGCGGTGCTGATCCGGCTGCGGGCGTTCCCGCTGACCGTCGAGGTGGTCGCGCTGGTGGCGGCCGCGCTGCTGATCGGTCTGGGTCTGCTGCTGCGCTGGACGGCGAGCGCCCCCGGGCTGTGGTGGGCCGGTGTGCTGGCCGTCGCGGGCGTCGGCGCGATCGCCGTGGTGCTGCTCGCCTACCGGCCGCGACCGCACGTCCGGGCGCGGGCGCGGCAGTTCGCCGACCGCCTGGAGGGGCTCGTCGTGGTGGCCATGGTGCCGGTCGTGGTGGGCGTCTTCGGCGTGTACGGCCGACTGCTGGACACCTTCTGAGCCGATGTCCTCGCCCCCGTCGCACCGCACCCACGACCCGCAGCCGGCCGAGCCGGCCCGGGACGACCTGTTCGCCCCGGCCACCCCGGTCGAGCCGGTGCTCGACCCGGACACCCCCGATCCCGTCGCGACCGACCGCGGCGGGACGGGGCGCCACGCCCGGCACCGCCGGCCCGACGACGCCGGCCCGGCCACCCCGGCCGGGGGATCCCCGGTCCCGGAGCCGAGGCCGGCGGCGGACGCCCCGCCGGTCGTCGCGCCCGCCTGGCTGCCCGCGGGCCCGCCCGCGCCGACCCCGCCCGACGGACTCCCGGTCGCTCCGGAGGCCCCGACGACCCGGACCGCGCGTCCCGACCCGACGTCCGATCGCGCATCCCCGCCGGTGGTGATCCCGCCGATGCCGCGGCCCAGCTTCGACCCGCCCGAGGTGAACCAGCCCGACCCGGCCCGGCCGGTGGCCGGCCGGTTGCCCTGGGAGCAGTCGGCCACCGACCTGCCCGGGCGGATCCCCGACCCCGCTCCCGGCCCGCCGCCGGAGAGCGCGGCCGCCCCGGGTGAGGTCGCTCCGTTCGGTGACCCGGTAGCGCTCGGTACCCCGCCGGCCTCCGCGCCGCGGCCGCCCGTCCCGAGTGGACCTCCGGGGGGATCGGTCGCACCGGGGGCGCCGCCGGACCCCGCCGACCGGAGCGGCTCCGGAGCGCACCGGGCCTCCTCGGCGGCGCGGCCGGCCGACGTTCCGGCGGGTGCCGGCCCGTCGGCGGCAGTCCCGGAGCAGCCGTTGCCGCCGGGCGGGAGGGCGTCGGGCACCGGCTCGCACCGGGCCGGAGCCGGGTCCTCCGGGACTGCCGTCCCCGCGCCCCCCGCCGCCCCCCTCACCGATCCGTCCGCCGGCCCGCCCACGACACCGATCACGATCGCCGGACCGGCCCCGGGCGACCCCACCGTCCGATCGCCGCGGCCGGCGCCGGGCGTCCAGGGCAGCTCGGCGCGGATGCCGGCGGTGCAGCGGAGCGCGTCCGGGCTGCCGACGGTCCGCCCGACCGGCCCACCCCCGGGTGCCCGGTCGCCGGGCGTGCCCGCGGCCGGGGGCGGTTCCGGTCAGTTCCGTCCGTCCCCGCCGGGGTTCCCCCCGCCAGGAGCCAGTTCACCGGGGTTCCCCGCCGCGGGGGGAAGCTCTCCGGCGTTCCCGCCCGCCGGCCCCGGGC
>JASLAP010000356.1 GCA_030147065.1 Pseudonocardia sp. | reverse complement strand
GGCGGGGCGGGCCGGTGGACCGGGCCGCTGGTCGCGGGACGCGGGGGCGGGCCGCCGGTCGTCGGGCGCGGGTGCGGGCCGCTGTTGCGGGGGCCCGGCCCGGGTCGCGGGTCGCGGCCAGGGGACCCCGGCTCGTCGATCCGGCGGTCGCGCTGGTCACTCACCGGTGCTCCGTGGGCTCGGCGTCGGGGGACAGATCACTCGGCGGCGGTCCGACGACGGTCCGGCCGGCGGGGCCTGCTGTCGGGAGCGCCGCCGGTTCCGGTGACGTAGGAGAGCACCAGGTGGTTCCAACTGCAGGCACGGCAGACCTCCACCACGTACACGGAGAAATCGGCGTGCGAGTTCGCCAGGATGTCGATCTCGTCGGGGTGCCGGGCCGAGCCCGCGGCGTGCCGCAGCTCGGACCCGAAGATCCAGGAGACCTGGACCAGGGGATCGCGGTGGCAGACCGGGCACTCGTCCTCGGTCGGCCGGCCGTGGAACTGCGCCGCCCGCACCAGGTAGGGGCTGGCGTCGCAGACCTCGGCGGTGCCGACCCGGCCGGCGTGGACGTCGGCGAGCAGCGCACGGCGCTGCAACGCGTAGTCGACCACCTGTCGCTGGGTCTGCACCGGGCCAGCGTACGCGGGGCGCTCCGCGGGGCGCCCGGAACTCCTCCGCTGCGCCCGAACGGGGGGTGACCCAGCTCTCGACGGGTGCTGCTGATGTATCGGCTCGATATAGTGGGTCGTGGCATCGGACAGCCACGGAGCGGGAGGAGGGCGGGGTGCTGGAACTGGCGATCCTCGGCCTGCTGTCCGAGGCCTCCGTGCACGGCTACGAGCTGCGCAAGCAGCTGCGGCTGCGGCTCGGTGGCTTCCGGGTGTTCTCCTACGGCTCGCTGTACCCCGCGCTGCGGCGGCTGACCCGGGCCGGCCTGATCGTCGAGGAGGCCGAGGCCGAGCAACCCGACCCGGCCGCCTGGTCGCGCCGGTCCCGGCGGGTCTACCGGATCACCGCCGAGGGCAAGGAGCGGTTCGCCGAGATGCTGTCCGAGTCCGGGCCGCAGGCCTGGGACGACGACGGCTTCGGCGTTTACCTGGCGTTCTTCTCGCGCACCCCGGCCGACGTCCGGATGCGGATCCTGGAGGGCCGCCGGCGGGCCGTCGAGGAGCGCCGCGAGGGTCTGCGCGCCGCGCTCGGCCGGGCCGGCCAGCAGATCGACCGCTACACCCGCGAGCTGCACCAGCTCGGGCTCGACTCCACCGAGCGCGAGGTCCGCTGGCTCAACGAGCTGATCGAGCACGAGCGCGCGGAGCAGCGCGATGACCCCGGCGACGCTGCCGGCCCGTCCGGGTGAGCGGCGTACCCGGCCACCCGGGCCTCCCGGACCGGTCCCCACCCGGGGGCCGTCCGGATCCCGTTCCACCACAGATCCCACCCCGCTCCCGCCGAGGCGCCCGTCCGGGCGTCCGGGGAGCACCCACGAGGAGGAGCCGGCCATGAGCCAGGTCCGTGTCGCCGTCGTCGGCGTCGGCAACTGCGCCGCGTCGCTGGTACAGGGCGTGCAGTACTACCGCGACGCCGATCCGTCGGTCCGCGTCCCCGGTCTGATGCACGTCGACTTCGGCGGGTACCACGTCCGCGACATCACCTTCGTCGCGGCGTTCGACGTGGACGCCAAGAAGGTCGGTCGCGACCTCTCCGAGGCCATCGGGGCCAGCGAGAACAACACCATCAAGATCGCCGACGTGCCCCCGCTGGACGTCCCGGTGCTGCGCGGGCACACCCTGGACGGGCTGGGCCGGTTCTACCGGGAGACCATCACCGAGTCCGACGAGGACCCGGTGGACGTCGCCCAGGTGCTCCGGGACACCCGGGCCGACGTGCTGGTCTCCTACCTGCCGGTGGGCAGCGAGGCGGCCGACCGGTTCTACGCCCAGTCCGCGCTGGACGCCGGCGTGGCGTTCGTCAACGCGCTGCCGGTGTTCATCGCCTCGGACCCGGTGTGGGCGGAGAAGTTCCGCGTCGCCGGCGTGCCGATCATCGGCGACGACATCAAGAGCCAGGTCGGGGCGACCATCACCCACCGGGTGCTGGCCCGGCTGTTCGAGGACCGCGGCGTGCAGCTGGACCGCACGATGCAGCTCAACGTGGGCGGGAACATGGACTTCCTGAACATGAAGGAGCTGGAGCGGCTGGAGTCCAAGAAGGTCTCCAAGACCCAGGCGGTCACCTCGCAGGTCGACCGCGACCTGGGCCGGGACAACGTGCACATCGGCCCGTCGGACTACGTGGCCTGGCTGGACGACCGCAAGTGGGCCTACGTGCGGCTGGAGGGCCGGGCGTTCGGCGACGTGCCGCTCAGCCTGGAGTACAAGCTCGAGGTCTGGGACTCGCCGAACTCGGCCGGGATCATCATCGACGCGGTGCGCGCGGCGAAGATCGCCAAGGACCGCGGCGTCGGCGGGCCGGTGCTGTCGGCGTCGAGCTACTTCATGAAGTCCCCGCCCGAGCAGTACAGCGACGACGAGGCGCGGCGCGCGGTGGAGGAGTTCATCCGGGGTGAGCGCGAGCGCTGACCCC
>JASLAP010000335.1 GCA_030147065.1 Pseudonocardia sp. | reverse complement strand
GGAGATGTCGTGCTTCTCCTGCTTCTTCAGCGTCGGCGGGTCGGTGAGCTGGTGCACCGTGCCGTCGACCAGGACCCGGGAGTACCCCTGCTGCTGCAGCGAGGTGAACAGGTCGACGAACTCGCCCTTGCGGGTGCGCACCACCGGGGCGAGCACCTGGAACCGGCTGCCGTCCTCCATGGCGAGCACCTGGTCGACGATCTGCTGCGGGGTCTGCCGCTCGATCACGTGCCCGCAGACCGGGCAGTGCGGCACGCCCGCGCGCGCGTAGAGCAGCCGCAGGTAGTCGTAGACCTCGGTGATCGTGCCGACGGTCGAGCGCGGGTTGCGGTTGGTGGACTTCTGGTCGATCGACACCGCGGGCGAGAGCCCCTCGATGAAGTCGACGTCGGGCTTGTCCATCTGGCCGAGGAACTGGCGGGCGTAGGCCGACAGCGACTCGACGTAGCGGCGCTGGCCCTCGGCGAAGATCGTGTCGAAGGCCAGGCTGGACTTGCCGGAGCCGGACAGGCCGGTGAACACCACCAGGCTGTCGCGCGGGATGTCCAGGTCGACGCCGCGCAGGTTGTGCTCGCGCGCGCCGCGCACGACCAGGCGCGGGGTCTCGCCGGGCCGGCGGCGGTCCGCGTCGGCGGGCAGCACGCGGTGGGGTCCGGCACCGCCGCCGACCGGCTCGGCCACGCGGTCGGCGCGGTCGGAGTGGTCGGCGCCGCCGTCGGGACTGCCATGGGCCACGGGGGGAGCCTCCTGGGATCGGTCCGCGGGGCTTTCGGGCACCCGCGGTTCCATGCTAGGCGCGGCCACCGACAAGAACCCGTCGGACCGTCCCCGGCCGGGGACCGCAGGCCGGGCGGACCGGTTCGGGGGCCGGCCGCCGCCGTCGAGCATCGCACGGGCGTTCGAAGATCCGCCGCCCGGGTCGGCCGGGATCAGCCCGCCGCGGTGGCGGTCGAGCCCCGGGCCGGCAGCAGCCGCTCCGCTCGCAACCGGGCCACGACCAGGGTGGCGAACAGCCGCTGCCGCCCGCCCCGCGGCAGCCTGCCGAGTCGCGGCGCGAGCCCGGGCAGCCGGCGGTGGGTGCCGGCGGCGACGGCGGCCGCGGTGAGCAGCGCCACCTCCTGGTGGCCGTCCAGGGCGCTGTGCCCGAAGCCGGCCAACGGGACCAGCACCGCGTCCGGGGCCATGGCGACGACGCGCTCGGCCACCGGACGCGGTGTCCGCAGGTCCCGCTCCCCGGACAGCACGGCGACCGGCCAGTCGAACGACGGCAACGCGGCCGGCAGGTCGTAGGGCTCACCGGCGAACTCCGGCCGGCCGGTGGCGGCCGCGAACGTCGTCTGCGGGTCCAGCGGGTGCCCGTCGGGCGGGACACCGAAGCCGAGCTCGCCGTGGGCGATGCCGGCGACCGCATCGGGCTCGAAGACGTACGGGACGCCGCCGCCCTCCACCTCCAGCCGGCCGGTCCGGGCCAGCCAGGCCCAGGTACGCAGGCCCCGGCCGCCGCGCGCCGCGGTCAGGAGGTGCTCCAGCCCGGAAGGACCGAGGAACTCGTACCCGATCTGCACCACGGGGCCCACCTCGTCCGCCGGCACGACGTCGGCCTCGACCAGCGCCCGGACCTGCCCGGCGAGTTCCGCGGTCGCCGGTTCCGCGCCGTCCCACAGCAGCCGGCGGAGGTGGGCGCGGGCGTCGTGGGCGAGCCGGGCGGACACCATCGTGGAGTCCAGCACCATCCCGGCAACCCGGTCCGGGTGCCGCAGCCCGAAGCCCTGGGCCAGGTAGGTGCCGTAGGACGAGCCGTAGACCACGGCCCGCTCCACCCCGGCGTGGTCGAGCACGGCGGCCATGTCGGCCACCACCCGCTCGACGGTGACCGCGCCGACCGGCAGGTCGGTCCCGGCATCGTCGCGCCGGGACAGCCCGACGCCGCGGTGCTCGATCATGATGACGTCCAGGCCGCGCGCCGCCGCCCGCTTCCGCAACCCGGCGTACGGCAGCACCGACGCCAGGCCCGGCCCGCCGGGCACGACCAGCACCGGCGGGCCGGTTCCCCCGCCCGTGCGCACGTAGTGCAGCAGGAACGTCGTCCCCGCCCCGTCCGTCACGGGGCGTCGCACCACGTGCCCGCGCGGTGGAACGGCCATCCGCCGCGCCGCCGCGCCGAGTTTGTCCTCGTGAGCCCAGCCGTCCATCCCCGCCCCCGATCCGGTGGTACCGGGCCAACGCGCCGGATCGGCCGAACGGTTCCCCGGTCTAGGGTGGCCGGGTGGGAGAACCGAACGTCTGGTCCGTCGCCCGCCTGCCCGACACCGCGGCGCGCCGCGCCGACGTCTCCGTCAACGGCTTCGAGCTGCCCTGCGAAGTGCCCGCCGACGACGTGCCCGAGCCGACCGGGGCCACCCCGTTCGGCATGCTGGCCGGCTCGCTGGCCGCGTGCACGGCGATGTCGGTGCGCACCTTCCTGCACCGCTGGCGGGTCGACCCGGGCGAGGTCGAGGTGCGGGTCGCGGTGCGGGGCGAGCAGCCGCCGATGATGGACCGGCGGGTGGTGGTGCAGGGCGAGGTCGACCGCGACCTGCGCGAGCAGCTGGCCGTGGAGATCGACAACACCCCCGTCACCCGGCTGCTGCGCGACGCGGTGACCATCCGCACCGTGCTGACCACGGGGACCGCGACCGTCGGCTGAACGACCCGCGATCAGCGCTGGTATCCCCGGCGCACGTCGTCGACGATCAGCGGCCGGTCCAGGGTCGAGGGCTCCAGGTCCAGCGGGCCGCGGTCGCGCGGGAACACCGCGGCGGCGGCCAGCACCTCGGGGTCCAGGAAGCGCAGCGGGGGCGCGGCCGGCGAGAGCCGCAGCTCGGGCGGGACCGGGCCGGGCGCGGCGAGCACGAAGCCCCAGTCGCCGAAGCTCGGCACGTGCACGTGGTACGGGCGCCCCGCCAGCCCGGCCGAGTCGACGGTGCGCACCGTGCGCCAGAACGCGGTGGGCGTCGAGTACGGGCTGCCGGCCTGCACGACGACCTGCCCGCCGGGCGCCAGCACCCGGGCGACCAGGCCGTAGAACTCGGTGGAGTACAGTCGGCCGAGGACCGGGGTGTCGGGATCGGGCAGGTCGACCACGACCGCGTCGAACGCCGCCGGCGGGGACTCCCGCAGCCAGCCGAAGGCGTCGGCGAGCACCAGCCGCACCCGGGGGTCGTCCAGCGCGCCGGCGTTCAGCGCGGCCAGCCGGGTGCGGGCCAGCTCGACCACCGCCGGGTCCAGCTCGACCTGCACCACCTCGCGCACCGACGGGTGGCGCAGCAGTTCGCGAGCCGCCAGGCCGTCCCCGCCGCCGAGCACCAGCACCCGCTGCGGGTCGCGGGCCAGCACCGGGTGCACCAGCGACTCGGTGTAGCGGTGCTCGTCGCGGCTGGAGAACTGCAGGTCGCCGTCGAGGAACAGGCGGAGGTCGTCGCCGCGCTCGGTGAGCACGATCTGCTGGTAGGCCGAGCGCTGCGCGGCCACGACCGGGTCGCGGTAGAGCCGCTGCTGCGCGCTGACCTCGATGTCGCGGGCCTGCACCAGCAGCGCGCCCAGCACCGCGGCGGCCGCGAGCAGGGCCGCCGCGGCGGCGGCCCGGGCCCGCCTGCTCATCCAGCTGCGCAGCAGGAACGCGGCCACCACGGCCGCTGCGACCAGGTTGACCATCCCGGTGAGCGCCGCGCCCCGGATCTGCCCGGCCAGCGGCAGCAGCAGGAACGGCCAGACCAGCCCGCCCACGACGGCCCCGGCGTAGTCCGCGGCGTTGAGGTCGGCCAGCAACCGCCCGGCGCCGGTGGCCCCGTCGCCCGCGCTGCCCCCCACGGTCCGGCCGCGCTGCAGCAGGGTCATCAGCAGCGGCACCTCGGCGCCGACCAGGACGCCGAGCACGGCCGTGGCCACGATCAGCACGGCGCTGCTCATGCCCTGGAACGAGAACGCCACGTACAGCGCCGCCGCACTCAACCCGCCGGCCACCCCGAGCAGGATCTCCACCGCCACGAACGCGGTGGCCGCGTGCCCGAGCAGCGGCTTGGCCAGCAGGGCGCCGGCCCCGAGCGCCGCGACGAAGCCGGCCACGATCAGCGAGGTCTCGGTGACGCCGCCGCCGGCCAGGGTGACCGACAGGGTCAGCAGGACCAGCTCGTACACCAGCCCGCACGCCGCGCAGACCGCGACCGCGGCCAGCAGCAGCGGCCGGGCCCGGGTGCCGAGCGGTCCGGTCCCGCGGCCGGGCTCCGCGGTCCCCCGCTCGGTGGCCGGGACCGCCGTCACGGCCGGGCCATCACGGGGGCCGTCGCGGGCGCCGTCACGACAGGACCGTCACGACAGGGCGGCGGCGTTCACCACGCCGATCGCGAACAGGCTGACGCCGACCGCCCACGCCGCGCCGCTCATCTGCGGCTCGTTCACCAGGTTCCGCAGGTGGCCGGGGACGAACGCGTCGAGCAGGCGCAGCGCGACCCCCTGCAGCACCACCCCGACCAGGCCGTAGACCGCCGAGTCGACCAGCCCCTGGCCGAGGGCGTCGTCGCTGGTCAGGATGGCCGTCACGACGATCACCGCGAGGGCCAGGTGGTTGGCCCCGAGCAGGATCGCGGCGTTCGGGTTGCGGTCGAGGTAGACCTGGTGGCGCAAGTTGCCCGGGGTCAGCGCGTCGAGCACCAGGAAGCCGAGGCCCAGCACGGCGAACCCGACGCCGAAGTAGAGCAGCGTGGCCAGCACCCCCTGGCCCAGCGCGGCACCGTCGACCGACCCGAACTGCATCGCGGCGGGCATCACGGTCACGGGGTTCCTCCCGGGGTCGGTCCGGTCACGGTGGCGTGGCCGGTGGTCATCAGGCCGGTGGTCATTTGGCGTCGTCGTCGTCGATGTCGCCGGCCGGCGATCCCGGGTCGAACCCGGATCCCAGGTAGGCGTACTGCCCGTTGCGGTACGGCCCGTCCAGGTCCTCGACGCGCACCGTGCTGGTCGCGCCGGCCGGGCTGACGACGACGATGTCGTCGTCGTAGCGCAGGTACTCGGTGCCGGCGTCGGTGGCCCGCACGACCGGGGCGACGCCGCCGGCGATGGTCGCGGCCGTGGGGCCGACCGCGTCGGTGGACAGGTAGGTGGCGGTGTCCCCGGCGACGCTCTGCTCGTCGAAGGCCTCGTCGACGAAGTCGCGCACCTGCGAACCCGCCCCGCAGCCGGCCACCAGCAGCCCGGCGCCGAGCAGCGCGGCCAGCCGGGCGGTCCGCCGCCTCACGGGACCCACCTGCTCCGGGTCGTCACGATCACGCCGTTCTCCTCACCGGGATAGAGGTGCCAGGTCTCCCAGGTCCAGCCGCCGGCGGGCAGCGCGGCGCCGGTCAGCGCGGTCAGCGCGTCCCGGGCGCCGGGGAACGCCCCGCACAGCCAGGAGCCGTCCCGCTCGGCCAGCTCGCCCAGGCGCCGCGCGGTGCCCTGCAGCTCCGCGCGCGGCACGGTCGTGGTGGCGGAGGTCAGTTCGTAGCCGCCGCTGCGGGTGCGGCGCGGCAGCGGCTGCCCGCCCGCGGCCACGGCGTCGCAGGAGACCTGCTCGGTGAGCCGGTGCCCGGGCCGGGTGGCCAGCACGGCGTGCGAGGCGCCGAGGACACCCAGCACGAGGGAGCCGCCGCGGTGGTCGGTGAGGGTGAGCTCGGCCAGCGCGGGCGGGGTCGGCGCGTGCAGCAGCAGGCCGAGCGCGTCGGCCGCCACGTCGCGGGGAGCGATGTCGAGGAGGTGCCGGGTCATCAGCCCACCCGGGGCTCCGGTCCGCAGCCGTGCACGGTCAGGCCACCCCGAGCAGGCGCTGCGCGGTCGCGCGGTCGCGGCGGAAGTCGTCGGTGGGGACCCGGTGCACGACGGTGCCCTTGTCCATCACCGCGATCTCGTCGGCGACCGCGAACGCCAGGTGCAGGTCCTGCTCGACGAGCAGTACCGCCACCCCCTCGGCGCGCATGGTGGCGATCACCTCGGCGACCTGGTCGACCACCGCCGGGGCCAGGCCGTCGGACGGCTCGTCCAGCAGCACCAGCCGGGGGTTGGTGAGCAGCGCCCGGGCGATGGCCAGCATCTGCTGCTCGCCGCCGGAGAGCTGCCCGGCGTACTGGCGGCGCCGCTCGGCCAGCCGGGGCAGCAGGTCGAGCACGCCGTCCACGGTCCAGGTGCCGCTGCGCGACCGCGAGGCCAGCGACAGGTGCTCGGCCACGGTCAGCGTGGCCCACACCCGCCTGCCCTGCGGGACCAGCGCCACCCCGGCCCGGGCGATCTTGTCGGGCCGGCTGCCGGCCAGCTCGACGCCGTCCAGCACGACCGAGCCCGCGGCGACCGGCACCAGCCCGGCGAGGGTCATCACCAGGGTGGACTTGCCGACCCCGTTGCGGCCGAGCAGGCCCAGCGCGGCGCCGGCGGCCAGGTCGACGTCGACGCCGTGCAGCACCCGGCCGCGGTCGTAGCCGGACACCAGCCCGCGCACGGTCAGGAAGCTCACGACAGGAACAGCTCCTCCCGCCGCCCGGTGCCCAGGTAGGCCTCCCGGACGGCCTCACTGGCCCGGACCTCGTCCGGCGTGCCGGACAGCAGGACCGCGCCCAGGTGCAGCACGGTCACCGCGTCGGCCACCGAGAACACCAGGTCGAGGTCGTGCTCGACGATCAGCAGGGTGATGTCGGCGGGCAGCTCGCCGAGCAGCTCGACCAGCCGGGCGCTCTCCGCGGGGCTCATCCCGGCCGCGGGCTCGTCGAGCAGCAGCAGCGACGGCCGGCAGGCCAGCGCCAGCGCCACCTCCAACTGCTTGCGCTCGCCGTGCGACAGCGCGGGCACGCCGACCGGGCCGCGCCCGGCCAGCCCGACCGTGCCGAGCAGTTCCTCGGCCCGCTCGTAGACCTCCGGGCGGCGCCGCGGGATCGGCCAGACCCGGCTGCCGTCGTGGCGCTGCACGGCCAGCGCGACGGTCTCGGCGGCCGTCATCGAGGCGAACAGGCTGGAGTGCTGCATGGTCTGGCTCATCCCGAGCCGGCAGCGGACGACCTCGCTCTGCCGGGTGACGTCGCGCCCGGCCAGCTCGACCGTGCCGGCGTCGGCCCGCAGGGTGCCGGTGACCAGCTTGAACAGCGTCGACTTGCCGGCCCCGTTGGGTCCGATCAGGGCGTGCCGGGCGCCGGGGGCGACGTCCAGGTCGACCGCGTCCACCGCCTTCAGCGCGCCGAAGGACCGGCTCAGCCCGGCGCAGCGCAACGCGGTCCCGGCCGTCACGACGGCACCTCCGGGGGTCGTCGGCGACGCAGCCGCAGCCCGGCGGCGCCACGCGGCAGCAGGTACACCACCAGGATGAACACGAGGCCCAGCACCAGCGGGCCGTGGCCGTCCAGGCTGGGGCCGAGGGTCTCGCGGACCAGCACGACCACCGCCGCGCCCAGCACCGCGCCCCACAGCGAGCCGGCCCCGCCGATGACCACCGCGAGCAGCGCGAAGGACGCGGTGAGGAAGCCGAGGTCGGCCGGGGTGACCAGGCGCTGCTGGGCGGCCAGCAGCGATCCGGCGATCCCGGCGACGCTGCCGGCGAGCACGAACACCGCGTACTTGTACAGCGCGGTCGGGTAGCCCAGCGCGCGCATCCGCGGCTCGTTGTCCCGGATGCCGCGCAGCGCGGCGCCGAACGGCGACCGGGCGACCAGCCATACCAGCGCGAACCCGAGCACCGCGACGACCAGCACGTACCAGTACAGGTAGCCGGCGTTGACCAGCGGCTCCCCGGCGATGCGCACCGACGGCACGCCGGTCAGCCCGTTGGCCCCGCCGGTGGCGCTCTCCCAGGTGTTGGCCAGCTGCTGCAGGATCTCGCCGATGGCCAGGGTGAGCATCAGGAAGAACACCCCGCCGGTGCGCACGGTGATCCAGCCGGTGAGCGCGGCGGCGATCGCCCCGACCGCGGCGCCGACGAGCAGCGGGACCGGGGCGGCCGCGGTCATGTTGATCGACACCCAGCCGGCCGCGTAGGCGCCGGCGCCGAAGTAGGCCGCGTGCCCCAGCGAGGGCAGCCCGGTGATCCCGACCAGCAGGTCCAGGCTGACCGCGAACAGGCCGAACACCAGGATCCGGGTCAGCGTGGTGG